>DUUV01000105.1 GCA_012841375.1 Candidatus Fermentithermobacillaceae bacterium
AGTGTAGACGGCGTAGAATACACAGACGTGAACGACGTCGCCAACGCGTTGCGCGGTCCCGAAGGCACCGGGGTCGTTCTCGTCGTGACACGCCCCTCAACCGGAGAAATCCTGAATTTTGTGCTGAGCCGCCAGCGTATCACCCCGTCGGCCGTGGAAGCCGAGGAACTGGGCGACGGCGTGTTCTACATCGATATCGACCAGTTCGATAACGGCGTCGGCATGACATTCGGCGCCGAAATCGCCAGGATCAAAGGGCTTGGGGCCAAAGGGTTGATCCTTGACCTTCGTGATAACCCGGGCGGTCTCTTGGATGCCGGAGTAGAGGTGGCCCAACACCTGGTGCCCAAAGGGCCCATTGTCGAACTCCAAGGCAAGATCCAGAGGCAGATCGTTACCGGCTCCATAGATACGGAGCCCATACCCGTCGTGGTACTGGTGAACGAGAGGAGTGCCAGCGCCTCTGAGATAGTGGCGGGTGCCGTCCGAGACTATGGGGTAGGGATCTTGGTAGGCAAGCGCACGTACGGCAAGGGAAGCATCCAGCAAGTGATCCCTCTGGGAGAGGAACTGGGGGCAATCAGACTGACCATAGCCGACTACTACACTCCATCGGGCACGGCCATCTCGGACGCGGGGCTTGCCCCCGATATCGAGATCGGCGATGAGGTGGTTCCTCCGCGGAGACTCGAGTACAAGGCAGCGGTTCGAAGCGGCACCATAGGGCTGGATGTACTGGCACTTCAGGAGACCCTTATCTTTCTCGGGCATTACGGCGGACAAGCCGACGGCATTTTCGGACCACGTACCGAACAGGCGGTACGGGCATTTTTGGCCGGCCAGGGCAGGGCTTACGCCGGGTACGTAGGTGCCGAAGAGATTGAACTCCTGAACGAAGCTGCCCAGGCCAAGGCCTCTAACGCTTCGGACACCGCCTATCTGCGGGCTCTGGAAGCCCTGAAGGAGCGTCTGGAAACAGGAGAGTGGCCGCCCGCATCCAGAGGGGCGCAGGAAGCTGCGTCTTAAGGGGCTGTGGCGGCGGGTAATAGGAGCAGGACAGCCGACAGGGGTGCTATAGTCTCTCCAGAGTAGTCACGCCGGAGAAATAGGGGCGTAGAGAGATGGTTCCGGGTGCTCGGGAGGCGGGCTGTCCTCCCCGAGCACCCGGTTGGTTTTGGCGTTCGTCTAGGTCATTGGGACCATACCCGGACCGCGACCCACTAGCCCGGCTGAGATACTCCTGTTGGTTTCCTCGGCGAGCGCCAGTACTCTATGGCGAAGACCGCTAGCACCGACATGAAGCCTCCCAAGACCGTCGCGACTACCGTGTTCAAGAGTTTCTGTGGCTTGACGGGACGGATGGGTTCCACAGCAGGCGATACAACGTTCATCTGCGGTAGAGTGGTGGTGAGTTTTCCGATGCTGTCAGTGAACGAAGCGATCTGGCCGGTCAGGTCTCTTTCTTGCGACTCGAGCACGTACAGCTGGTTCTGGTAATCGAGAAGGCTGGCATATTTGGCCTCGTAATCGGCCCTCAGGGACGGGAGTGCGGATGCGATCCCTTCGAGCCTCGTCTTAGTCTCGCTGAGTTCCACCTTCTTGAAGGCCAAGTTCTCACTAAGGCTCTTATGTATCTCGTTGGGCACTTCCGTGGGATGTCCCGACCAGTCAGGCGGGCCGGGCACCGTGGCGGGAGTGGTCTCCAAAGCTTTCTCCAGCTCTTCTATGCCCTTCTCAAGTTCACGTTCCCTAAGTTCGGCCTCGACTTGCTGGGTGAGGTAGGACGTAACCTGACTTGCCAACCTTTCTACTTCGTTCTGTAGGGCGACCAGGTTGGCGGTCTGTTTCAGCTCCGCAAGCTCCTCCCGCACAGCTGCGAGGCTTGCCTCGGCCGCGTCTCGCTGTTCCTCATAATAGCCCACAGAGGACGCTATGGTATCCTCATGGGTCTTCTTGACGAATTCCAGGAACTGATCCGCGATCTTGTTGGCTATTCGGGTCGAGAGCTCGCTGCTCCCGGTCTCCACCCGTATGGTGGTCAGTGTATTCGACGACTTGGACGTCTCCAGCGACACGGCCTTGGAGAGCGAGAAGGCGTCGTATTGGTCGCGCAGATCGAGCCCGTCGATGATTAGGTCCATAAAGTGCGGGCTCTTGATCACTTCGGCGGGTACCGGAGTCTGTGGGGCTAAGACCTGCACCGACGCTTGGTAGACCGGTTGTAACACGAAGACACTCACTAGGGCGGCTGTGAGCGCCGCCACGAAAGTGATTCCTACGATGAAAAACCGCCATCGCCAGAGAATCTCTATGTACTCTCTAAGGTCGATTTCGTCCGAATATGTGTCCAATGGTCTAACC
>DUUV01000030.1 GCA_012841375.1 Candidatus Fermentithermobacillaceae bacterium
GCGCCTCCTTCGGGAGCCATGCCCGAAGGAAGTCCTGAGCCACTGGGAGTGAAACTCCCAGGGCATTTGCTACCTCATGCCACCGGTCTGTTGGTTGGCCGGTGGCGGCCCGGAGCCCCTCCCTAAATGTTCCGGTTTCGAAGCCGAAGTGTCCGGTAAGAAACCTGACACCATCGGCCACTGCTAGGCGGTATGTGTGGTGTGACCACACCCCGTTCTTTTCGTAGTCGCAGCCCACCACTGCGACCTTGCCGGGGATGCTCTCCCCGGTGAATACCTCCAGCTCGTCACCTGGGCCGATTACTATGGCCCAGGCTCGCCTCCGACGAGAGGCAAGCTGGTCGGAGTAGACCACCCTCATTGTTCACCCTCCTTTCTCGACACGGTATATCCCCGCCGCTCCAGTTCCGCTATCAACTCTTCATCGGAAAGCCCGGCAAGCAGGCTTCCCTCCTCGGATTCCTGCCCCTGTGCTTCGGCCAGGATGGCCGCAATGTCATCCCGGACCGCAAGAGCCCAGGACCGTTCGCGGAAGTCCCCTTCCCAGCGGAAGACTTCCTCCAAGTCAGTTTCAACTCCGACCTTAAGGACGCGCACCGCAGGGCACCAGTTCTTCCTGGATCCCACCTCATCGTAGCAGAGGATGAGGCTGCCTACTTCTACCTCCGCGCGCTCGCCTGCGCGGAGCCAGTCACCGATAAAGGCGTATCCATTTGCCTTTGTCGTGTCAACTTTCTCCAGCAGCTTTCTCCAGCATTTATGGCGGTCGTCTAAGCTTTTTGGAATCATGACGATTTTTTTCATGTTTTCATTCCCCTTTCGGTGTGTTTCTTCACTATCATTATAACCACGATAATCGTAAATGTCAACACCTTTTTCGAAGATTTTTTATCAATTTTTCATCAAAATGAGCAGAAAGTCCCATGCCGGCTGCTAGAGAGGGGTTTTGTGGTCAAAATAAAAAAGCCCCCGGAGAAATCCGGGGGTAACGGGAGGGGTTCTGTGGGCTTGATACTTAAGACTTACCCAGGGCGGCTTTGCCCAGCGAATACACGCCGCCTGCTATGGCTCCGAGTGTCAGCCCTTGCGCCAATGCCTCTGTGACTGGCACATCGGGTGCGAATAACCTGGCGTTTAACACGTTAAGCCCACCTGCCAAAGTAAGCACGATGAGCGGCAGGAGTTGCGTCACGAGATCCTCGTTGAGCCGCCTTTTGAGCAGGTGCTTTATGATTTCGGTAACCGCCATAACGATGCCAATGATGACAATGTCCTCCAGCATGGTGTCTCCTCCTTTCCCGGGCTAGGCCCGCATGTTGAGTATGCCGAAAGCGATTCCGAGGGCGATTTTGTCGAGGAAAGCAGGTTCTTTGAGTAGTGCGCAGTCTGCCTTGTTGGTGAGGAAGCCCAGCTCGATGAGCACGGCCGGCATGGCCGTGTCTCTTAGCACCTGGAAGTTGGCTGTGGCAACCTTGCGTCTCTTGAGACCAGAGGCTATGGCGTAGGCGTCTGCTATCTTCGTGGCTAGCATCGCCCCTTTTGTACTTCCTGGGTAATGGTACACCTCAAAGCCTTCTGCGTCGGAGGTGGAAGCAGCGTTGCAGTGTATCGACAGGAAGAAGTCCGCCTTGGCGTTATTAGCCACTTGAGCCCGGGCGCGAAGCTCCGCTGCGTCGTCGTTGCCCAGGACGAGTTCCTTGTCTGTGTCCCTGGTTAGGACTACTTGAACGTCGGCTCTCCGCAGGTACTCCGCCACACGCTTTGCCACGCTGAGGTTGACCTTCTTCTCTTGGATGCCATCAGCAGATACAGCCCCAGGGTCCGGTCCGCCGTGGCCGGGGTCTATGCAGACGATCATCTTCTCACCGCCTTTCGGTTGAGGTTGGGGAGGTTGAACCTCGGCTGGATGCTCGTCTACTAGCCGCCTAAAAACGAGAGCGCAACACACCTGACGCGAGGTATAGCCGATGAGCACCTTGCCTGACGGGTCTATAACGCCTACGCTGCCGCCTCCGTCTAAACCGATAGCGTCACGACACCCGAGCGAGAGCATAGCTGCTTGCACTTGGAGGAGCGTAGCTGACATGTTGGCGTAGTGGACAATCGCTCCGTCCTCGCGGATGCCGATGGCGGCCCTCTCACGCAAAGAGTTCTCCATGAGACCGGAGAAACCACATCTCTTGATCTCAGCTGCGATATCTGCAGTCTTGCCGTCACGCACCAACCACGGTCCTGCGCTGAACGCCCATCGTGCCGCTTTGACCTCCGCTTCGGACGGAAACTCCTTGATGGATATTCCGTCCTTCGTCGCCAACATCACCGGCCAGCGCGGATCACCGGTCGTCCACACCGTGCCACCTTCCGCGATGAGCGAGACCGACGGACCGCTTGGACCTGCCCGATACTCCACGTTGCAGGCCCGTGCCCAATCTCGAGTAACCCATTGCGAGTATCCATCCGCGATTTGGCGTAATGTCAGGCCCGACGGTTGACCTGGAGTAAGAGGCGGTACTGCGAGGTCAACGTCCTTTGGACGCGCAACAGTAACCAGGCTCACTTCCTCACCCCCTCATCAACAACTGGATCAGCAGCGACACTACAGCGGTTGCCAATGTCGCCATGATCCATCGCTCAAGACTGTGCAGGCGGTCGTCAATCTTCGCGAGGTTGCCGTTCTGCTTGGCCTGCCATTTTTCGAGGTTTTCGATGGCCTCTGAATGTCGTTCAACTCGGCGTTCAAGATCCATGATTTTCTCTGACAAATCTGACATATCCGTGGCCTCCTCCCCTCGCATAAAACAAAACCACCCCCGATGGAGGTGGTGACCACTAATAGCCTGCTTAAGCGGACTTTTTCACCGGACTTCTAGGTGCTGCGCAAA
>DUUV01000056.1 GCA_012841375.1 Candidatus Fermentithermobacillaceae bacterium
CTTTAGCCTACCCCTCCGATCCCACAGTCAGAGATCTAGAGCCAGTGATCTGTTGACAAATGCGGAGCCCACTTGTAGATTGTGAAAAAGCCTGGAAGTGATTAACATGGCTACCGCGATCTCCGCACGCGGCCTCACCAAGGTATTCCGAACCGCCACGAAAGAACCGGGGCTCAGGGGCTCCATCCGGAGCATCTTCCGCCCACAGGTCCGGGAGATTGAGGCGGTTAGGGGTATCGACCTCGAGATCCGGCGGGGAGAGGTCGTAGCTTTCATCGGTCCCAACGGAGCCGGGAAGTCCACTACCATCAAGATGCTAACCGGCATCCTTTTCCCTACGTCCGGCGAAGCCAACGTCCTGGGGTTAGTTCCCTGGCGCGATCGCGAGAGGCTATCGTACAAAATAGGTTCAGTGTTCGGGCAGAAGTCCCAGCTGTGGTACCACTTGCCCCCCTCGGACACGTTCAACTTGCTCGCGAAGATCTACGAGATGGACCGGGCGGAACACGAAAAGAGAAGGGACTTCCTGGTCCAGGCGTTCGAGATTGGCCCTTTCCTGAGTCAGCCGGTGCGGAAGCTCTCTTTGGGCCAACGGATGAGGTGCGAGATCGCAGCCTCACTCCTTCACGGGCCCGAGGTGATCTTCCTTGACGAGCCTACCATCGGCCTGGATGTGGTCGCCCGGCAGAACGTGCGCCAGACGCTTAAGAAATGGAACGACCAGGAGGAGGCGACGGTCTTTCTCACGTCCCACGACGTTGGAGATATCGAGTACCTTGCCGACAGGGTCATCATCATAAACCACGGCCAGATCGTCTTGGATGACAAGGTGAAAAACCTTAAGTACCACTACCTCAACAAGAAGATAGTGGATCTCAGAGTGGCCGGAGAGGTAAGGCCGCCCGACATCAAAGGAGTGAAAGTGCTCAAGCAGGCCGCGGCGGGTCTCAAACTGGAAGTGGACACGGAGGTCCAAAACATCAACACGGCGGTAGCCACCATCCTAAAGGAGTGTGAAGTGCAGGACATCACCATCTCCGACCGTCCCTTGGAGGACATAATCGCCGCCATCTACCAAAGGGAGGAGGTGGCGCCTTGATCGAGGTCGGAAGAGGCGGGCAAGGGAGGCTTCGAGCTCTGAGGCATCTCGGGAAGTACCTGGAGATGCTGCGCATCACAGTGCTTACGGCTCTCACTTACGCCTATGACATGCTGTCCCGTCAGTTGTTCGTTGTCATAGTGATGTTTGTCTTCGTGCAGCTATGGAAGACCACGTACCGGTGGGAGGGCGCCGCGTCCATCGGGGGCTACACCATGCGTCAGATGCTTTGGTACCTCGCGCTCGGCGAAAGCATGGCCATGAGTATGCCTAGAGCGGCTGCCGAGATCGACGATGACGTCCGGTCGGGCGCTCTCGCCTATGCCCTCACCAAGCCGTACAAGTACCCGTGGTTTCTGTACGCCAAGTACATGGGAAACGCGCTCACCGGTTTCTTCGGGAACTTGGCCATAGCCGGGACCGTCATCTGGATCGCGGTGGGTCCACCGCCTGTGACGGCACTTTCGTTCACACTGGGCTTCTTGTCGGCGCTCCTCGCTTACGCGTTGGATTTCTGGGCGCAGGCCGCGATCGGCCTGAGCGCCTTTTGGATTGAGGACGCTTCGCCCTACAGGCTCCTATACTCGAGGGTGAAGATGCTCCTGGGAGGGATGCTCTTACCCCTGGAGCTCTTTCCGGAAGGCCTAAGACGTATTGCCGCCTTCCTTCCAACAGGCCAGATATTCCACGGGCCGGTCAAGACTTTCGTGAGCCTTTCGCTGCCTGAATTCGGTGGGACGGTCGCGAAACAAAGCGTATGGATCCTGGTGTTCGTAGCGTTGGCAAGCATGGTCTACAGGGCGGGGGTGAGACGGGTCAATGTCCAAGGAGGATAAGCGGCCACCGCGTGGCTTACGGTCATACGTTTCATTTCTCTTCGAGTACATGAAGGCCAACCTTGCCATGCAGATGGAGTACCGGGTGACTTTCATAGGAAGGATCATCGGGATGATGGTGAACGATGCCATGTGGCTTTCCTTCTGGCTCATTTACTTCACCAGATTTCCTGTGGTCCAGGGATGGGAGCGGGCGGATGTCGTGACCCTCTGGGCGGTCTGCGCGTTCGGCTTCGGCATCTGCTTCAGCGTGTTCGGAAACATAAACCGCATCGCCTCCATTGTGGTCAGGGGCGACTTGGATTTCTACCTCGTATACCCGAGGCATGTGCTGTTGCATCTGGCAGCCAGCCGGATGGACGCGACGGCAGTAGGCGACGTGGCTTTTGGACTGGGAGTTTTCTTCGCCCTGGTGAGGCCCACCCCCCTTCAGGCGATCCTTTTCGTCCTCTCGGGCATCCTGGTAGCATGTCTTTTCTTCGGGTTCACGGTGATCACTCACAGCCTTGCGTTTGTCCTGGGCAACGCAGAGATGCTGTCGGATCAGGCCTCGGCTACGCTCATCCATTTCGCGACCTACCCCTCGGGGATTTTTGACGGACCTACCAGGGCGATCTTGTTCACTCTGATACCCGCCGGGTTCATCAACTCGATTCCCGTGAGTGTGGTGAGAGACTTCGACCCCCTCTTCTTTGCGGGGCTCGCGGCGGCCTCAGTATTCCTCATAGTGGCATCAGACAGGATCTTTAAGGCGGGCTTGCGAAAGTATGAGTCGGGAAACCTCATGCAGGTGAGGATGTAGAGACAGGTGAGGATGCAGACAAAACCTAGGCAAAGGGCTGACTGAAGAAATGGGTTCTCTCATGATTCTCATTGGATGGTTGTTGGACGTACTCAGCCTGAAAGGGCTTTCCGACGCTATATTCACAAGATTCGCTGCTCTGCGCGACCCCGATTACCCGGTGCACCGGGCGGTATGGGGACTCCTGGCCAAAGGCCAGGTGGAAAAAGCTTTGGAACTCTCACGGGGCAGGTGGGAGGTGTCCGGATCTCCGCGCGCGGGCAGGGACTACATCCACGTGCTCCTTAGGAAGCGGGAGTTCTCTCTGGCCGAGGAGGTCGCTGCCGAACTGGCAGAAAGAAATCCGCAGAACGCGTGGCTCAGGGTGTTGTACGCTGATATCGTGAGGTTCTTCTCGGACCAGGGAAATCCGGAGAGGGCCCTTGAGATATACCGGCAAGCCGATCCCCTCTGCACAGCCATGCTGCCGGATCACTACCCGTTGTCGGTGCTCCTCAAGAGGGTGACGCGTATTCACCGTGAGCGCGGCGAGGAGGAAGCGCTTCTGGAATCTATGGAGCGCTTTCTGTCTCTTAAGTCGACGAACTTTCACCACGAAGAGTTCATCCTCCTGGCAGAACTGCACCTAAAGAGAGGCGACAGGGAGAGGGCCAAGGAAGTTCTTGAGACCGGTTGCCAGGCTAAGGTGAGGGACGTCCACCTGAGGGAAGCTTGGAGGCGGATGGGGTTTGGAGACCCTCCGCCCATCCCGCCCAGAAAGAAGGCCCTGCCCGACCTCAGCGGATTCGAGAAGATCCCCGTTAGGACCAAACTCTTGACCGAGGCCGACGACCCGGCGGAGACGGTCAAGTCCTACGTCGAGGGCGACCTGAAAAGAGGGGACGTGGTGGCGTTTTCATCATGCGTGGCAGCCATCATGGAAGGTCGTATGCTTATGGAGGGGACCGTTCCAATAAGCCGCTTGGCCCGGTTTACCTCGAGACTGATCGCCGGAAGGCATCCGGTGGGGGGCTTTACCTCCTCGGCGCCCATGGCCAACGCCCTATCTGCCCAGACCGCCCTTGAGGAAGTGGGATCCTTGCGGATCTTGGCGGCCATTGTCGCAGGCGGGATAGGCAAACTCCTCGGCAAGGACGGTTGGTTCTATGTGGTGGCCGGTCCCCAAGTGGCCCAGATCGATGACATCCTTGGCTCGCTTCCGCCTTACGACTACTATGTGATGCTCGGTCCGGGTGACCCGTATCTTCTGTCCAACCGGATTTCCAGGGAACTAGGGGAGGGGGTTGGCGCCGCAATCGTCGACGCAAACGACCTAGGAATAGCCTGGGCCGTTGGGTATTCGGACGGAGTCGACGCCAAAGCCCTTGAGACCGGTATGGCCGACAACCCCGCCGGCAACCAGGACCAGATGACGCCAATAGTAGTGGTAAGGAGAGCCGCGGAAGGCGAGGTAGGCCTTCTTACAAGCTCTCACTGAGACTTCCCGCTCCAAAGGCAAGGCAGGGCTCCTTGCAGGCTCTCAATGAGTCTTCCGGCCTGAGGAGCCCCGGCTCGACCATGCTCTTCTACACTGCTCTCAGCGAAACGCCGTCAAGCAGCCAGGTGGTACCGGTGATGTCTGTAATTTGCGCTTCGAACTCAACCGTGACCGCGGACACATTGGAAGGCACCGGGCCGTCCGACACCTTCTGATAGAAGGTATAGGAATTGACGGCTTGCCCCTGGCTGTAGTCAATCTCGATGTTTATGAGGTTGACCCTGTTGCCGCCGGGATCGGTGTAGTACACTCTTGCGGCGACGTCCAGATCGTCCCAGCCCTCGCCCTCGGTGCGGAAGCTGGCAGCGAAGCTCAACAATAGGAAGCATCCGGGGGTTACGGTTACGGTTTGTCTGATTAAGGCGAACTTGCTTATCACGTTCGGCCCTGCCCCAACGGAAGCGAACTTGGCGGCGCGAGTTCCCTCGTACGAGTCTACATCAACCCTGTCGAGAGCCATATCGGGGGCGATCTGCTGTTCCCAGTCTTTAAAGATGGAGAACTCGCCTCCGAGCTCGAAACTGCCGTTCCTTAGGAGCTCAGTTGGCAGACAGCGCGCGGTGCCCTGCGGGGCCGGTCCGCCGCAACCCGGGCAAACCACGTTCACAACCGGCGCGCATGAAGGACACGGTGCCGGCGGGTGCTTCAACACCCTCAAGACATCATCCACAAAATCGCTCATTGTACTCTCCTCCAGTCTTGGGTCGATAAGGTGGTCCGCTCCATCCATATGCCCGCTCACGGCGACTAGTTACATAATGAAGTTACATAATGCACGGGCAAAGAAGGCTACGAGGCCCACTCTCATGCTTTCGGTTCTTTTTTGGAGATGGTCTTCCGTGGAGTTGGAGGATAACTCCATGGCAATGTAGAAAGAAATGTACCTTGGAGCATCCCATTCACAATCGAATACACTTGCGGATGAAGGTGGCGGGAGAGTCCCGAAGGCGATCTCATGTCTTTGTACGCAGCCCTCATGCGAAGGGGCGGCGTGTGGCCTGAAGTATGGGGGTGAGCGTGGGTCTCCGGGCGCCGTAGGAGCAAGGGTCGGTGGACCCGAAACTCTCAGGTACAAACACTGTCGCCGGACGCGTCTCTGGAGAGCCAAGTTTGGCACCCAAGGGGAAACTGCCGCCAGGCAGCAATCTCTCAGGTAAAAGGACAGGGATCGGGAAATCTCCCGGTCCCTTGTTTGTTTTGGAAGGACAGGAAGGGACGGGCGCACGGGACGAGGACTCTCGGGTGGCGGTAGAGAATGGGTGGCATCGGA
>DUUV01000123.1 GCA_012841375.1 Candidatus Fermentithermobacillaceae bacterium
GAGGAAGCGGGACCCGAACGCAGACGGGAGCTCAGCTACTACATGAAGCTGGCCGAAGAGCAGATGAAGAAACTCTCGGCCCAGATGGATGAACTGAACAAGCATATGAAGCGAATCTCTGAACAGGAAACCCAGGATTAGTGGCAATCCTCGCGGATCGTCTCGCAGAACCCGCAAAGCAGAATCAAGTTCGCATGACCATTACGAACGCAGATGGCCTCTTGCGGGGCCATTCCGGTGGTCCGTCAAGGCGCGTGGTTGATTTAGCGCAGGAGGCAGTCGGTCCTGTCGGTCCTTAGTTGATGAGGCCCCTGTCATCCTTCCTTCATCAATCGATCAAGACCCATCTCCTCTAGTCTGAAGGTGTCGGGATTGTTGCCTCGCACCAAAGCACTGTAGTAAGACAACATATAGAGCGGCTGAACCAGTACCGAACCGCTGAACGCCTCCCGGGTGCCATCCATGGGAACCTTCATCGTGTCAATACCTTCCCGTTCATAGGGCTCAGGACCCACGCTCAGGACAGAACTCCCCATGGCGGACGCGACGCGCGCGAAACGGCTGACCCGTTCGTGGCTGGGGCCCGGGACGGAGATGGTGACGACAAGAGTCCGGCTATCCAGACTTACGATTGGTCCGTGAAACGCCTCCTCAATCTCCAATCCCTCGCCAGCGATCAGGACGGCTTCCTTGAACTTCAGCGCAATCTCAATGGCTGAGACGTAGTTGGCCCCTCCCCCGACAAGAAGGACCCTTCTGAAACCCGCGTACTTGTTCGCAAGCATCTTCGCCTGCTCTTCCAGCGGCCGGCACCGTTCAAGGAGCTCGGGGATACGCCTGACTTCCTGCAGCAAGGCCTCTTCGTCCACCGCCTTGCCTCTTGGTTCCTCGAAGTCAGCCATCGCATTGGACGTGGGCTTGAGGTTGGATTTGGGGTTGGGTTTGTGGTTGGCCCCGGCGTGCAGCTTGGCCTGTGGCTCGGCCTCTAGCCCGGCCTCTAGCCCGGCCGATGGTTTGCGAGGGTCCAAAGGCAGCTTCGCCGCGGCCATTCCGGCCGCCAGCAGGTACCCCATGACAACGGTTTCTATGTAGCTCCGGGTTTTTGGATAGACCGGCTCAATGCCTCCCTCGATTGGGATAGCCATATCAGCGTGCTTTGCCAGCGGCGAGTCAGGCGCATGGGTCAGGCAGACGGTAAAGGCCCCGCGCTCGCGAACCAATCGAGCAGCCTCGACAGTGGTATCGGTGCTACCTGAATGCGAGAACGTGATGACTCCGGTCTTCTCGGATACATTGGTCAGCCGGTGAGAACAGAACTCATACGCGTTGCATGCGTCCGCATCGACACCTGCCAGCCCTGATAGCGCGTATGCCGTCGACAAGGCAGCGTGATACGAGCTTCCGCATCCAACAAGGAATATCCGCTCGATGTTCCTACGCGCAAAGGCCCTGCCCACGGCAATGGCGGTCCGAACAGTATTGGAGTTGAGGCAGCGCCCGACTGCTTCAGGTGTCTCCGATATGGACTCCCACATGTGGAATGGGTGACCTGTACGCTTGGCGTCTGCGTGTCCTTCGCGTGCCCCGCTAAATGCAGCCTCTCTTGGCGGTAATGACATTTTTCTTCATCGGTCCTTTGGTAGGCTGAACTCGAAGAGACTGTATGATCCAACAGCCCTTCTGCCTTTGTCTTTCTTCCTGTCTTCCTGTCTTACTTTCTACCTGCCTGTCCTGGGGCCTTCCTTGTCTTTCAGGAATCGTACTTGGCGCTGAGACATGGGTTCTAATACCAGTGTAACTCAGGAACATGGGCTGTCGTCCACACGTAACTCAGGAACATGGGCACTCATCCTCACATAACTCAAGAACATGGGCTCTCCTGCCCACACAACTCAAGAACATGGGCCCTCGTACCCACATAACTCAGAAACATGGGCTCTCGTGCCCACATAATTCAGGAACATGCGCCCTCATTCCCACTAAGAACCTTGCGGGCAAGTTCTGCCTGTTCCTCAGGCACAAGCACCTTGATGGATGCCAAGCCCGGGTATGTGGCCGGAGGTAGAACTGTCTGAAACGCTACATCTATCCCATAGGCCTCAAGGGCCGACCGAACAAGTTCTCGTTCCACTTCGGTGCTCACCGTACCGATCTCAACCATCGTCCGTCTTTCCACAACCATCGCCCTCCCTGTCGACTGGCTCATGGAGGTAGGCTAAGTAGCAGGGCGGCAAGCCACCGCTCCAGGCATCCCGTCAAGGCTCCCTTCAGGCTCCAATTCCATCCCCACTTCGAGACATCGCCTCCAAGTCCGGTTTCCAGGCCCCGAGTCCAAGCCTCACTTCAAAATTACTCTCAAGCTCCCCTCCAAGCCCCACTTCCAGGTCTACTCCCAGGCTCACCCACCCAAGCCCCTTCTAGGCCCTACTCTCAAGATCCCCGTCAAAGTCCCACTCCCAGACTCCAACTCTCGGCTCCGATTCCAGACTCCACTCCGAGGCTCCAACTCTGGGCTTCGACTCCAGACTCCACCTTCAGGCTCCAACTCGTGGGTCCCACCTACCGTCGCGAGAACGCCTCACGAATCTCCTGCTTGAGCGCTTCATCCAGCGGCACCAGGAGAGGGTCGGAGATAGAGTAACTCCGACACCATTCAAGATACTTATCACGCAGCTCCTCATCATAGGTCTTGAAGATCCAGTAATCCGCAAGGATCACGCCTGACTCCACAGCCCTATGCGCCTCGTACCCTTCCGAACCGTGGGCCGTATCACGTTTGGACGGATCCAGCCCGGTAGCCTTGAGCACAATGGGGTCGCTCAACCGGTGGGTGATCTCGTGGACAAAGGTGAAGTAGGCCCTGTACCCATCTTCGCCCTCTTCTGGCAACGGGACGACGGCGCCTACCTTCGACCCGTCTGACAGTCCCCAGCCGGCGACGCGACGACCTTCGGAGAGCCACACCTTGAGGTTGTGGAACCCGGCTTCTTTCATATAGGGAGCTATGGCCGCGACACCAACCTCGGTCATCAAAGCTCGAAACGCGTCGGCCCGGTCATCGTAGTCCAATGCCATCACGGAATGATGTCTGGAGTAAAACTTGGTGTACTCCTTGTACATGATGTCCGCCAGCAGGCCAACCAAGCGCTTGTCGTTCATCGACAGGTTCAGCATTCGGGAAAACCCGGTGACGGTGGCTTGCTCGGTCGGACTGAGCCTGCTCATCTGGTCAGACTGGCCGGCCAGGGCTCTTAAGCCCGCAATTAAGTTCCACGGGTCCTCGATGTAGGCTGACATGAAAGCCAACCTCACCACTCTCATGTCGCGCTTGGCCCAGTCGGAGATCTCCGCGAGTTCCTTCTCTAGGTCGAGGGCAGCATCGCTATACACTGAACTCTCGTTCATCTTGGCTTGCTTTATCTTCTCGATGTACCCGGGGTCGTAGTTGGTCGCGTTGTTGGCACCCATGTCGATGTGCGCATAGATGTGAAGCATGAGATCGAGCGCCGTCGATATCCTATGCTCCACGGTTATCCCTTCGGGATAGAACTTCACGGGGCTGAAGGCAATGGTAACACCTATCTCGCGGGGGTGGGTCCCCCCTTCGATATCGGTGTCCCTCACTTCGTACGAGTACGAGCCGTACACCTTGAACGTGAGCTCCAGATAGTCTTCTGCCCGTATGATCTCGAGGAGCCGGGCTCCA
>DUUV01000137.1 GCA_012841375.1 Candidatus Fermentithermobacillaceae bacterium
TGATCACCGTACTGATCTTTATTCTTTGGGGATAGTCTTCTATCAGCTGCTGACCGGGCGACTTCCGCTCGAAGCCACAAGTCCCGCCGGGTGGATCTGGGTTCTCACTACTCAAGAGCCGTCGGCGCCAAATGCGGTGAACCCTAGGGTTCCCAGGGGTCTATCTGAGATCGTAGTGAAAATGCTCTCAAAAATCCCGGATGACCGGTACCAGAGTTCGCTTGAACTCATTCACGACCTAACGGACTTAAGAGACCTGGCAAGCGCAGAGAAACAACCCGAACGGCCCGGTGTCGCTGATGCCGGTCAAAGACCCCGCTTCTCGCTATCCCGTAAACTCTTCGGAAGACAAGAACAAGAGAAAACTTTGAAGGCCGCCTTGGATCAAGCTTGTACGGGAGGCGGGGGAGTTGTTCTGGTGAGCGGGGAAGCCGGAACGGGCAAGACCATGCTGGTCAACGAAGTCTTAAGGACTCCGGCAATAGAGAAGGGGTACTACGGTTACGGAAAGGCCGGACGGATCAAGCAGAACAACCCGTATTCTCTGTTCGCCAGCGCTATGGAAATGGTCATAGAGGAAATGGTGAGCGATAGTGAAGATAACCTTGCGATATGGAAGAGCGACATACTTGGTGCAGTGCGACGCAACGGTGCGGTTGTCACCGAACTCTTCCCGGATATTGAGGTCATCACAGGACCACAACCGAAGGTTGAGGTGCTCCAACCTAAAGAGGCGCAGAACCGGCTTTTCATGACACTGAGTGACTTCACCGGCATTTTCGGAAAGAGAGGTACTCCTCTTGTACTGTTCGTCGACGATCTGCAGTGGGCGGATAGGGCGTCATTACAGCTCTTGAGGTACTTATCTAGAAACGCCAGGTACCTCCTAATAGTCGGCGCGTATCGTGATAACGAAGTCCAAGAGGACGACCCTCTGGCAGACTTCATAAGGCGCGTGCGCCAAGAAACCTCGGTTACGGAAATACACCTTGATCCTTTGAGCGAGGAGGACGTTGTCGGGTTTGTCGCCGATACTCTCTCTTGCCCTCCAGAGCGGGCGAAAGATCTGGCCGATGTGTTAGGCCGCAAGACTTACCGGAACCCGTTCTTTCTCGGTCAGGCGCTACAAGCCATCTACGATGAAAACATCATAAGGCTTAACGAGCGTGTGGGGTGCTGGGAATGGGAGATCGAATCCGTAAAGCGACTCCCAATGCCTGAGGATGTAGTTGAGCTCATTCAGAAGAGGCTTGAAAGACTCCCCGGAGAGACGCTGGATCTCTTGAAGTTGGCTTCTTGCTTAGGTCATACTTTTTGGTTGAGACCCCTGTCCATTGTGTGTAACAAGACAGTTTCAGAGATCTCTGCCCTCATGACGCCGGCGATGCGAGAGGGTCTTGTGTTCCTGGTTTCTGAGGAAGGCGGCGACTGGCAACTTGAGTTCGTCCACGATGAAATTGAAGAGGCTGTATACTCGCTGATTCCAGAAGTGGATAGAAAGAAGATGCATTTGAGGTTCGGAAGGGTGCTGATGAGGGAAGTCCTTCCGGATGATCCTGATGACAGGCTTCTTCCAATCATGGACCATGTAAACCGAGGTTTAGGCTTGCTCGAGGATCCGGCGGAAAGGTTGAGGTTCGCCGAGTATAATCTCCTGGCAGGTCGCAAAGCCAAGGCATCCGTGGCTCATGATTCTGCGTTAAGTTACTTTACGGCCGGCATAGAACTCCTGCCTCAGAAGGCCTGGGACGAGTATTACCGCTTATGTTACGATCTCCATCTCGAATGTGCTCAATGCGAGCATATGGTGGGCGGGACAGTCGAGGCCGAAAGGCTTTTTGATACGCTACTCCATCATGCCAAGACCGAGGATGAAAAGATAGATATACACAGTATGAAGATGCTGCTATATGCGGCAACCGGAGACTATGAAAGGGCCTTGGAAATAGGCACGAATACCCTGAAGGCTCTAGGCATGGACATGCCCCGGAGCCCCGGTCTCTTGGATAAGGCCAAGGAGGTACTGCTTTACAGGTGGCTGATGCTCAACAAGAGACTCCGGCACCTGGTTGAACTACCGGAAATGCGTCACGCAAGGCAGAGGAAAGTCACCGACGTTCTGGTGAAGTTCATACTTGTCACGTGTTCAAACTACCCTGACTTATATGCTTTTGCGGCGATGAAGGCCGGAAATCACGCTCTGGAGCACGGTAGTACCGAGATGGCCCCCGTAGGTTACTTGGGGTTCGGGATAGTCGAAGGGAGTGTGCTGGGCAACTACAGAAAAGGATACGAACTGGGAAAGGCGGCCGTATCGGTTGCGGAGCGATATGGAACGAGTTTCACCAAATCCATAGTGTACTTTTCATTCGGTGCCATCATAAATCATTGGACGCATCACCTTAGAGATGGACTTGATTACCTTCAGAAATCAATTGATTATGCCCTGAGAGCAGGCGAAGTGCTTATTGCCGGGTGGGCCTACGGAGTTATTCTCGAAAACAAGTATTTGTTGGGGACGCCTCTCACTGAGGTTCTGGAGGAGGCACAAAAATGTAATGAATACGGTAGAAGAGTACAACATGAGAATCTCAAGATAAACGCCTGGGTATATGAGAAGGTCGCCTCAACTCTGACCAACTGGCGCACTTGGCGTTCTTCGGAGGACGCCTGGCATCCGAGTGGTATCGCGGAAGGTGATAAGGCTTCGCTGGCTACCCGCTACTTCTGTGCGATGCAAACGTGTTACCTGAAGGGCGAGTATGAGACCGCGCTTTCGACTATGGAGGAACTTAAAGCGTGTATTGGAGCCATAATGGGCTTCATGCTCTCTGCCGAATGCATCTACTATCATTCTCTTGCCATAGCGGGTGCATATCCCCGCGTGTTCTCAAGAGAACAGAAGAGACTAATGAGAGACCTGAAAACGAACCGGCGGAAAATGAAGATATGGGCCGAGTCATGCCCGGACAATTTCTCCCACAAGTATCTACTGGTCAAGGCAGAGACGCTGCGCATCTTGGGCAAGACGCGAAAGGCAGAATCTCTATATGAACAAGCGATAGAATCCGCAGGGAAGAACGGGTATATCCAGGATCAAGCAATCGCATGTGAGTTGGCTGCCCTGTTCAGTATCGCTGGAGATAGGCCCGCGGCCGCGAAGGCGTATATGAGCGAAGCCCATAAGCTATACAGAAAATGGGGGGCCATCGCCAAGGCGCAGGACCTCCGAATGCGATACCCGGAACTCCTGGAAGGGTTGGGCGAATACGAAGGGAAAGGGCAGATATCGACGGACCTGCTCAAGAATGTTTTGGAGCATTATGATGGCCCGAGCGGTGGGAATAGTGATCACGGCACCAACACCATTCAAGAAGCCGCAAAGAGCCTTGCCGGCGAAGTTGAACCGCGTAAGGCCCTCAGGACCTTCCTTGGCACGGTCATGGACATGGTTTACGCCAACCGGGCCTTTCTGCTGCTGGAGAAAGATGGCGAGCTCGCCATCCACTTTGCCGGAGACGCCGGACAAGGAGTAAGGGAGTTGACCGAACCTCTCCTTTTGGAGGAGACAGACCAACTCTCTAGGTCGACTGTACGTCTTGTCTTCAGGACGCTTAGGCCCGTGATTGTCGATGGAGATCACCTTGGCGGATTCGCCAAGGACAAGTACATGAGAAAGGCGAAGCCAAAATCGGTTGCCGGTATTCCGCTCATGTCTCAAGGCGTTCCAGTCGGTGTCTTGTACTTGGAGAATACTCTGATATCGGGCATTTTCACGACTGATCGACTCGAACTGGTGGGCCTGTTGGCCAACAGACTGGTCTACGCAAGGGCCTTCGAAGAGTTCCTGAAGCACGATGGGAATGATGAATCGTTGGGCGAGTCTCTCACGGACAGAGAGTTGGAGATACTACGGCTCATCTCCGAAGGCCTGTCGAACAGAGAAATCGCATATCATTTGGATCTGACCGTGAACACAGTAAAAACCCACATAAAAAGCATCTACTGCAAACTCCGGGTTAACGGAAGAGTCCAGGCTGTGAAGCGAGGGCAAGAACTCCGGCTACTCTAGAGGACTCACTGCCACGCATGGGATATTTCCTGCCGCCTCACCCATTCGGGTGATTTCAGTTTTCCCCAGATAGCTTACACTGTTCTACATGTTTTGTGGTCGACACAGCGCCACGAGGTGCGTAGTCCGACTCCGTACGTTGAAAGACGGGTGTTAAGGCATGAACTCCGAACAAGTGATAAGAGCCGTACTTGAACAAGTAGGTCCTCCTACCCCGCTTCCCTCAAGAACAGCGGATTATGTGGTTGGCCAGATCATGAGAGCCAGGTCAATGCTGTCGAAGCTGTTTCCCAGCCCGGAGGACCAGATTGACGAGGTGTATGTAGAGCTTATTCGCACCTCTCGATTGCCGAGAATCCGACAATGGTGGGTTCATGATGCCCGGCTGAGATCGGTATCGCTAGATCCCGTGAGGGACATGCCGACCATATCTACCCTGGGGCTCACCAGTGTATCTAGGGTGGATCTCAAGGTAAGGTGGCCCTCGGGCACCGGGAAACTCACCATTCGAGACCTCGCCGGCCGCCCGGTCACTATTCGCCAGACCGTGCCGTTCCAGCACTGCACTCCCCTTGATCGGGGCTCTCTGGCCCCGCGTGTCAGGAGATTCCTCAATCTGGCCAACATCCTTCAGGCGTACGTGGTGTAACCCGGATGGCAACGAGGGTGGACGACCACGGCATGCATGCTTGCAATAGCAAGCATAGTGAGATACCATTATCCCCGAGACTAATAACCCTGGAGGACACAGTCGTTCCGTGCTAAGAAAGCGGCCTCTACACCGTCCAATTATCAAGAACACCCGGCCAAGGGTTTTCACTCTCATGGTCGTGAGCTCTCATGGCCGCACGGTCAATGTGAGCATCAGCATGCGGATGATAGTGGCTGTAGGTTGCGCCCTCCTTCTGATCGCCGGGACGTGCCTCTTCTCTTCCGCCGGGTATGTTGTGGCTCTCAAAAGAATCGCGGAATTGCGCTACCTCGAATCCTTTCGCGACAACGTGGGGACCCAGATAACCGACCTTCAAGGCGAACTCAAATCGCTAAAGGAACAGCTTGACGATGCCCAAGAGGAGGTCGGAAGGGTGCGGGACGTCCTGCGTTCCGAGGGCATTTTCCAGCCTCAGAGCTCCGCCCAGAGCAGCTCTTGGCGCGCCGCCGAAAGCCCCGCTTTGCTGTCGCGAGGGGGGGTTAGGCGTCCCTCTTCCACCACTGAGATGATATTGGCGGTGAAGCAGCTCGAGGAAGAGTCCGGCAACTTGATAGACTTGGTTGCCAGGTTGGAGGAGGACGCGGTCCAAGTATCCATCGAGGCTTTGGCCGAAGTTGCCTACCGGAGAGCGATTCCGTGCACATATCCGGTGGAAGCCGGTATCACCTCGTCATTTGGGTGGCGGAGGCATCCTGTGACGGGAGTCAGGGCTCTGCACAGCGGCGTTGACATTGGCTCCCCCGTTGGTACCGTGATTAGAGCGACGGCAGACGGAGAGGTCACGGCTGCGGGATGGGATGGCGGCTATGGCCTGAGAGTTGTAATCGATCACGGTTACGACATTGAGACTCTCTACGGACATTGTTCAAAGGTGGAAGTAAAGGTCGGGCAGAGGGTCCAGCGCGGCGACGTCATCGCCCGGGTGGGCGACACAGGAGTGAGTACCGGACCACACGTTCACTACGAAGTCAGGATTAACGGAAAGCCGACTGATCCGGCGCCTTACCTGCCAGACTAGACCTGCATACCACATAGGGCGGAACCATATACGAGCCAGATTTCACCTGTCTATGCGCCTGCCCCTATGGCCCCTACAGCCTTTGATTCACCTATCTTGACGAACAGGACTGCAATACTTCTTTGGAGAATGTCACCAATCACGGGGTGAGACAATGGCTCGCAGCTCAAAGAAATCGTACATACACTTTGCGGATATCTATGACCAGGTGATGGCCGATGTCCCCTACCGCAGGTGGCTTGACTACATACAGAGTGTGTGGTCGTTTCTTGGTTTCTCCCCGGTTACGGTCCTCGATTTAGCCTGCGGCACAGGCAACATGACATTGGAGCTGGCCCTTAGGGGATACGATGTGATGGGAGTGGACTCGAGTGCCACCATGCTTGCCGTAGCCCAGAGGAAGTTCCAGGCGCATGGCCTCAAAGGAGAGTTTCTCCAGAGCGACATGAGGGACTTTACTATCGGTAAAGAGGTCGATGCGGTAGTCTCGGTATTCGATAGCCTCAACTACCTTTTGGAGCCGTCCGACGTCAAGAAGACGTTTGCCTGCGTGGCCCAGTGTCTCCGGGTGGGCGGTGTCTTTCTCTTCGATGTCAACACCCCGGAGCGTCTCGCCATCATCCCCAAAGAGACTCACATCATGGAAGGGTCCGATTATTACCTGGTGTGGAGTGATTCCTACGACTGCTCGCGGGAGTGGTGGAGGGTGAAACTCACCGGTTTCATCAAAGACGCGGGAGCCTGGAGGCGGTTTGACGAGATACACCGGGAGAGGGCTTTCCCCCTTGATAGTCTGTCCGAATGGCTGACGGGGGCAGGGTTTGAAGTGATGGCTGTGTACGACTCGTTGAGCTTCCGTCCTGCCGGCGATAGTACGTCCAGAGCCTATTTCGTTGCGCGGAAGGAAGCACCCTAGATCTCATCACCTGTATTCGAGACCGTGGGGAGGTATGGAAAGTGCGCAAGGAGAGATGGGAACGGCTTCTAGCCGAGGTGGACAACGCGGGACTCTCGGGCATCGCCCTAATGCCGGGGCCGAACCTCTTCTACATGACCGGCCTCAGGATGGGGCTTTCAGAAAGACCTACACTCTGTGTGATCACGCGCGACGGCAACGTTACGTTCCTTATGCCTAAACTGGAGGCAAGGAAGGGAGACGCGATTTCGGCCCAACTGTCAGACGAAGGGGTCCAGGCCGCGTTCAGCGTCGTTTCATTCTCAGATGAAGAAGGCCCTGGCGGAGCTTTCGCCGGCGTGTTCGGACAGGCGGGCCTCAATTGGGGTTTCGAGTTTCGCTCCATGCGGCTCCTGGAGTTCTCGTTGATAAGCGGCGCTCTTCCCGGGGTTCAATGGACGGACGCCGGGGAAATCATGAGAAAGCTGCGCATGATAAAGGATGAGTCCGAGCTTCTAAGCATGAGGAAGGCTTGCCGCCTTGCCGATCTGGGCGCAGACATCGCGAAGAAGCTCCTGGCGCCCGGCAGACGGGCCGGCGACATAGTCCGCGAAATTGAGAGGCAGCTCAAGGCAGACGGGGCTCAGGCTGTAGGAATGGCTCTGGCAACCGGCGTCGACACAGCCCTGCCGCACGCCGGGACATCCACCGGCCAGATCGCCGAGGGCGATGTGGCTTGGCTGGACCTTACGGTGTGCGTGGACGGGTACTGGGGCGATATCACCCGGTCCTATGCCATAGGCGATATCGGCCCGGAGATGAAGCGGGTGTACAGGGTGGTGCTTGAGGCCAACGACGCTGCCAGGACCAAGGCGACCCCGGGCATGAGCGGGGCGGAGGTGGACGCGCTGGCGAGAGAAGTCATCGAATCCTACGGCTACGGTGACTATTTCATCCACAGGACCGGGCACGGTTTGGGCTTGGAGGTCCACGAGGACCCGTACATTGTCGCATCCAATACGTCCCCTCTCCCTGTCGGGAGCACGTTCACCATAGAGCCGGGCGTCTATATCCCAGGCAAAGGCGGTATCAGGATAGAAGACGATGTGGTGATGACCGAAAACGGGTGCCGGAGTCTTACGGCTTATCCCAGGAACCTTTTGGACGACGACCGCAAACTGGTGGTGTGACTACACTTGATGTCAAGCGTCGAACTAGGAGACCGGTTCGAGACAGTAGAACTTGAGAGCGGAGTTACGTATAAATACCTTCCCAAGTACAAGTGGAAGACCCTTTCCATAGATGTCTTCTGCCGCGTACCCATGAGACGGGAAACCGTGACAGAGGTCGCGATGATTCCGCGCCTGATGAGAAGGGGGACCGTCAACCATCCTACGCTACGGGACCTTTCCCGTCATCTAGAGGGAATGTACGGGGCCGCCATGGGGGCCGATGCCAACAAAATAGGACCTGAACAGGTGGTGAGATTTGGCATTCGGATTCCATCACCCGGTTTCCTTGGGAATGGGTCGCCGGGAGGGAGCCATGGTGACCTGGAGGGGTTGAACCTTGCCAGGGCGATGTCCTTCATCTGGGAAGTCGCCACCAGTCCTTACCTCCGGAACGGCGCCTTTCCGGAAGACCGTTTTGATACCGAACGCGAAGAGCACCGTCGCGATATTCTGAGCATGATAAACGACCGGCCGCGTTACGCCACGGTAAGGTTGATAGAGGAGATCTCCAGGGGCAGCCCGAGCGGCCTCCCCTCTTGGGGAATGTTGGATGACCTTCCGGAATTGGACCCGCGTCGAACGTGGGAGACCTGGACAGGTGTCTTGTCTTCATCTCCGATAAGCATCTATGCCATTGGCGAGGGAGCCGCCGAACTGGGAGACATCCTCGGCAGAGTCCGCCTCCGGTTCCCCAAACCGAGAGAGGCAGGTGCTGCCGGTACCGGGCAAAAGATCCTTCCTCCCGAACCTCCCGCATCGATCCTTGAGGTTGAGGAGTTCCTTCCCGGAGAGCAGACCCAGCTGTGTCAGGCGTTCTTTACCGGCATCACCGAGAACCATCCCATGTTGCCTGCGGCGCTTGTCTTCGACGGGATCCTGGGCAAGTTCGCCCACTCCAAGCTCTTTGTGAATATCCGCGAGAAGCAAAGCCTCGCGTACTTCGCCAGCAGTCACTTCAACTCGTGGAGAGGCATGATCCTGACGGCGGCAGGAGTAGCAGACAGCGCGCGCCACCGTGTCCGCGATCTGGTTGTGGCGCAGGTCGACGCGATGAAGCGGGGCGAGATCTCGGAAGAAGAACTGGACAACACAAAAGCGGGACTGGTCAGGCGCTTGCGGTCCGAGAGCGATTCACAATCGGCCTTAGTGAGACGCCGGCTCACCCGCGAGATTATGGGCGGTATCGCATCGCCGGAAGAACTGGTATCCCGCATCCTCGCCGTCGGGAAGGATGACGTCGTGGCGGTCGCGGAGAAAGCCGAGCTCAAGGCTGTGTACGCGCTCAGGGCAAAGGATGATGGCGCAAATGGCTGACGTCGCTGTCAGTACTCCCATTGTACTCAGGGATGACATCCTCCAGGAGGAGATCCACTGCTCCAAGATATCGGGCATGGACGTATTCGTTATCCCCAAACCGGGGTTTAAACGTAAGTATGCCGAGGTCTTCGTCCGCTACGGGTCCAATGACAATGCGTTCCACGTGCCCGGGAAGGGCCTTGTCGAGGTGCCTCCTGGGATAGCCCATTTCCTTGAGCACAAGATGTTCGAGAAGAGCTGGGGCGACGCCTTCGGAGCTTTCGCCAGACTGGGTGCGTCCGCCAATGCCTACACCGCCAACAATTACACGTCGTACTTGTTCTGGGCGCTTGACAACTTGAGTGAGGCCCTGAGCCTCTTGTTCCGTGTCGCCCTCGAGCCGCACTTCACGGCGGAATCCGTGGCCAAGGAGCAGGACATCATCGGACAGGAGATCCGCATGTACAACGATGACCCGGGTTCCCGCCTGGTGAGGGAGGTCCTTGAGGCCCTTTATCTCAAACACCCTGTGAGGATAGACATCGCAGGTACCGAGGAGTCCATAAAGCGGATAGACAAAGATCTTCTCTACACCTGTCACAGTGTGTTCTACCGTCCGTGGAACATGGCCCTGCTAGTCGGGGGAGATGTCGACCCCACCCAGGTATTTGACATCGTAGGGCGGTTGATTGAGGAGTACGGGCAGGAGGAGGCCATAAGGCGTGAGCGACCTGTCGAACCGCCGGAGGTGGGCAAAGATGCAGTGGTCAACATGACGGTGCCCGTACCTATGGTTGAGGTAGCCTGGAAGCATGAGCCCTCGAGAGACGACGGCGCCGGGCTCATAAGGAAAGAGATCGCCTCCAACTTCCTTCTCGACACGCTCTTCGGCAGGAGCTCCCCTTTCTTTACGGAAGCCTATGAACAGGGACTCCTTGACGAACTCTCGGCCTCACACAGTTCGTGGCCGGATTACTGCTTCTCGGCAGTGGCCGCCCAAAGCATGTTCCCGGAGAAGTTTGTCGACAGAGTTCACGACGAAATGGAACGGGTGGCCCGCCAGGGTGTACCGGAGGATGATTTCACGAGGGCGAAAAAGGCAGCCATCGGACGCTATGTTACAGTGTTCGACTCGTTCGACACGGCCGGTGAGATGCAAGTGCACCTCTCTGACATCGGCCAAGACATTTTCAGTTACGGTCGCGCGCTCAAGGCCGTGACGCTGGATGACATTCACGACAGGATCGGAGCGTTCAGGCGAGACAGGTCTGTGAGCGTGATCGTTAGAGATACATCAAAGGAGCAGTACTCATGATCCTACTGGATGGGAAATCCAAGCGTATTGAGGAGATCGTTCGGGTAGCGAGAGGCGAGGAAGTGGTCATCCCCGACGGTGCCCGCGCTCGGGTTGAGGAGTCCCGCCGTACTGTGGAACGGTTGGTCGCCGAGAGCAAACGGATCTACGGGATCACTACAGGGTTTGGCAAGTTCGCAGACGTCGCCATCTCCCTGAACGACCTCAGGACTCTGCAAGAGAACCTTATCGTCAGCCATGCGGTAGGCACCGGCGACGAGTTCAGTGAGCCCGAGGTGAGGGCTGCCACCTTTCTTCGCGCTAATGCTCTGGCCAAGGGGAATTCGGGAGTCCGGCTGTCATTGGTCGAGAGTCTTGTTGCCCTGCTGAACCGGGGCGTGACGCCCGTAGTGCCCCAAAAGGGGTCGGTGGGTGCCAGCGGCGACCTGGCTCCTTTGGCTCACGTGGCCCTGGTGCTCCTGGGCAAAGGGATGGCACGTTTCGGGGGCCAGGTTATCCCCGGTGCGGAGGCTTTGTCCCGGGCGGGCATCGAGCCCCTGACTCTGGAAGCCAAAGAAGGGTTGGCTCTCACCAACGGAGTCCAAATGACTGCGGCCGTGTTGGCGTTGACCATCGAAAGCGGCGAGACACTGGCCCGGTCCGCTGACATACTGGGCTCGGTGACCGGACAAGCCTTATCTGTCATACCCGATGCGTACAAGGAGGAAATCTTCAAATTGCGGCCCCACACGGGGGCCGGAGAGGTAGCCTCCAACCTACGTGCCCTTATCGACGGTTCCGGCCTGACAACCGGCTCGGGAGAGGTGAGAGTTCAGGACGCCTATACGTTGAGGTGCATACCCCAGGTCCACGGGGCAGTACGCCAGGCGCTCTCTCACGCGAGGTCTGTTGTTGAGATCGAGAGTGGATCGGCTACCGACAATCCCCTCATCCTGGACGACGGCACAGTGGTTTCAGGGGGCAACTTCCACGGCCAGCCACTGGCGGTGGCAGCGGATTACCTTGGTTTGTCCCTTTGTTCTCTGGCCAATATTTCCGAGAGGCGCGTATTCAGGTTGTTCGACCCGGTAGCCAGCGGACTACCCACATTCCTTGCCCGGGACGGCGGCCTCAATTCAGGGCTAATGATGCTCCAGTACACTGCGGCGGCGTTGTGTTCCGAATGCAAGACACTGGCGCACCCGGCCAGCGTGGATACGATCCCGACCTCGGCCGGGCAGGAAGACCATGTAAGCATGTCGACTATAGCGGCCAGAAAGGCCCGGGACATCGCCTCAAACGTGGCCACCGTCCTCGCCATCGAGTACGTGTCTGCCTGTCAAGCGGTGGATTTCAGAGATCCGGAGCTTTTGTCTCCACCGGGGAAGGCTGCCTATGACCTTCTCCGGGCATGTGTTCCGCCCGTTCTAAAAGACCGGGAGATGATGGGCGATGTGGAGAGGGCGCGGCATCTCATCGTTTCAGGAGAGTTGGTGGATGCAGTCTCCAAGGTGGTCGGGGAGATCCTGTAGTCAAATGCCGGCGCCGGAGGCCCGGTCCGCTCGGCCAGGCCATTGGAGGTCCGGGTACAGGTTTCGCGGAAAGGAGCGATGCCCGTGGCGAGGGCGGACTTTCTCGTGACCAACATCGGCCAGCTGATGGTGATCCCGCCCCAGGCGGGGCCAAAGCGAGGCCCATCTATGAAGGAATTGGGTATTGTCGAGGACGCTGTCCTGGCCGTGAAAGACGGTAAGGTCTTGGCGGCGGGCGCCCGAGATGACGTGCTCCCGTCGGTCAGCCTTACTCCTGACGCACACGTTGTAGACGCAGGAGGAAGGCTTGTCACGCCGGGCTTCGTAGATGCCCATACCCATCTGGTTTTCGCAGGCTGGAGATATGAGGAATATGCCATGCGAAGCGCCGGCAGTTCCTACCTGGAGATCGCAGAGAAGGGTGGAGGCATCGCGTCAACGGTGCGGGCCACCAGAGATGCATCCGCGGAGGAACTCTTTGAAAGGGCCCTCGGCGTGCTCGACTTGATGCTGGCCTCCGGCACGACGACCGCGGAGACGAAGAGCGGTTACGGCTTGAGCCTGGAAGACGAGGTTAAGCAGCTGTTGGTAGTCCGGATGTTGAGAGAACGCCATCCAATCGACTTGGTCCCGACATTCTTGGGAGCCCACGCGATTCCTCCGGAGTACTCAGGCGACCGGCAGGCCTACGTCGATCTCGTCATAGAGATGCTGCCTGAGATACGCCGGCGCGGGCTGGCCGAGTTCGTGGATGTGTTCTGCGACGCGGGCGCCTTCAACATCGACGAAACCGAGAGGATACTGAGATCGGCGCTGGACCTAGGTTTCGGTCTCAAGGTGCACGCCGACGAGCTGGAGTGGACGGGTGCCACGGAACTGGCCTGCCGGATGGGGGCGGCATCGTGCGATCACCTGCTCAAAGTGTCGGATGAAGGCATAGCCATGCTCGCGCGGACTCCGTCCAAGGCGATGGGCGCCACGTCGCATACGGTTGCGGTGCTCCTTCCGGCCACTTCGGTGTTCCTGGGGAAGACCCAAGGCGCTCCTGCCAGGTCGCTCATTGACCGCGGGGCGGCCGTGGCCCTCGGAACCGACTTCAATCCCGGCACGTGCACGGCGGTTTCCATGCCTCTCTGTATGACCCTTGCCTGTTCGGTGCTCCGCATGGGTCCCGAGGAGGCATTCACCGCAGCCACGTGGAATGCTGCATGGGCTTCGGGACTCGGGAATCGCGCAGGGAGCCTGGCTGTGGGTTTTCCCGCCGACGTGGTTCTCATTGACGCGGCCGACTATCGCGAGGTACCCTATCGCTTCGGTTGGAACGCGGTATTCCGTGTGTACAAAAAGGGCAAAGAGGTTTGGAGTAAGCGACCGTCGGTGGAAGACTAGGGTGGGTGGTGAGAGAAATGAGCCAGAGAGAGCGTCCGAAAGAGGCAGATCTGGAACAAGACTTCAAGACTTCCTTCAGGGAATATGAGGAATGGCGGACTGCTCAGGCGGAGGAAGAGGCTCCTACGGAGTCTCCTGAGAGACAGGAGAAAAGAAAAGGTTTCGGTAAGATGGACCTCATCTTCATCGTGTTGGGAGTGCTTGCGGGACTAGTGTATCAAGCCTGTAAGTCGTCTGGATAAGGGTCAAACACGGTAGGCACTTGTAGGTGAAAAAAGGCGCAAATATGGTATTCTCTATTATGTGCGCCCACCTTCCAAAAGCTAATGAAAGGGGAGTCACTGTTTGAAGTCTGATATCGAGATAGCCCAGGAAGCAAAAATGCTTCCCATCAACCAGATCACCGATAAGCTTGGGATCCCGGAGGACATGGTTGAGAATTACGGCAAGTACAAAGCCAAGATTTCGCTGGACCTTCTCGACTATATAAAGGACCGTCCCCAGGGTAAGTACGTCGTCGTGACAGCCATCACGCCTACGCCGCTTGGCGAGGGCAAGACGACAACCTGCATTGGCCTTGGGCAGGCTATGGGCAAATTGGGCATAAGTGTCATTAACACCATCAGGCAGCCCTCACTGGGTCCGGTCTTCGGGATCAAGGGAGGAGCCGCAGGCGGCGGATATGCCCAGTGCGTCCCCATGGAGGATTTCAACCTTCACTTCACAGGCGATACCCATGCCGTAGCTCTGGCTCACAACCTTCTCGCGGCGTTCTTGGATGCGAGCCTTCTTCACGGAAACCCGTTGGAGATCGATCCTCTCACCATTACCTGGCCCCGTGTCGTTGACGTGTCCGACAGGGCCCTCCGTAGAGTGGTTATCGGCTTGGGCGGTTCGGAGAACGGGATTCCTCGCGAAACCGGATTCGACATTGCCGTCGCCTCGGAGGTCATGGCGGTACTGGCACTGACCACCGGCCTCAAGGACCTCCGTGAGAGACTCGAGCGCATCGTAGTTGGCTATACCAAGAAGGGGAAGGCCATCACCGCCGGCGACCTCAAGTGCGGAGGCGCCATGGCCGTGCTTCTCAGGGACGCCATCAAGCCCAACATAATCCAGACTCTCGAGAACACCCCGGTTTTTGTGCACGCCGGTCCGTTCGCCAACATAGCTCACGGCAACTCCTCGATCCTGGCCGACATGATGGCTACGAGGCTTGCCGACTACACCCTCACCGAGGCCGGGTTCGGCGCCGACATCGGAGCCGAGAAGTTCCTCAACATCAAGACCCGCTACAGCGGTCTGAAACCCAGCGCCGCAGTTATGGTTGCCACTGTCCGCGCTCTCAAGATGCACGGCGGGGCTCTCCGCGTAGTCCCGGGCAGGCCGCTTGACAAGGAGCTTCTCGCCAAGGAGAACATGGAAGCTCTCGATAAGGGTTGCGAGAACCTAGACAAGCAGATCGAGAACGTCACCATGCACGGCGTGCCCGTCGTTGTGGCGCTTAACCACTTCCCGACCGACACCGACAGAGAGGTTCAGTACGTGCTCGACAGGTCCATGAAGGCAGGCGCTTCGGCCGCGGTCGTCTCCAAGGTCTGGGCCGAGGGCGGAGACGGTGGAATCGACTTGGCGAAGGCTCTCGTCAAGGTATGCGAGACCGTCCCCTCCAACTTCAAGCACCTGTACGAGCTCGACCTTCCCATCAAGGACAAGATCGAGACCATCGCGACCAAGATCTACGGCGCCGACGGAGTCACTTACACTCCTCTCGCCGAGAGACAGATCAGGCGCTACACCAGACTTGGGTTTGCCAACCTGCCCATCTGTATGGCCAAGACCCACCTCTCGTTGTCTGCCGACCCGAACCTCAAGGGACGTCCTCGAGGGTTCAATGTCAACGTAAGAGAAGTCAGGGCTTCCATGGGCGCAGGGTTCCTGTACCCGCTCCTGGGCGAGATGAGGACCATGCCGGGGCTTCCCACAGAACCTGCGGGAGCTCACATGGACATCGACGAGACGGGCAAGGTCATCGGTCTGTTCTAGAGGCACCGGTCCATCAAGTTGAGTGAGAAGCGATATGCCGCCGGGGGATTCGTCTCCCGGCGGCTTCTCTCTATCTGACTCGTCATCCTCGGCACTGCTTGACGGATCGCACAGTCGCCCGAGTACTTGAAGCCGGACTTTTCTGCGGTATATCATGGATAGGAGCTCAGGTCTCAAGGAGAGGGCGGTGCTGGCCGGTCCGAGCAGGCAGGGTGAAGAACCCGCCGGACTCTGAAAGAGGACCCGGCCGAACCCGGAGGTCTGGACTCCTTGAGCTCACATAGCCAACGGCATCCTTGGAAGGGGAGCCGGAACGGAGGTGCGCAGACTTGCGCAATAGAACAGGGTTTTCGGCGCGGCAGATCGCGTTTGCCGGAGTCCTCGGAGCCGTGACTGTTGTCCTTGGCTCCACCCCTATGGGGTTCATCCAAATCCCGCCGATATCCATCACCATCATGCACATCCCCACAATAATCGCAGGGGTCTTGCAGGGACCCGTTATCGGCGGAATCGTCGGCGCCATGTTCGGCGGCTTCAGCATGTATCAGGCTCAGACTTCAATAAACCCTCTGGATAAAGTCATTTTCTCCAACCCTCTGATCGCCCTGGTCCCACGCATCCTCATAGGTGTAGTCGCCCACTATGTCTTCAAGATGGTCAGGGGAAAGACCGGACGGAGCGTCTTGGTGACCGTTTCAAGCGCCCTCGTGGGATACACAGGTTACGCGATGGTGCCGGCTGTGACGACGACCCTCGGTTCTCCGGGCGCGTCCGTCTCCGGACCTCTCCGGTTCATTCTTGCCGCGGTCATAGCGCTGGTCGCCGGGTTCACCATTTACCGGGTTCAGGAGCGCTTCGGACACGGGCCCGCTCTGGCGGCTGCCGCCGGAAGCCTCACAAATACTGCCCTTGTCCTGGGCATGATTGTCGCGTTTGGATTCCTTCCTGCCGAGGTTGCCCTAGGTGTGGGTGTCGTCAATGGCATCCCCGAGGCTGTGGTGGCCATAGTCTTGACAGGCCTGGTGTATCGGGCTGCGGTACGGTTCATCGAGAGCTGACTCGTTAAGGCTATGGTGAAAGCCTCGAACGCCCTCCAGACGGAGCCCGGTCATCGTGACGATGACAGGCTCGGCCAACCAAGAGGAGGTAGGTAACATGCTTCTTGCCATCGATGCCGGCAACACTCAGATTGCCGTCGGGGTTTACTCAGGCGATGCCATGGTTCGCGACTGGAGAGTATCTACCGGACGAAACCGGACCGGGGACGAGTACGGCATGGTTCTCTTATCTCTGCTCCACGGTTCCGGAATGAATCTCAAAGAGATTGACGGGGCCGTATTGGCGTCTGTAGTACCCCCTCTCACTCCGGTGTTGGAGAAGACTGTGTCCAAGTACGTCGGCGTTGGCCCTCTCGTAGTAGGTCCGGGGACCAAGACGGGGATCAACATCAAGTACGAGAATCCTAAGGAAGTAGGCCCTGACCGCATCGCCCACGCGGTGGCGGCAGTCAAGAAGTACGGCGCGCCTGCCATTGTCATCGACTTCGGAACCGCCACCATTCTGGACGCCATTTCGCCTCAAGGCGAGTATCTGGGCGGCATCATTGCTCCCGGCCTCCTGACGTCTCTGGAAGCGCTCTTTGAAAAGGCGGCAAAGCTGCCCCGCATAGAGCTTTCCAGACCTCGCCGGGCCATAGGGAAGACCAGCGCAGAGAGTATGCAGTCGGGCATGGTCTACGGCATCGCCGGCATGGTTGACAGCCTTGTCAGACGAGTTTCTAAGGAAATGCGTGCAGAACCTCATGTCGTTGCCACGGGTGAGTTGGCTGAGATGGTCGCCGGGGAAGCCGGCTCCATCCAGGTTGTGGATCCGTTCTTGGCTCTGGATGGGCTGCGCCTCATCTACCAGATGAACATGCCCGCCGTCCGTGCTCAATGAAGAGGAGTGAAAAGTAAAGAGGGACCGGAGCGAGGTCCCTCTTTACCCAGACTAAGTTCGAGACCGATCCAGCCGTCTTGTACCACCCTAGACGATCTTCCCGAGTCTTGGTCTGACCATCGTTATGACCCGCTTGCCCGGATGCAGCGGCTTTCTACATTCCGAGCCAATCCAGGAAAATGAACTGGAAGCGGCCGATGGCTGCCGATACACGTCCCATGACTGTGTTGCCGAAGGCTGCGCCAAAGGCGGCCATCATGAAGTAGCGTCCCAATTTCGGCGCCCAACCGGCTCCTCCCTCGAGCTTGTAGGTCAGGAAGAAGTAGCTCAGTGACAAGAGAGTGCCTAGGAAGATAATCCAGGCATCCAGAGTGTCGAGCTTGATCATGGTGGCCGTAAGCTGTCCGACTATCTGGCTCTCAACAGCGCCGCGCATCGCCACACCGGCACCTGCCCCCATCATGAGCGAAAGCGGGAGGCGGTTCAGGTAGGAGTACTGAGGCACATACCTGGCATATAGCAGGACTCCCAACAGGATGGGGATTATGAGCAGCCACTGCCCTCCCGTAAGAGGCGACCACGCCTGGCTCTTGAACGTCTGAATACCCGTTACGATGGCGATACCGGCCGAAGCGCCAACAAAGATGTGTTCAACCAAACGGTAGAAGGGGTTGTCCTTTACCAGGACCGAGTAGATGCCCAGTGCTGCGATGGCTCCTACCCAAACCCCGACACTAGATGAGATGTTCATTACGCGGCACCTCCTTTAGAGGCCGGCTTGGCTTTTTGCGAAAGGAACATGGCCGCGTTTCCAAGGATAACGAAAGCGACGATGAGGAGGTGGGCCATGGACTGAGCATCCATACCCACAGTACCGTCACCCAGCTTGTCGACCAGTTTCTCGTACTCGGCTGCCGCCCTGAGCCCTGCCAGTATTCCCTTGCACTGGCCTGATTGTACGTAGGTTTCGTTGGAAGCAGCCAGAACACCGGTGACGCCCATTATGAGCGGCACGTTGTGAGCCATCACGGCCTGACGGACCCATTCGTGAGTCCCGGTCCCGCCGGTCGGCCCGTCGTTCAAGGTCATGGCCATGGAGAAGTCCTTCATGCTCTTGACTTCTTTCATGATCGGGAGCGAGGCCGTGTCGTTCCCGCGCCAGTCCTTGGAGTAAATGGCCGTGGGTTGGTTCGCGAAGGCTGCCAGGGTGGCTTCGCCTCCGGCGTAGTGTCCTAGGTTGACATAGTCTTTGCCATACTCGTATCCGTACTCTTCCAAAATCGCGAGGCACTGCTCGGCGAACATGGCACCGGCCGGAAATGAGGCGATGGCTACAACCTTGATTTTCTTCGCCCCAAGCTGGTGCAATATCGCCTTGGCCTGCGGGTTCAGGTCTATCTCGTCTCCGGGCTCGTAGTCAAAGCCGATCACGGCCCGTCCCCCTTCGGGCAGGGTCGACACGAAGTCGAATGTCCTTTGGACCGCGGGGGTCACGTCAACCGCCAGTCCAATAGGACTCACGGTCGGGATCGCGATGGCCAGAGCCATGAGGAGATAGAACACACGTTTGTCGATGTTTTGAAGCTTCTCTAGAACGTTCATCTATCTCCCCCCTTATTCGCCGCCGTAGGCACGGCGCTCAAGTCCTACGATAATCCTGAGAGATACGGCTATAAAGCCGATGGCGCCTGCGATCATGACGCCTCTCTGACCGCCGACGTTAAGAACTGACATAATCCAGTCGGTCGCGGGGGCAGTGAAGGGCAGTATCTTGGCCCCTATGGGCACGCGCCCCAGCATTACAATGCAGCCTGTAATCAAGAGAATTGCCGCCTCGGCGTTCTTGGCGCGGAACGCCCTGTAAGCAGCGGTGCCTATATAGAACGCGAGGAGCGAGAAGATCGCGCTTCCGGTCGGCACGTTGATATAGTCAAAGATGAACGTGTACGGTGCCGACGTCTGACCCATTGTCAGGCCGACCACGATGGTGATGGCGAACGTCAGAAGGAGCGCCGCGCTGTAGAAGTTCTTCGGGTCCCTCTGGATGTTCTTTGTGTGAAGCCTGATGATGTTGACGCCGCCCAAACCGAGGGCGAATACGGCGATGACGGACCGCCACTTGAGTATGTGGTCCGCCAGGGTTCCTATGGGCGTGATTTGGAAAAAGTACGCCACTACAACGACCACGCCGCTTATGCTGGCGATGATTGTTGGGACTGTTTTTCTCAAGAACATGCTCTTCACCTCCTTACTTGCTCATTAAGGTCTTCAGGACATCCGAACCGGCGGTGGTCATCACCGCGCCGATGACCATGATGGCCAGGCAAGCAGCCTTGACCAGGTCTTCAGCGCGAAGGCTTCCCAGGTGGACTTTGTTGTTGGTGAAGTGGGCGCCTGCCGCGAACATCTCTTCTCCGAGGATGACGTAGTCGCACGCCACCACGAAGAACGGGATCTGGTAGGCGTTGGTGGTTCCGGCGATCTGAATCGCGCCTACAGTGTTGCCCGCTTCGGCGAGGATAAGCGCTTCAGCCGCGAACTGGCCGATCATGATGTTGGACGCGACTCTCTCCCGGTACAAGACTCCGATGACTCCGCTGGCGTATGCCCACTGGTCGGTGGAGATAAAGCGGCAGTCTTCGGGCCTGTACGCCTCGGGTTTGCCGGCCTCCAGGTAAGCTTGCCTCATCACCTGTTCGGTGACGGCAAAGGTCTCGGCCTGGGATACGGTCACAACCAAACGGACGTCATACTGAGCGGTCAGCCTGGCTACATACCCCAGCACCTCGAGTCCTGCGAAGGTCGCGGCGACCAACCCGCCGAAGCCGGGCGTGAAGTGGACGGGTTTGCCCATCTCGGCCGCCCTGCCTATGGCTTCGTCGATGGCTGCAAAACCCGCGATCGGGCGGATCTTGACCTTCAGGCCGGAACGGGCCAGGTGCATGTAGAGACCCATGAGACCTGTGACGACGATTAGAGTGACCAAATCGAAAACTCGACCCTCTGTAAAAATGCTCAAGATTTCACCTCCTTCCGTAGGGGATTCGCTGCGTGTTTCGGAAATCCTGCAGCGTAACGGGGTTTCGGAAGTATTAACCATGCTGGTATAGGTGTGACGAGCAGGCTTGCTCACCATAAACCCGCATGCCAGGCGGGCAGTTGGATTCGCAAATTTATAACGTTATCTCGCAATATTCTATTGGGGAAATCGCTGGAAGGTGGGCTGAAAGATTGTGAAGAATGAATAAACAATCATCTTAGCCCCAGGTTGTGGGTGTCAAGGGAAACAATGCCTAGTGCCCGGTCAATATTCTTGGACGGACCGCTTCCTGGAAGACCGGCCGTCAAGAAGGGGCCCAAGAAAAGGGTCAAGAAAAAGGTCCGGAGAGGAAAAGAGGCCGGCAGGCCTCTTCTCTATAGGTATGTGTCTTGTTGTGGAGTCCTTCCGCGTGGTTCCCGATACGTCTAGTGCCCGTACGAGCGTTCCCCGTACGCCTAGTGTCTGGGTTGGTTCTCCTTGGGGCGGAAGGTCTTGCACAGCGTCTCTTCCGATTTAGTGGCACTTTCGTTGCCCGTCGTGACCGAAGACTTGCCGGACCGGTCGCCTACATCCAGGGAACCAACTTCCATTCCAAACGACTGTCTATTGTTGTAGTCCACCATGATGCTGTCGGCCTGGCAGATGTCACCGTGTCCCCAATAGTGGCACGAGCTCACCTTGCATTTCACGTCAGTCATGCGTGGTCACCCCCTTCTTCTATCAGCCATAATTGTGCCCAGGCTGTGGTGACGGTAATCGGGAGTGAAGGAAACGATCATCCTGGGTAGAATTTAGCCTTGTAGGAGGGACGCTCAATGGCGATTAACCCGAGGATCTTCCGGGAGTACGACATCAGGGGTTTGGTAGGCGAGGACCTTACCCTGGGCAATGTGAGGACGCTTGGTCTCGCGTACGGTACCTTTCTCAAGCGAAACGGAGTGACCTCCGCCGTCGTGGGGAGGGATTGCAGGCTTTCGTCCTTCGCTTACTCACAGGCCATGGCGGACGCTCTCCTGGAAACAGGCCTAGACGTCACCGATATAGGTATGGTCACGACTCCGGTCATGTATTTCGCTCGCATTCACTACGGGATAGAGGGCGGAGTCATGGTTACCGGAAGCCACAATCCCCCCGAGTTCAATGGTTTCAAGCTGGCTTACGGCCCCGACACTCTCTACGGCGAGGGCATTCAGAACATCCGTCGCATAGCCGAGGCGGGAGACTTCGAGTGGGGGAACGGGAAGATTGAGAAGAAGGATGTTGTGCCCGCTTACGTCGACGATATGGCGGCACGCGTGAGTCTAGGCCCGCGGAGGGTGCGTGTGGTCGTAGACGCGGGCAACGGCGCGGCCGGCCCCGTAGCCCGTAAGGTGCTGGAGAGGATTGGAGCCGACTTCGTTCCCATGTATTTCGAACCCGATGGCACCTTTCCCAACCACCACCCGGACCCGACACAGAAGGCCAACCTGGTAAGCTTGGCGGCGAAGATCAAGGAGACATGCGCCGACATAGGGATCGCCTTTGACGGAGATGCCGACAGAATCGGCGTTGTAGATAAGGAAGGAAACCCCGTATGGGGAGATAGACTGCAGGTAGTCTACTGGCGCGAGATACTGGGCAAGCACCCCGGGGCTCTCGCGCTCATTGAGGTCAAGTGTTCCCAGAGCCTCGTCGATGCCGTCCTTGCCATGGGCGGCAAGCCGGAGTTCACAAGGACCGGACATTCCCTAATAAAGGCCAGGATGAAGGAGACGGGGGCGCTTTTTACAGGTGAGATGTCTGGCCACATGTTCTTTAGAGACGAGCACTACGGGTACGACGACGCTCTCTATGCGGCCGCCAGGCTTCTCCGGATCCTCACCAACTCAGATGACGATTTGGAGGCGATGCTCCGGGATATCCCCACCTACCACGGAACGGCCGAGATCAGGGTGCACTGTCCCGATGAAGTGAAGTTCGAGATCGTCAGGGACTTCACGGAAAGATTCAAGAAGACCAATGAGGTCATAACCGTCGACGGCGCCAGGGTCTTGTTCTCCCACGGGTGGGGGCTGCTCAGGGCGTCCAATACCCAACCTGCCCTTGTACTGAGGGCCGAATCCCGGTCGGCGGAAGGCTTGGTCGAGATCAAGGAGGCGATTGAGGGGGCGCTGGGTGGTTTTTCCGCGGTGGCCAAAATAGAATGGGATTAAGGCGGTATCCTCTAGACTTGCCGGATCCGCCGACTTGAACGTTCTTGTCGGGAGGGATGGGCTTGATTCAGGTGACTGTCGAGCGGGTCGGGTTCGACCAGGATGGCGATCAAGCGGTCCTCCTGTTGTATGACCTCTCCAAGTCGATGATCCTTCCCATTTGGGTGAGAACTCAGGAGGCGACTGCTATAGCGCTTCCTCTTCAGGATATCAAGCCTCAGCGGCCCGTTACTGCCGACCTTGTCGTTGAGATTCTCGAGAAACTGGGAGCTTCGGTCGTCATGGCTTTTCTGACCGAGCTCAAGGACGATGTCTTTCATTCGCTGCTTGTTCTGAACCAGGACGGAAGGGAAATCGAGCTGGACTGTCGCCCTTCTGACTCAATCGCGGTGGCTCTCAGGACGTCTTCGCCTATCTACGTTGCCGACAAGCTTATGGCAGAGGCGGGAATACCCTCCAGAGACGCCGAGATACAATAGGTGGTAGTGTCAGGCCCATGACGATTCCTCCTCTCAAACTGGGTTCTCTTGAGATTTGGCCTCCTGTTGTGAGCGCCCCCATGGCGGGCTATACCGGGGGCGTGTACAGAGAGATCCTCCGCGAGCACGGATGCCCTTACTCATATACCGAGATGGTGAGCGCCAAGGGGCTCTTGCACGGAGGGGACGATTCTCAGGAGATCCTCTCCCACCGAGACGAGGATAGGCCGTTGGCGGTACAGATTTTTGGATATGAGGCGGAGTCCATGGCCAAGGCGGCGGCAATGCTGTCCGAGGATGATCGGGGTTTCGCGGCCATAGACATCAATATGGGGTGCCCCGCGCGGAAGATAACGTCTCAGGGAAGCGGGGGAGCCCTCCTCAAGAATGTCTCGCTTGCCTGCGACATCTTGAGGGCTGTAAAGGAATCCTCCAAGCTTCCCGTCACGGTGAAGGCCCGTCTCGGATGGGCCGATTCGTCTGGAGCGGTGGAGTTCGCCAAGGCCATGGCCGATGCCGGAGTAGACATGCTGGTGTTCCACGGGCGGACCGTATCTCAGGGTTACTCGGGGAAGGCCGATTGGCGAACGATTGAGGAAGCCGCTTCGGAAGTACCTGTACCGGTCGTTGGGAACGGAGATATAACGACTGCCAAAGAAGCCCTGGATCGAGTCGAGAACGGGCCTTGCGCGGGCGTAATGGTGGGCAGGGCCATCCTGGGAAACCCCGTGTTCTTTGACGAACTGGTCGCCCTCTTGCGTGGCGAAGAGCCTGAGGACTACACCGGCGAGAGGAAAATGTCGCTTGCCAAGGAACATTTCATGAGGTCCATAGAGAGATACGGTGAGAGAAGGGGACTTCTTGAGATGCGAAAGCAGTTGGTGTTCTACTTCCGGGGTATGAGGGGAGCGGCTCGACTTCGGGAAGCCGTCTTGAAGGAAAAGTCGGCTGAAGCGGTCGTACGACTTCTTGACGAAGGGTGGAGGGCGTTTCAGTGAGCATGCCTGTGTTGCCAGTATTGAACGGCGCCATTCCCCGCCGGTCGGGGGAGATCACGGGGGTCTTCCTGGATAAGGCCTCCAGGCAGGTTTTCCGCTCAGGCCGCGGCTCACTTGTGCTCCTCCTGCCGTTCAACTACCGGTCGGGACTCTATCCGGTCGGTACCGCTGTTTCAATCGAAGACGTCTGGCAGCAACCGGTTATTGCCGCTCCATCTTTCGACATCGTTGACGCTCTGTTTGTGAGAGTCTCAGGCAAAGCCACAGTCAAGGCCGGGGGAATCAGGTTCCAAAACGGTAGCCTGCGAGCCCGCGACATCGAGAAGCTTGACCTCAAGGAGCTGAGGACCGTTTACCCGCTCATAGACGGCGCCGGTTGGTCTCCCGTGGAGGGCAGCACCGAAGCCAGAAGCCCCCAGGATATAAGGGTCACTGTGTTTGGAGTCTCCCACGAAGGCGAGGAAGTCCTCCTTTCGGCGAACCTGGGAGGATTGGTGACCGCCGAGACGGCTCACACGATCGAGCACGCGGTAATCCGGTCCTTGCAGAGACACGCCATGGTCACACCCAAAACTCTCCGCGAATGTATGAAGGAAGAGACCGATGCCCTCAAGGCTTCCCTGAGTGTGGGCTATAGCCTCAAGATGCCTGAGATTTTCGGCGTGACTTCTTCAGGCATGTGCGGGAATCCCCTTACAGGCTTGGCGCGTTTCTACGTGTCTGAGGACCTGAGGCGCAATCTGGAAGGCGGCGCATCCTTCGCCCGGTCGCTTGAAGATGCCAGGCTGTCAGCGCTCTCAAAGGTAACCGGAGACTTGGACCTCACGACACGCAGGGGGGATCGCATCATGCAGGGTCTCAAGATGGGCATGATGCATGATGACTCGCCCCAGGAGAGCGACACGTTGAGGTCGGTCTTGCGGCGCTTCCCGCTCTCGCCGTGGGATTGACCCCTCCCTAGACAGGCCGGTCCCCTCTATCGCCCTTCCTCATCCTACCCCTATTGTCCCTCTGTTTCTCCATTTTCTCTTGCGCTCAAAAACCTGCCTTGCTATAGTGTACACAGAATTGTGCACAAGACGAGGGGGTGGCTCTCTTGGACTTCGTGCGAATCGGTGACAAGATGATAAGCAGGGAGAAGATACACGAGGCCATCGATGCCATCCTGGCCCGTAGGTCCAAAGGTCAGTCGCAGTCGGACGTCGCGGCTGAGATGGGTGTAGACCGCACCTTTATTTCCAGGCTCGAGACGTTGGGAGAGCTTCGAAAAGGCGGGTCTATTGCCTTAATCGGGTTTCCGATCGCCAACTGCGACGAGATCAGGGAACTGGCCAAGGCCGAGGGAATCGACTTCACTTTTGTGATGACCGATGAGGAGCGGTGGGCCTTCGTGCGCGACCGGAGCGGCATCGAAGTGCTCAACGAACTTATGGCCCTCATGACGTCAATTCGCCGGTTCGACAAGATCATCTTCATAGGTTCCGACAAGAGGCTGGAGATCATGAAGGGTCTTGTTGACAGAAATACCGAGGTGGCAACCATAGTCATCGGCAGATCGCCAGTGTCGGGCGATGTTTACCTGAATCCCGAGTCTCTCCGAAAGGTCATTCAGGGCCTAAAGGGCTAGGGGGTCTTGCATGTGAAGCACGTGGTGAGCGTGAGTCTTGGTTCCTCCAAACGGAACAAGAGAACTGAAAGCGAATTCCTGGGCGAAGAGGTGGTCGTTGAAAGGATCGGGACCGATGGTTCGATCCCCAGGGCCATCGAGATCATAAGAGACCTAGACGGCAAGGTGGACGCTTTCGGCATGGGGGGCATCGACCTGTGGATCAGTTGCGGTAGCTCCAAATACATGCTGAGAGACGCCCTGCCCATAGCCAGAGCCGCCCAAAAGACTCCGATCGTGGATGGCAGCAGGCTCAAAGGGACTCTCGAGCGCCGGGTCATACAGTACCTGAACGACACGGCGAAGGTACCGTTCAAGGATCTGACAGTCCTCCTCACGAGCGGTGCGGACCGGTTTGGCATGGCCGAGGCGCTCCGGGACACCGGTTGCCAACTTATCCTGGGCGACCTCATGTTTGCCCTTGGGCTCCCGATACCTTTGCGGTCACTTGATGCCCTGGACAAAGTGGCTCGCGCTATTGCGCCTTTCGTTGTGAGGCTTCCTTTTTCCATGCTGTACCCGACCGGGAGCAAACAGGAACAGAGAAAAGCAAACCCGAAATATGCCCGGTTCTACCGTGAGGCGGACGTGATAGCCGGCGACTTTCACTATGTGGTCAAGAACATGCCCGATGACATGACCGGAAAGTCCATCATCACGAATACGGTGACGGAAGACGATGTTGAGGGCTTTAGAGCACGGGGTGTGAGCACGCTTATCACTACCACACCGGAAATGGAGGGCCGGTCATTCGGGACCAACGTGATGGAGGGACTCATTGTCTCTCTTCTGGGAAAGAGGCCCGAAGAAATGACCGACGACGAGATCAACGCGATGCTGGACAGGCTCGACTTTAAGCCCAGGATCGAGGTGCTCAATCCACCGTCGCTAGTCCCGTCTCACGCCACATAACCGCAAGTCAAACCGCATACGCACTTCATATGCTTCCTTCTGGAGGGGACGCGCTTGGGCACCTTTGGCTTCATAATCCATCCGATCGACGTCAGTGATGTGGCACGAAAGTACCCCATAGCCAAGCATTTGCCGGGGAGGTTGGTTGAGACAGTCCTATCTCACCTTCCCCCGATGAAGGTGTCCCAAATCACCGGGGTGCGGTCTCAGTACGGCCAGGCAGACGGGTGGTTTGTCTCGGTACCTCTGGTTCCCAGGCTCATGCTGGGTCTTCCCGAAAAACGGGTGATGGCCAAAATCATCGACGCGTGTAACAAGGCTGCCGACTTGGGGGCCAAGGTAGTAGGTCTCGGCGCTTTCACCTCGGTGGTGGGCGACGCAGGCGTTACGATCCGGAGAAATGTAGACGTCGCAGTGACCACGGGCAACAGCTATACGGTGGCCACGGCCATCGAAGCGATCGAGAAGGCCGCCCGCCTCATGGAGATCAACATGGATGAGGCCAACGTGCTGGTGCTGGGCGCTTCGGGAGCCATTGGAAGAGCGGTTTCTCTCATCCTGTCCGACGAAGGCCGCCGTCTTACCCTGTGCGCCAGGGATATGGGCCGGCTGGAAAAGGTCGCAGAGACAATAGTGTCGGAGACAGGGATGGTACCAAGGGTGACCAGGGACCTAGGCGCGGCGGTCAGAGAGGCTGACGTCGTCATCTGTGTAAGCTCTGCCTTGGATGCCGTCATAGAACCGGACGACCTGAAACCCGGCGCGTTGGTCTGCGATGTCTCGCGGCCTCGAAACGTGTCGGTAGAGGTGAAGAGGAAGCGCGACGATGTGTTGATTATAGAAGGAGGGATCGTGAAAGTCCCGGGCGATGTGGACTTCCACTTCAACTTCGGCTTCCCTCCCAAGACCAGTTACGCATGTATGGCTGAGACGATGATGTTGGCCCTCGAGGAGAATTACTCGGACTGGAGCCTTGGACGGGAGATGCCTGTCGCCCGGATCAAAGGGATAGCCCGGCTGGCCAAGAAGCACGGGTTTGAGGTCGCCGGGTTCAGGAGTTTCGAGCGTCCGGTGACCGGGGAGGAGATCGAGCGTATCAAAGAGAACGCCCGTCGTCGCAAGGCCCGTAGAGGTCTCCCGCTTAGCTGTTGACTCCGGTCTTTCTCTGCATTATAATTCTGTCGCCGAAAATGACACGACCACTGCAGCGGAGAGTCACTTGCAGCGGTCTTTGTCTATGTTTAGGGTATCTAGAATAGACAGTGCCAGGGCAGACATACACTGATATGCGTTTATCTGGGTGCAGCGCGTCTCACGCCGCACCCACGTAAATTCTTCAGGAAAGGCAGAGATTCGGGAGGATGGCAGAACGCGAGATCGTACTCTCTTCTGAAGGCAAGAAAAACCTTGAGGAAGAGCTGAATCACCTGAAGCTTGTTAGAAGAAGAGAAGTAGCGGAAAGGATCAAGTCAGCCCGCGAGTTCGGAGACCTCTCTGAAAATGCTGAGTACGAAGACGCCAAGAATGAACAAGCTTTTGTTGAGGGGCGTATCCTTAGCCTGGAGAAGATACTTCGCCATGCGAAAGTAATCAATGACGGCCTCAAGAACCCCGAGGTTGTCTCCGTTGGCTGCACGGTTACGGTTAAGGACCTCGAGAGAGGTCAGGTCAATGAATATACCATCGTGGGAGCCCACGAGGCAGACCCTTTCAGGAAGCGGATATCCATGGACTCTCCCGTAGGGAAAGCTCTGTTGGGTCAGAAGCCCGGAGCGGTCATCTCTGTGATGGTTCCTGCAGGCTCATTCAAGTACGAGGTAGTGGCGATCACCGCATAGCCCGGAGGCTGTCCGGTTCGCTTTTCCCAAAGGACCTACACGGCGGGAGGTTATCGCATTGTCCGGCGACGCAAAAGAGAGGGACTTGCCCGGTCAAAGAGTTGACGAAGAATTTGAGAGAAGACGACAGAAACTCGACGCAGCAAGGGCCAAAGGTATTTCGCCTTTTGGCGCCCGCTACGAAGTAACCGCAAAAGCAGAGGAAATCGCCGGCAAGTGCGATGAGATGGCGGGTAGCACGGTAAGCCTGGCGGGCAGGATCACCGCTCTTCGAGGCCACGGGAAGGCCTGCTTTGCCGATCTACGGGACCGGACCGGCCGTATCCAACTGCACCTGCGTTTCGATGTGCTCGGAGAAGACGGATACAAGACTTTTGAAGAGTTGGTCGATCTGGGAGACATCCTCGGTGTTCAAGGCGTTGTTTTCCGCACCAAGCGGGGCGAGCCCACGGTCGAAGTCCGCAGCTGGACAATGCTTAGCAAGGCCCTCCGACCCCTTCCCGAAAAGTGGCACGGGCTTACGGACGTGGATCTCCGGTACCGCCAGAGATACCTGGATCTAATCGCGAATCCCGAGGTTCAGGATACTTTCATCAAGAGAAGCAGGATCATCAGTTACATTCGACGCTTTCTCGATGAGAGGGGCTTCATCGAAGTCCAGACCCCCGTGCTTCAGACCATCGCCGGAGGCGCGCATGCACGTCCGTTCATCACACACCACAACGCTTTGGACATGGACGTGTATCTGCGCATCGCCACCGAGCTCTATCTGAAGCGTTTGCTGGTTGGCGGCTTGGAGAGAGTGTATGAGATCGGTCCGGACTTCCGGAATGAGGGTATAGACACCAGGCATAATCCCGAGTTCTATATGATGGAAGTCTACCAGGCGTATGCCGACTACAACGATATGATGAAGCTTGTCGAGGACCTGGTTTCGGGATGCGCTCAGGAAGTGTTGGGGAGCATGAAGTTCATGTCGGCAGGCCATGAAATTGACGTCACGCCACCGTGGCCGCGGCTTCGAGTTTGGGACGGGATAACGCAGGCAACCGGGGTGAGGCCCGAGGATATACAGACCGATGAGGACGCCAAGGCCATCGCCAAGAAGCTGGGCCTCAAAATGGAAAAGGCGCAGACAAAGGGCAGCGTCATTGAGGAGATCATGGGTGAGTACGTGGAGCCGGAGCTGATCCAACCTCACTTCCTCATCGACTATCCTGTCGAAATATCTCCGCTGGCAAAGCGGATGGACGACAACCCTAGCCTGACATACCGGTTCGAGGCTTTTGCTCTTGGACGCGAACTGGGCAACGCGTTCTCCGAGCTGAACGACCCCATCGATCAGAAGGGCCGGTTTGAACAGCAAGTCAAAGAGAAGGCGGCCGGTGACGACGAGGCTCATCCGTATGACGCGGACTTCATTACGGCTCTTGAGTACGGCATGCCTCCGGCGGGTGGGCTAGGTATCGGGATCGAGCGGCTGGTCATGTTTCTGACCGATTCGCAGTCAATTCGCGACGTCATTCTTTTTCCGATGATGAGGCCCAAGACCTAACGGAGTATTCGGAATCATTCCTGCTCAAACTACAAAAAAAGTTTGCGCGGAGTGTTGATCTTAGTTTTCCGGGGTGTTATAGTATCCCTTGCGCCCCGCGAGAGGGCGCGCAAGGAAGAGTCGGTCCTTGAAAACTGAACAGCGTAAGAGAACCTTTGAGTCTAAGGAGACTCGCCGTTGAGGCGAGTCGCTCTTCGGACCTTGAGGAAAAGGTGTAACGGAGAGTTTGATCCTGGCTCAGGACGAA
>DUUV01000040.1 GCA_012841375.1 Candidatus Fermentithermobacillaceae bacterium
CACATACAATATATGGCACCCAGAAACGTCACCGCGCGATATATGTTGACAGACGCCCCATCTCGGATGTAGATTGCCCCACGAAATTTGAAGTGACCCGCCCATAATCGAAACGGGTCTTCTCCGGGATTTTCCGGTAAAATGGAGATGCCCGGGGGAACCCGATCGGCAGGGTCTTTGTTTGCCTTCGAACCGGCCGCCGGAGCCGGGCACCGCCGGGCACCGCTGTTCATCAACGCTGTCACAAATCGAACACCAATCTTCCACCAGTTCCCCCCAGGAGAGGACGACCCCCATGATCATCCACCGTCGCTTCACCGACCCCGCCATCAACCCGCTCGACGCCGTCGAATACGAAAAGCGTCGCTCGGTCATCACCAACCCCGACGGTTCGGTCGTCTTCGAGGCCCGGGACATCGAGGTGCCGAAGGGCTGGAGTCAGCTCGCCACCGACATCGTCGTCTCCAAGTACTTCCGGCGCGCCGGCGTGCCGACCCCCGAAGGGCGTGAGACCAGCGTGCGCCAGGTGGTTCACCGTATCGCACACACAATCCGCACCGCCGGCGAGCAGATGGGCGGCTACTTCTCCACAACCGAAGACGCCGACGCCTTCGAGGCCGAGCTGGCGCACATGCTCGTCGCGCAGATGGGCGCCTTCAACTCGCCCGTCTGGTTCAACTGCGGCCTGTGGCACGAGTACGGCATTGAGGGTTCGGGCGGCAACTACGCGTGGGACGAGGGATCGCGCCGCGTCATCGAGATCGCCAACTCCTACTCGCGCCCGCAGTGCTCGGCCTGCTTCATCCAGTCGGTCAGCGACGACCTGATGAGTATCTTCGAACTGGTCAAGACCGAGGCGCGCATTTTCAAGTACGGCTCGGGCACGGGGACGAACTTCTCCAAGCTGCGCTCCAAGCACGAGAAGCTGTCGGGCGGCGGCACCTCCTCGGGCCTGATGTCGTTCCTGAAGGTGCTCGACGCCGGCGCCGGCGCCACCAAGAGCGGCGGCACGACGCGACGCGCGGCCAAGATGGTCTGCCTCGACATGGACCACCCGGAGATCGTCGACTTCATCAACTGGAAGGTGCGCGAGGAGAATAAGGCGCGCATCCTGATCGAGCAGGGGGGACTGCCGTCGGACTTCAACGGCGAGGCCTACCAGACGGTCGGCGGCCAGAACTCCAACAACTCGGTGCGCGTGACCGACGAGTTCATGCAGGCCGCAGCTGAAGGCAAGGAATGGGGCACCTACGCCCGCACGACCGGCGAACTGATCGAACGGCTCGACGCCGCCGAGCTGCTCGACCAGATCTGCAGGGCCGCCTGGCGCTGCGCCGACCCCGGCGTGCAGTTCGACACGACGATCAACGACTGGCACACCTGCCCCAATACCGACAAGATCAACGCCTCCAACCCGTGCAGCGAATACATGTTCCTGGACGATTCGGCGTGCAACCTCGCCTCGATCAACCTGGTCAAGTTCCTCAACGAGGACGGCACGTTTGACATTGAGGGCTATCGTCACGCGATCCGCATCTTTTTCATTGCGCAGGAGATCCTGGTCGACCTGTCGAGCTACCCGACCGAGCCGATCGCACGTAACAGCCACGACTACCGTCCGCTCGGCCTCGGCTACGCCAACCTCGGCGCGCTGCTGATGCAGCTCGGCACTCCTTACGACTCGCCCGAGGGTCGCGCGATGTGCGGCGCGCTGACGGCGATCCTGACCGGTCATGCCTACGCGGTCTCGGCCGAGATGGCTGCCGCCAAGGGGCCGTTCGAGGGCTACGCGCGCAACGCCAAGCCGATGATGCGCGTCATGAAGAAGCACCGCGCGGCGGTCGACCGCATCAACGCGGAGTTCTGCCCGTCGTATCTGCACGAGGCCGCGCGTC
>DUUV01000017.1 GCA_012841375.1 Candidatus Fermentithermobacillaceae bacterium
CCGGATTAGGTGGTCGCGTCACACCGGATCTGGTGGTCGGACTAGACCGGATTCACTGGTCGGATGCTACCGGATCTGGTGGTCGGCTCGCGCCGGATTGGGTGGTCGAGTGGGGCCGGAATATGCAGCTGCACCTGCCTTAGAGAAACGCCCCATCTTTCAGAGGCTTCTATAGCCGTGATGTATTCCATGCTCAAACGGACCTTTCTTGCAGATTACGAATTCATTATCGTGAGAATCGACGTGAAAGGTATACGGCATGTACCATCGAAGTCCCTATCTGAATTGTCAGAAAGGTAGTTGGGAGGAGACGTCGTGACGGTCACCAGAGGATTGCCCAAATGCACAATTACGCGTCGGCAAGCGCGCTTTGCTGTCCTGCTCGTGTTCTTGGGTTGCGACTAGTATCCTGACTGCAAGACAGCGAAGCCGCTTGGGTAGTAAGAAAGGAGCACTAAACGCCATCCACGTCGTACAGTCACGCGCTCCTCAACAACCCCATCGCCTCAATGAACTCGCGCTCAGTAACCTGCAGTTGACTGCTTGGAATGACGATACTTTCGGCCAGCGCACGCTTCTTTGCCAAGAGGGAATCAAGAATCTCATCCGCTGTGCGAATCGAGTCGTCTCGGATGATGGGCACATAGACTTGAACGGGTTTTGTCTGCCCAATTCGATGGGCGCGGTCAGTAGCCTGGTTCTCAACAGCTGGATTCCACCAACGCGTGTAGTGAATCACGTGATTTGCACCGGTAATCGTCAAGCCGACACCTGCCGCCCGCGGAGATAGAATCATGACCGCAAAGCCTGGCGTGTTGTTGAAATGCTCTACGGTGCCAAACCGCTGAATGCTGTCGCCATTAATGACTGGGGGCAAGATACCGAACTCTGAGACTATGACAGTTCTAAGAATCTCCTGCATGCCACGGCTATGGGTGAAGATCAGCGCCTTCTCCCCACGCTCCCTGACTACTCTCAAGATCCTCACCGTCTCCGAAAGCTTTGGGCTAGTTCTCAGCAGCTCTGGCGGACTCGCGCCTCGAAATCTGCCATCGATAAGGTACGGATGGGCACACAGATTAAGAAGACTATTAACAGCACGAAGAGCCCACCCTCTATTGTCGCTTCCCTTCGCGTTCCTTGCAGCCGCCCGAATCTCTCGATCCAGCTGTTTCTGTAACGGACTATAGTGAACTTGAATCCTCGATTCCTCTTTGGGGGGCAGTTCGCCTTTCAGATACTCGTCTTTGGTTCGTCGCAGGTACGCAGGACCTAGGTGTGCCATGAGATCTTTCTCAACCCTTTGGCGGGTCATTTCATCCTCGCTTTGGATCAGGGGCTTTTCGAACCTTTCCCGGAAACTCCGATAACTCCCCAATATGCCCGGCTGCGCATAATCAACGATGGACCAGAGATCTCCAAGACTGTTTTCCACTGGGGTGCCAGTTAGAGCCAGTCGCACGCGTCCCTTCATCGCTTTGCTGACCCTACATATGGAAGTGGTATAGTTCTTGATCCTCTGCGCCTCATCACAGACCACCACATTCCAATCAACTCGGCCAAGCAATAGCTCATCTCTCACCAGGGTCTCAAAGGTAGTGGTCACGATATCAAACGAGGCGATCACCTTGGCGTCCCTTAACCTCCCGTAACCCAAGTGCGAATACACTGACGCGGACGGGAAGAACTTGCGGATCTCATTGCACCAGTTGTCCACCAGAGCTTGAGGACCTACTACCAACGACGGCTTAAGCTGGCCTTGCTCGGCGAGCCAAGTCATAAAGGCCAGTACCTGCACCGTCTTCCCCAAACCCATTTCATCGGCGAGCAAGCCGCCCATAGGCACACACTGGAGCCGCGTTAGCCACTTCAGTCCATCCACCTGGTAGCTCCGCAACTGACCGCGGAATGTCGGAGGCAAGAGAGGAACCTCAGCGGTCTTGCTTGCAGCACGATAATCCTGAAGAAACCTGGCGAACTCAGCATTGTAGTCCAATTCGTCGATGTTTGTGTATATCTCCAAGATATACTTGAGGTGCTCCGCTCTGACACGGCCATCCGGAGCTATGCGGGACAACTCCCTGGAAGCGTCTGCAAATTCCTTGGCACTAGAGGGAACGTGTATCCACTTGTCTCCCTTGAGAACCCACGGTTCGTCAGGGCCGGCAAACTCGGACAGTTCCACCAGATCGTCTGCCGTGATCAAGGTGGAGGATCCAGAAGGGGTATCTTCTGTACCTGCATCTGTCGGTAAATTCTCCTCTATGCTCACCCCCGTCTCTATGTCAAACCAGCGACCGGCTCTTGGCGTTAACCTAACATACGGTCTAGCGTTGTATGTTCTAATTCCCAGACTCCTGACTCTGTCACTGAACTCGCCAAGGTCGATCCCAGAGTACTCAGGCAGGAAGGCGCTCGGGTTAGTTACAAGCCTCGGGACATTAGCGCCCTTGATAGTCTCAGTCTGCTTCAGCGCATGTAGAATCTCTTGCACCTCGGTTGGGATGAAGACTCTCTCCCGCCTGCCAGACTTAGTGCTACGCGCAACATACCCGCCCTCAGCTTGAGTCGGATCCAAACCTGGCGGCACTTCCGGAAGAACGGGCCGAAGCTGTATACAGTCCGGACTTGGACTCTTGACCTCTACCTCAACCTTCTGGGGAAAGTAGTAGTTCTCTCGCTGCAGGTACTCGTCAAGTTCTGCCCCTACCCTAGCCGCTAGAGCCTTCACTTGGGCGACATAGAGGAACTGGTCCCTTACCTCTGTGGGTGTATCGGCGACGCGGGAAAGCAGTTCGCAAGTGGTTTCGTCCAGGATCACCACATTGTCTCCAGCCAGAATAATGGCTTGTCCCTGTCGATTTCTCAAGGGTAGCCGCCCAAAAGTCGGATGAACGGCGGTGGCGCGGATAGCAAACTGCCTGGTGCCAATGGCCGAATGCGCCTCGAGGAGAACCCGGACCTTTGCCCTCTCGGGAATGCCAAGAGCCTTTCTGGTCTCCGGGTGCACCGCATCCAGTCTGCCATAGGGCAGCAAATATGTGCCAGCTTCGCTGTACTCGTCAACTTGGCAGTTCATCCAGATCTCGTTTAGCGCGGTCAAGGCGGCCAGTTCGCTTTGCCTATTGATAAGGGCAGCGGGATTCGGTAGATCCAGTATCGGGAATACCAATGGGCGAACTGACAAGACCGTCCTGATCTGGCCCCTAAGGATGATGCCCTCGGACACGTATTCCTTGGTTATCTCAACAGCCAGTGGGAGCTGTTGTCCTCCCTTCATTCCCATATACACCTACCTCTTCTTCGCGATCAGTCTCATAACACCGTATATCCGATCCTGCCAGCTACCCGAATGTATGATCCGCAGACAGGTATTAGGTTGCTGATCAAAGATGGTCTCTCCTCTGCCGTAGATCATTGCATCGGTTAATGTCCAGCTGCCAAGTGTATCCTTGAGCGCTGACTCGTGAGCGACTTGCTTTCTCCCAGTCGCATAGTCCTGAAAATCCCTCTCATAGCGACTAGGACTGTACACGTATGCGGCATTGCCTGTCTTGGCAAACTCCACCACCACGGCTCCATCAAGAACAAGGAAGACAACCTTTGATCTCCGGACGACAATGGGTCTGACATCGCGCAAGAGGTCCTCAAATCGAGCCCAGAATTGGAATCTCTCGTTGTCCCCAATTTCCTCGAAAAACTTACGCATCACGCTCATGTTCAGCCAGCGGAGGTATCGTGCTTGGGCCTCGGAGGACACTCTCTGCCATTGAGTGTTCCCTTGCGCATCAGGACGACCAAGGCGACTGAAGATGTGGTTCATGATCCCCGTGCGAAACTCACCGGGATTCAGAATCGTGAGATAGCGGTCTATCACTAGAGGGTAACTCTCGGCGCGCTCGGCGGCCAACATCGTCCAACTATCAAGTATGAAGTATTCTGTCTCCCTTTTGCGATAGACTGCAGCGGTTGCGTCGACAAAGTACCGCTCAAGCAGTTCTTTGTATAGCGGAGTACCTCTGATTATGTTTAGCTCCTCAGTGTCTCTATCAAACGGTACCTCTGCAAACTGCACGCTATCCGCCATCTTACCAACAGGATCCTCTGCACTCATGGCAATTGACAACCTTCGTACAGCTGAACTGCTGAGCGACAATTGTTGCTTCTCTAGTGCCATATTCACGAGTCGCGGAAGCTCGGGATCATTGAATGATCGCTGAAACTGCCGCCAAGCCATCTGCCCATATCTACGACGCCAACGGGCCATCAACACAGTTGTCGCGCGCCTTTTTGCCGAGTCCTGTGGAGCGATCTCAGGGAATCGATAGCTAAGAGCGTCTACCTCGGCAAGGCTCAGATCCTCAGCAACTCTCACCACAGAATCGGCAGGCGTTCGCCTCAGCCGTATAAGCAGAGCCTCAAAGTCGACTCCGTCAGCTCGCCGAACGGCCCGCTCGTCTATCGGATACTCAGGTATTTCCTTGAGGATTCTCTCCTTTACTTCAGCCAGTTGCCTTGGGAAGAATGCTATTCGGGGGATGAAGAGCGACATACTTATTGCTGCTCCTTCCCAAGCAAATCCTTGACCTGTTGTATCAATTCGTCATCCTTCAACCTAAATTGAAATTCAACGCGGCGAGATCTGTCCCAGTCAATTCGTCCGTTCTCTTGTAGTGGCTGGCTATAGGAGCGGCCGTTAGCTGTAATCTCGGTCTGAAGCAGTTGTTTTTCCGGGAATTCGGGGAAATCCGGGTCTAGGATCTCACGCACCACAGCAAAGGCCCGCCGCTGAGACAGGTCGAGGTTGTATAAGTAACTCCCGGATTGATCTGTATGTCCCTCTACAATGATCTGAGCAACGTACGGTCGGAAACTTGGACTCAAGATAATCGCCATGTACTTGGGAATAAACTCTTCCAGGTACAACCGTCCCGTATTGCTGATTTCCGTACTATCTAGTTCGAAGAAGACTCCGCCTTTGAACCTGATCGCTCCCGTCTGGGGATCTATCTCGATATCCAGTTTGCTGTCGCTAAACTCTCGATCTAGAGCCTGGATGATCTGAGCCTTCACTCCCAGGAGCCTTTCGATCTCCGATTGCTTCTCTTCCAACATTGTCCGATAGTCCAAGAGTATGAGCGTCAAAAACAGCATGAAGACCATGAGCAGCCCGGCCATCATGTCGGAGTAAGAAGTCCAATACTGAGGTTTCTCGTGCAGAATCCTGCTCGGCTGTGCCACTGAACGTTCGACCCGCGCCCCCACCTCTTATCTAACTCCTTTCATGCTCCGCGTGGTTGCCCGGACTTGTAGCGGCGTTCTCGTCCAGATCCTTAATAACGGCTTCGACACTCGAGTTGAGTGTAGCTAGCCTGTCTCCTATACGATCCATAAGGTCAGGTAGGTCTTCTAGCCCATCACCCATACTTGAGATCGCCCCTCGCAAGCGCTCGACGGCCGTGGATAAGGCCTTGTCATATTGGCCAAAGGAGTACTCCAAGCCGTGATGGAGTTGCTGAGTGAAAGTCTGAACCCCCTCAGTAATCCCTTGCACAAGACCGTTCATCTGGTCTGCAGCTGCCCGCCAGAACACTCTCATTTCATCCAGTTGTCCTCTGAGAACGATCAACTGCTTCTCTCTGGCTTCGTCTACCTCTCGGTTAGCATCGGCGAGTTTTTCTAGATTGGACTCGGTTTTCAGACTCGCCTCTGCAGTCGCCTCTGTCGTTTCGGAGAGCCTGGAAAGCGCTGTCTCAAACACTGCGTGAACTGATCCAAGGTTGGCGATAATCGCTTTCAGTTGTTGACCCTCTGCAGATAGGTCTTGTACCAGGTCAGCAGTCTGAGCCAAGGTATCCTTTACATCCAGGACCGCTTCGGATAGACCTCGGCTTAGTTCGTGCATCTCACTATGGGTTTGCTTCTGCCATGTGATCGTTTCTTTGATGCACCCAGACAGGTCCTCAACTTGCCCCTTTAAAAGCTGGTTCAGGTTATCAACAAACATTCGAACCATATTACCCATGCCCTCAACCTGGACTTCGGTGCCCGCCGTGGCCACTCTCTCAAACAAATCGGTCGTTCGCTCTAGCTGAGGAGAGAGAGTCTCCTTCAGCACTTCCCTGAGGCCAGATAGCATCTCGGGTATTAGTGTGTCTGTCACAAAGCCGTTGAACGTAACAAGTTGTTCTCTCTGAACTGATGCAAGATCCTGGAGAAGGTCCCATTCTGAAGGTGAAGGCACCAGACGATTTAGAGTATCATGCAGACCTTCGAGTTCTCTTGTTGTACTCCTCAAGAGACGCTGATCCGCGGCGGTCCAAGACAGGGACAGAAACACACCCACGATGGAAGTGAGAAAGGCCATGCTCATCCCTGATATGAGAACATTGATACTTCCTCGAATGGCTACAGCATCAGCAACATTCATTTGTCCCAGCCCAAGAACCAGACCGACAAACGTGCCAAGAATTCCGTAGCCGGTAAATGCGCCGGGCATAGTCTCGTTATCGCGACGGAGACCGCGTTCTTCGATTAGGTACTGAGATGAGAAGTAAGGGGTCACAGGAGGAAGGTGCCGGACGGATAGACTTGCAGTTGCCTTAAGATACTGCTGCCAACATTCGCCAAGAACGTGACACTCCTCAAAGAGACCTGCTACTTCCGCTAGACTCTCCAGATCTACTTGAAGGTCCTCCGGCACTTTCGAGCGGAAACGCCGGATCTCGTCTATGAGAGAACGCATTGGCTTTCCCAGATCCCGTTTCTTATAGAAGTACAACACAACCATAAAGGCGCACCAACCGAAAGTCACATAACCGAGACCTTGCGTCACTCGCTCCTCGCCCCCAGACTGATTCGACAATTCTCCCCGTTCATATGACAGGAACTTGCTTTCACTGCCATGGCAGGATTTCCTGCCGACTGCCCACAGTCATGTGCCAGCAAGAGCCTGAGCCCACCGTTCCCATGTAATACCTACCCGGGGAGTCTACCGGAGGTCAGCTGTTCTACTTGGGCTTTGCACCTCGTGTATCAGCATTTCTCATGCCTCAAAGCAGCAACCATCTCTCGCAACTGCACACGGGACCGATAGAGCGCCTCGGCAAGGTCGAACAACCATGCCCTGTCATAGTTCCTTCTCCCTCTCACGAGCACGTTGATCAGCCTACGTGTTGCCGGATCGTATCTCCACTGGCCGGCGGACAGGGTCTCCAAACACCGCGATAGGCTATGAGCGTCCTCTTGGCTCATCGTGCTTATCCAGGGAACAGCGACGCCGTGTCCGTCACAGCTCACAAGAGTACGAATCCCAATGAAGTTCAGCCACCGGATAACTCCAGCCATGTAGGCGTCCATCAGTCTAAGGTCTAGGCTGAAGAATCCTACAGGACCAGCTTCGGCGCCTTCATGCCTAGCCTCAAGCGCTCGAATCCATTCCTTAACGCCTACAGTAGGATTGCGGGGGGTAAAGACGCCGCCAACAAGGTCTTCTTCAAGGCCAATATCTGAGAGTAAGTCGCGCAGGTATGCTAAGTTGTATGGGCTCTCTTGAGACATGTCAAAGCCACAAGCCAGGGGTTCGAAAACGAACCCGCTGATCACGAGAGCTCTCTCCCACGGCATTAGCGAAGCCGGCCGCTGATCTCGGGCCAAAAACCTGGTGCGGCCGAGTTCTGATGGGATCTCTGGATGCCAGATCTCCCACAGTATGGACTGGGCAAGTTCGATGAAGACCCGGTCTCGGGCGCTGTCATAATCCTTGCCACCGTGGAACAAGTTGCACCGTACCTGGTAAATCATCCACAGGACATGGGGCCAATCTGCCGGAATACCCTCCCCGGCGCGCAGGTGATGAAGGGCACAATCAGGAGAAAACGGCAGTGGGCGCCCAGCCGTTTCGAGGCGGTCTGAGATCCCACGGAGGTAGTCGTGCCGTGATTCCCGTTCAATATCCCATTGAGCTATACCCCGATTTCGCAACCATAGGACTTTAATGACGGGTCCGATCCTGCATAGACTCTCAACAGAGCAACGAAACTGCCTATTCGTCTCCATAAGTGAATCGAAACGCCTTCGAAACCTCTCGCTGCCTGCCACACACCTGATAAGATATCTGTCTATGTGATTTTGGCTCTCGGCGGGGACAACCTGGGCAGCCCAGGCATTGAAGGTAACCCATAGGTATATGAACCTCTCAACA
>DUUV01000008.1 GCA_012841375.1 Candidatus Fermentithermobacillaceae bacterium
CGTGCCGACGATGTTCATCGCCATGCTCGAGCATCCCGAATTCCGGAATTTCGATTTCTCCACCCTCCGCACCGGCATAATGGCCGGCTCTCCCTGCCCGATCAAGGTGATGAGGCAGGTCGTGGAAGACATGAACATGAAAGAGGTCGTGATAACTTACGGTCAGACCGAATCGTCGCCCGGGATCACCATGAGCCGCACTGACGACCCCATAGAGCTCCGCGTGACGACCGTGGGCCGCACGCTCCCGCACATCGAGGCAAAGATCATAGACCCGGAGACCGGGAAGGAATGCCCTCCGAATATACCGGGTGAGATCGTCACGAAGGGGTACCACATAATGAAGGGTTATTACAATATGCCGGAGGCGACGGCTCTTGCCATCGACAGCGAGGGGTGGCTCCATACGGGAGATATCGGATCGGTCGATGAAAACGGCTATTTCAAAATAACCGGTCGCCTGAAGGACATGATCATACGCGGTGGTGAAAATATATACCCGCGCGAAATCGAAGAATATCTGTATACGCACCCGAAGGTGAAGGACGTCCAGGTCGTCGGCGTACCGGATGAAAAATACGGGGAGGAAGTGCTTGCCTGCATAATCCTGCAGGACGGCTGCGAGGCGACGGAAGAAGAGCTCATCACTTTTGTCAGGGAAGGGCTGAGCCGTTTCAAGAAGCCGCGCTATGTGATGTTTATGGACAGTTTCCCGATGACGGCGAGCGGTAAGATCCAGAAATACAAGCTCAGAGAGATGGGGATCGAGAAACTCAACCTGCAGATAGCAGCGGTTATCGAGACCGCGTGAGTCCTCAGGCCCTTGAGATCGTTGCCGTCCGTAAGAATATAAAATCCGTTCTGCGTCGGCCGTTGGGGAAGGGCTAAAATTCAAAAGCCATTACAGTCGGGTATCCCGGTGCTGTAATGGCTTTTATGATGAGACAGGACCTTTAAAAGTCGCCGATTTTGAGATTGCCGTTGATCCTCGCACCTTCCTTGATGGTTATATATCTGGACGTGATGTTTCCGTTGACGGAGGCCGTCGCGTTGATGACGACGCCGTCCTGCACCTCTATGTCTCCGACTATGCTACCGGAGGTTTCGAGACTGCCTGCGGCAACGTTACATTGGAGCGCGGCTCCTTCCTCGATCTTTACGTTGCCTTCGGAGTTGAAGAAGTCACCCTCGATCTTGCCGCCGGTGATGGTGGCCGATCCCGCGACGATATTGCCGGTGATCGTACCGGACATGTTCATATTGCCCTGGATCTCGACATTCCCTTCGATTATGCCCATCATGTTGAGATCGCCCTGGGTCATGAGATCGCCGGTGATCTGGGCATCGGCGCTGATGACGGTGATGCTTTTTGCCGCTGGGTTGTTGATTATCGGGTAGCCTGTCAGGTTGTCGATAAACGTTTCGGTATTTCCTCTGTTGTTGTTGTCGGGGAAGGGATACTCCCGATAATCGCCGTTTCGGGCACCGGCTTCGTCAAATGAATGTCCCCGGGAATCGGAATGAGGAAGTTCTTCGTTCACTATCGAATCCTCCTTGTCGGAATGGGCATTTTCGCGTGATGAAAAGGGGTTTCTCATGATACCGAATGATTTTTTCATAATATCATTTCCTTTCCCGATTTTTTATGTACTGCCTTTGGGGTCATATATTTCAATGGGAAAACCGGGCCGTCCGGCC
>DUUV01000033.1 GCA_012841375.1 Candidatus Fermentithermobacillaceae bacterium
AGTGCCTGGAGCAACACACGGGACCCACCGGCATCGGCCGTGCGACCATCTGCAAGAGAATCCCCTCTCGTGTGACTCCCCATGTTGTGAGGAGATACCTCCGGTACTTGGGTGACGTGGGCGCATGTGTCAGCGGTACCACCCGCGAAGGCACCAGGATCACCCCGCTGGGCAAGTCGCTATTGGGCTATATTAGGCAGCTCCCGAACTGACCAATTTGGCCTAAAACCACCCAAAACTGCATTCTTCCAGCAGCGTAACCTGTATTCTCACATAGGCATGCATCTTGCTTAATGGTAGGGTGATCTAGTGAGGCTTGTCACTAAAGCCAGTAAGACAGGAGGTATCACGCTTTGAGTTTAGGGATCTCGGCGGAGGAGTATAAACGGCGTACGGACATCGTTCTCGCCAAGATGGCGGAGGAAGGCCTCGACGCGTTCGTGTTCTGGAACAACACGAGCGTCCTGTACCTGTCCGGCTTTTCCTTCATCCCCACGGAGAGACCCATCTGCATGATCCTCGAGAAGTCGGGGAGGAAAACCGTGTTCGTGCCGCGTCTCGAGGTGGAACACGCCGGGAAATCGCGGGAGATCTCAGAGGCAATAAGCTATCCCGAGTATCCGGGCACCGAGCACCCTCTCAAAGCCCTCGGCAAAGCTCTTGAGAAAATGGGGCTTGGAAAGGCGACCATCGGTTGCGACGCTATCGGTTACGGCTCGACCAAGGGATATTCGGGGCCGCTTCTTTCGGAAGTGTTGCCCGGGGCCAAGTTCGTGGTCTTGAGGACTCTAGTCGAGGAGATCCGCGTCATCAAGTCTCCCGAAGAGCTGGCTCTCATAAGAGAGAGCGCAAGGTGGGGAAACCTCGGTCACGCGCTCCTTCAGGAGTACTCGCTGCCTGGAAGCAATGAGAACGACGTAGCCATGAGGGCCTCCCTGGAAGCCACCAACATGATGATCAAGACCATGGGAGATTCCTACGACCCTCACGCTATGGGCGGGGCAAGTGTGGCGGCCGGATTCCGCGGCCAGATCGGTCCCAACTCGGCGCTTCCCCACGCCATATCGGTAAACGCGGTCATGCGCGAAGGCGACGTGCTGGTAACTTATTCGTGCCCCTGGGTCGGAGGGTACACCAGCGAACTGGAGAGGACCATGTTCGTGGGTGAGCCAAACGCTGAGCAGCGCAAGTTCTTCGCTTACATGCTCGAGATCCAGGAAACGGCTTTCGAGAATATCGGTCCCGGACGCAAGTGCTCCGACGTCGACAAAGCAGTCCGCGCCGTATACGAGAAGCACGGCATTACCGAGTATTGGCGCCATCATACGGGACATGCTCTCGGAATGCTCAATCACGAGGCACCCTTCTTCGACACTGGCGACGACACCGTCATGACTGCCGGAATGGTGTTCAGCGTCGAGCCGGGCCTGTACGTGCCGGGCCTGGGGGGATTCAGACACTCCGATACTGTGCTGGTCACTGAGACCGGCATGGAGATACTCACCTACTATCCCAGGGAGTTGGACAGGCTCATCTGCGGCTAAAGCCCGCGGCGTCCGGTTCTGGGACACGGTGAGAGCCCCATCCCAGGATGTGATCAAAGGGGTGGGACAAAGGAGGGATCGGCCCTAACAAGAGAGACCGCGTTTTTCGGATGTGAAACAAGACGTCACACAGGCTAAGGAGGGGAATCATGAGTCTAATCGAGGGTTCGCTCGCATCATTTATCGTGCTCTTGGTCTATGCCGTGGCGGCCTGGGCCTTCATTCGGTCTTATCAGGGCAAGACAGAGTTTCCCATCAAGCGATTGAGGGGACTCGATTTCATCGATGACGCCCTCGGCAGAGTCACCGAGATGGGCAGGCCTGCCCACTTCTCAATGGGCTCCGGTGAACTGGACGCCCAGTATTTTGCGGCTTTTGAGTACTTGAAGTATATCGCTCACAAGGCTGCGCGCTACGACGCAGACCTGATTGTCACAAACGCTATCCCCGAGGTCCAGCCGGTTACCGAGGAGATCGTGAAGTCGGCTTACACCGCAGAGGGCAAGCCCGACAGGTACAAGCCCGACAACATCCGGTACGTATCGGTGTACGCTCTCCGTCCGGCAGTCCTGGGCGCTTTCCAGCGAGAACAGGTCGCGGCTAACTTTATGCTCGGCAACTACTACCACGAGTCGGTCATATTCGTCGAAGCGGCAAGCAGCGTTGGCGCCATCTCCATCGGAGGCACCACGCAGACCGCCCAGATCCCGTTCTTCGTGGCGGGAGCCGACTACACGCTTATCGGTGAGGAGTTCTATGCCGGAAGCATCGCGCTCTCAGGGAACGTCGTGCACTTCGGTTGCTTGGCTTCCCAGGAGCTCGGCAAGTACGCTGCCATAGTCCTTACCTTGCTGGGAGCCATCTTGGCTACCTCAGGTAACGATGCCCTAATCCAACTTATGAGCAAATAATTAGGAGGTGAAGAGAGTGAAGCAGCAGTTTCCTGTCCTGTTTGGAGCTATAACGGGCCTCTTGGTCCTTTTTGCCTCATATTTCAAAGCTCCGGTTCTTCAGTCGGTATCTAACGAGCTGTTGCAGTGGCGCGTCATCGTTGCCGCCTTTGCCCTTCTCTTGGGCATTGCCAACATCTCTAGGATTCACGTGAACAGGGTCTCGCGCAAGGACCAAAACACGCCTTACAGTCTGATGCTCCTTATCGTGATGTACGGCGCGCTGATCCTTGGCCTTGGCTACGGTGCCCAGTCACCGCAGTACAAGTTCATCTGGGACAACGTCTACTCTTCGCTCAACGCCACCTGGTATTCAACAACGGCGTTCTACATGATGAGCTCGGCCTGGAGAGGTTTCAGGGTTAGGTCCGTTCAGGCGGGCGTACTCATGGTTGCGGCCATCGTGGTCATGTTGTCGAAAGTCGGAATCGGCGAGCTCGTCTGGAGCCAGATCCCCGCGATCGGCAACTGGATAGTAGAGATTCCCAACACGGCCGGCATGAGAGGAATCCTGGTCGGCTCTTGCCTCGGAGCGGTTGGCGTCAGCCTCCGCATCATGCTAGGGCTTGAGCGCGGTCACCTTGGAGGTGGATCGAAGTGAGCGGCTGGCAAAAGTTAGTCAACCTAGACGTAAGAATCTTGTGGGTTCTTCTGGTCGTCGCGCTCTTGGTCCCCATGGTGAACCCCATTGGGCTTCCACTGCCGATGAAAGAGGAGACCAAAGCGGCGTTCGAATATGTGGAATCACTGACTCCCGGGTCTTATGTGCTGATGTCGGTAAATATCTCTCCTATGGGCGAACCTGAGAACTGGCCGACAGCCATTGCCATGTTCAGGCACTTTATGAAAAAGGGACTGAGGGTCATCTTGGTCAACACGGTTCCTGAAGGAACCATGTACGCCGAGAGACTCTGGAAGGAATACGGCCCTGAGGGGGACTACGAATACGGCAAGGATGTCGTCCAGATGCCCTTCAGAGCGGGAGACGAGAGCACCATAGCGTCCATGGGCGCCGATTTCCGCGGGTTGTACGCTACGGACCAGTACGGCACCCCGCTGAACCAGCTCCCGATCTTCGATGACTTCAAGGACATTCATGACGTTTCGCTGCTTACCGAGTACGCGTCGACGATCCATCCGCTGTACTACATTCAGCAGCTGAACGCCAAGTACAACGTTCCCACCATCATCTCCATCGTGGCGGTGGACGGACCGAAGTTCATGAACTACTACCAGAGCGGCCAGATCGAGGGCCTCCTTTCCGGAGTAGCGGCAGGAGCGGAGTATGAGCTTCTGGCCGAGGTACCCGGAAAGGCCGCGTCTCAGATGGACGCCTTGGCTCTGGGGCACGCGCTCTTTATAGGCGCAATCGTCCTCAGCAACGTGGCTTGGTGGGTCACCAAGTCTAAGGACTCAGTGAAGGGAGGAACAAGGTGATGGAGCGGCTAGGCATTTGGATCGCGGCTCTCATGACACTTTCCGCCTACAGCTATCTGTGGAA
>DUUV01000045.1 GCA_012841375.1 Candidatus Fermentithermobacillaceae bacterium
CCACAGCCCAGGTCGTCGGCCGTGGTGCCTCGTCCCAGTCCCGAATCGTGGGCTCTCGTGGCTACGACATCCTCAAATGGAGGTAGATGACACCCTGTGCCCTATCTGGAGTTCTTCATACTCCACAGTCTCTCAAGGGCTTGGGTGTAGAGTTTGCTTCCCGAAGCCCACTTCGTCAGCCTGTCGCAAGCAAACTCATCGCACTGGGAACAGGACTTGAGCGATCTATCATCCACAGCGCACCGGAGGATATGACAGTCTCCCGACCAATGGGTTTCGCGATCACCCAGGCAACCCCCGCACCGGACCTGTTCCGGCTTGACTCTGCCGGGTCTATCCTTATTCAGCCAGTCCAGTAACCTTTTCATTGCGTCGGGATCAGACGGTGCCCTATACACGTCACACTCGCTGCAGTTCAACCCGCAGACCGCTATGATGTCCTCTCTCTCCTTCACCACGGCTATCACTCCCTGAGGCACATCGTTCTTCACAGCACGGAGATTCTAGGTAGTCACCTGTTCTCCTTTCCGGTGCCCTTGAGTTTCACACAAAGCTGTTTTTTCGGTAGTGGACATCGACATCCGGACATCGGACATCGACATCTGAGAGGAAGATTCCCCAGCAGAGAGAACGATCTCTCACAGAGTGGACTCAACGGGCAGCCAAGATGACCCGATTGGGGAGACAAGAGAACATGAGCATCATCAAGACCCACCAAATAACCCTGCGCGGCGGGCCGAGTGACAACATTGTGCTGCGCCCGCTTACCGATGATCATCTTCCCTATCTCTACAAATGGTGTGCCGACCCGGAGGTGCTTTACTGGACGGAAGGGGGCCCTGCCGACAAAGAGCTGTCCTACGGACCGGAAACCGTTCACCAGATATACGGAACCGTATCGCAGAACGCCATTTGTTTCCTCATTGAGGCGGATGGTGTTCCCATCGGCGAGTGCTGGCTGCAGAAGATGAACCTTCCGGAAGTAAGGGCAATGTATCCAGAAGGCACCGACGTCCGGCGAATAGACATATCCATCGGCGAAAAGGCGTACTGGGGCCGCGGCATCGGCACCGCGTGCGTAAGGATGCTGATCGACCTTGCCTTCCAAAGCGAGAATGTCGATGTGCTGCACTGTATATGCGAGGACTATAACGTCCGCAGCGTGCGCATGTGGGAGAAGCTCGGTTTCACAAGGGTCCTGGCCGAGCCTTTGCCCCCGCACTACAAAGGACAATGGAAGTGCCACTATAGGCTGACAAGGCAGGAGTTCTCGCAGTTATCAGGCACCTAATGAAACAGGAGGGCTCTACTATGCCTCGTGTCCCGACACCAGGGCCGGTGATCCACTTCGTCCGGCACCGGCGCCACCCAGAAGGCTTCCGCGGCGGGTGGTCTCGATTAGCACACCCGTGACTCTCACGCGGAAATCCACAACAACACCTCACTGACATACGCTGCGGTCTGGAACCTCCTACAGCCTCCAACCTTCTACCGTGCAAACGGATTACCTTCTGTTTCAGACTACACCCCTTCGGTCACGTAATACTGAGCCTGCGCATTCCACAGCTCAGCGTACTTGCCGCCTTCGTCGGCCAGCAATTCCTCATGGCTTCCCCGCTGCACCAGGCGCCCCTCGTGGAGGACGATTATGTCGTCACAGAAGCGGCAAGACGATAGTCGGTGTGATATGAACACTGCCGTCTTGTCCCCGATTATCTCATTGAAGCGGGAATACACTTCGTACTCGGCGATGGGGTCAAGAGCCGCAGTAGGCTCGTCGAGTACTATGAACGGGGCGTCCTTATAGAGCGCCCTAGCCAGGGCGATCTTCTGCGCTTCGCCTCCCGACACCGTCACTCCGGCCGGGTCGAAGTCTTTGTAAAGGCACGTTTCCAGCCCCAGTGGGAGGTCGCGGAGGCGATCCAGAAACCCGGCCTTATCAAGGCACATTTCGGCGCGGGCGCGGTCAACCTCTGTGGAGGCCGCCAGGTTCTGCCCGAGGGACAGCGAGAAGAGTTTGAAGTCCTGGAACACCACCGAGAAGAGGTCCATGTACTCCTTATGGTCATACTTCCGGATATCGATGTCGTTCAGCGTAATCTCGCCTTCGGTTGGGTCGTAGAGGCGGCAGAGGAGCTTTACCATAGTCGTCTTTCCGCTGCCGTTCATGCCGACAACTGCGAGACGCCGGCCGACGTTGAACTTAAGAGAGAAATCCCTCAAAGCGTAAGTGTCCGTGCCAGGGTACTTAAAGGAAACATTGCGGAACTCAATCTCGTAGTCGTTGTCCGAGCGCTTCTCGGTTGTAAGACTGCCTTTGTACTTGTAGTCGGGAAGGTCGAGATAGGTATAGGCCGCATCAAGATACATAGTGTTCGCCACCAACGCGGCGCTTTCGTTGATTAGCCCGGTCACATGTTCAACAAGACCCGTAACCGCCCCCACGTACTGCAGGACGCTGCCGATACCGTACATTCCTGCTAAGGCCCGAAGGCCGATAAAGAGGTACACAGAGCCGCCTATCACGGCATTGGCCGCTGCAGTAGATGCGCTCACCATCCCTTCGTAGTGGAAGAAACGGGGCCACGAAGGATCAACCAACCACTTTTCCATGATGGTCCGGATGGCCGGCTGCTGGGCGTATATCCGTATGTCTTTTGCGGCTGCGCCTGCTTGGACGTACTGGTAGTAATAATGAATCACTGTATTTCTTTTAGGGTTCTTCTCGAACACCTCTTTCATCATGAGCTGTTCTTTGTGGCGTAGCCAAAACGTAAACGACATGGAACAAACCACCAGGAACCCGAGTAGACCGCTGGCAGCGGGAGATGTGGCGAAGTTTCTTGAATACGAGGTCGGCACGCGGAACAGGCCGGCTAAGAGGACCCCGGAACCGATCGCCCCGAAAAGCTGACGCGAGAGGTTGGGGAATCTCCAGTAGACAGTCGGGATCCCCAGGTCATTCCCATTGATCTTCGCCTCAATATCCGCCAAGAGCTCATTTGTACTGCTCTTGTCGGCGTGGACAAAATCCATCGCCATGTGCTTTTCGCTGTGAAAGAAGTACATCCGCTGCCGGAACGTGCTTTGGATAACCGCAAGGCGGCGGCCTATGAAGGCCCGGATCACGGAGAAAAGGAAGCCCGAGACGACAGCAATGGTCACGTAGATTCCGATGAGCCGCACGTCCCGGCTCCCTGCCAGCTCGTTCAGGATCCGCGCCGAGAGGTATAGGACGCTCAGTGGCTGCACCGCCTGTGTAAGTGAGTTTGTAACGGACAGGGCGAGGTAACCGGGATATAGTTCGCGGATGATGCCGAAGGCGCGCTTAGTGTGGCTCCACGCCTTTCCCAGGTCTACCCTGTTGGTTTGGCCACTCGGTTCTCTAATGCTCACTTCTGGTCCACCTCCGCGTCGCTCCTGTAGTAATGGGCCTGAAGCTCGAACATCTGGGCGTACTTACCCCCGAGCCGCATGAGTTCGTCATGTGTCCCGGTCTCGGCGATGGTGTGGCTATCCAGGAATAGAATCCTGTCGCAAAAACGCGTGCTCGCAAGGCGATGAGAGATGTAGATCGAGGTCTTCCCCTTTGTAAGCTCGGCGTACCTACTGTAGATCTCGCTCTCTGCGATTGGGTCGAGCGCCGCGGTCGGCTCATCCAGGATAATGATGGGCGCGTCCTTATAAAGCGCCCGCGCGAGGGCAAGTTTCTGCTTCTCTCCACCGGACAGCTCCACGGCATCGTCGTTGACTTGCCTAACGAGAAGTGTCTTCTCCTTGTGCGGCATCGCCTGTACCCGCTCGTACAGCCCGGCCAGCTTCAAGCACTCTTCGACTCTCCGGTAATCGGTGGCTTCTGGCGGAGCCTGAGAGACATTTCCGGCGATATCGGTCGTGAGCAGGTGAATATCCTGGAAGACCGCACCTATCACGGTGAAGTACTCGTCCCTGTTGTACTCATGGATGTCGGCTCCGGCTACCTTGATGCTGCCTGTTTGCGGCCTATACAGCCCGGAGATAAGTTTGACCAAGGTTGTCTTGCCGGCGCCGTTCGCTCCTACAATGGCGATGCGTTCCCCGGGCTTTACATCAAAGGTGATATCCTTCAGCGCCTCCGTGTCTGCCCCGGGGTATCTGTAGCTCACATTACGGACGGAAATCGCGGGCGGGAGCAAATCCCCGGTGGGGAGGGGAATGCCCTCAGCTCTATTGGACCTGTCAGGTATGTCTAGGTACGCGCGGATATCCCCCATCTCTGCCGAAGCGCGCAATAGTTCGCTTGACTGGAGGATGATGCCCGAGACCCATCCGGCAAACGCACCTATGGCGGAAAAGACCAAGACAAAGTCGCCAAGAGAAATGTTGCCTCGCAGCAGAAGATAAGTTAGGTATGCGTAGGCAGCCCCGTCACGGATGAGGATGAGCGCGCCGTCAACGAGCTGCGCGACCATGTTGCGAGTCGCTACTTTCCCTGAGCGTGCTTCGAGCTCGTTGGCGATCTCAGAGAAAAGGGACTTCATCCACTGTGACATAGAGTAGATACGCACGTCTTTGGCCCTTTCAGGGCTCTTGGCGCTCTCCTGGATATACCTAAGCTTCCTGTGGAGAGCGGACCGCTCACCTCTTGTCTCGCGTTCGTACTTCCGCGCAGATGACAGCGAGAGCCAGCTGATTACTGCCGACAGGATGAGCAGGACCAGGATTACCGGGTGAATAACTGCAATGACGCTGCCATAAAGGGCAAACCCGAGGATATTCGAGATAAGCCTGGTGAGGGTCCGGGGGATGTTATGTGCCGGCGTGTGATTTGACTCCGACGCCCGGAGCGCCTTTTCCTCGAGCGCCTTGGATGCAGGGTCCTCCAAAGCTTCGTAGTCCATATCCATGCGTTTCTCCATCATTTGGAAAACCGATCCGATAGACGCTATTGTACCGACAGAATGAGTTGCAATGACCTCTGTATAGCCCTTCACATAGTTCAGGATGAGGAGAAGCGCGGCCGCCCCGCCAACGACGGTAGCAAAGTGGGCCGGTGCTGTACCTGCAGTGAGTTCATCGATAACGAGCTTCGGCAGGAGTATGCGGACAAATGGCAAGAGAACAGACATCACCGTATCGATCGCGCAGAGGATCAACGTAGACTTCTTTGCCCTCCAGTGAGTCCGGAGCGAGAACATGATATTCGAGCCCAATGAATAGGTCGGCGCCCAGTCTTTCATCCGATCTACCCCCACCGATGATTATGTCATCCGGTCTTGGGCTTAGGGATAGATCAGCGCGAATTGAACGGATTTCGACGCGAATTGCATGTGAGGTTATATGGGAAGCATGATCTCCGTGGTAAATGCGCCTTCCTCATCGCCGCGTTTTACGTACCCTCCGAATTTGTCGACAAGCCTGTCTACCCTAAGGAGGCCAAAGCCGTGATAGCCGCCTTTGCTGCTTACATAGCGGCTACCAATCTTCTGAGGTCTCTCGCCGGACGTGTTCGTCACAGAGATGTAAAGGTGGTCCCGCTTTGCATCGATGTACACCCGGATGCCCCTGGCTTCCGGCCGGTCGATCTTCATCGTGGCCTCTATGGCGTTATCCAGGAGGTTCCCTAAGATCACGCAGAGATCTATCTCTGATATTGACAATTGTGGCGGAACAACGGCTTTGGCATTGACCTTGATCCCTTTGTCCTTTGCCAGAGACAGCTTGGAATTGAGAATGGCGTCCACCTTCACGTTCCCGGACCTGAGTAAGGTATCAACATGAGCGAGATCCGATTCGAGTCCTGCAAGGTATTCGTCGAGCTTCTCGTCCTCACCCAGCTTCCGGTAGGCCTTCATCGTCTGGATGTGGTTGTGGAAGTCATGCCTCCATCCCCGCATCTCGCGGTACATGTTCTGGACCTCCTCAAGGTGCTTGGCGACAAGATCATCCTGATAGGACGCTATACGCCTATCGACGAACCGGTAGAGCAGCATCCGGCTAACCTGCACAAGCCCATACGTCAAAGCAAGCGCCGCAGAAGCACCTACGACCCACGCCCACACCGGTATGGCCACCACCCCCTTTGTCACGACCCAAACACAGTGCAAGATCGCTCGCGCCGCCTAGAAATAGGTCTTGATGAAGGCTTGGTTCGCCGCATCGTAGAGACTCCGCGAGAGCGGGATTTCCGCCCCGTTATCCAGGACAAGCGCCGTTCGAGTGACCCTTCTTACGTGCTTCATCGAGACGATGTAGGACCTATGGCAGCGGAAGAACCCTTCGCCCAGGATCACCTCCATGTCGCTTAGGCGCATGTTGAAGGTTTCTTTCCCGTTCTTTGTGACCAGCGTCACGCTGTGGGAAAACGCTTCGGCATAGTATATTTCGTCGGCGGGAATGCGAATATAGCCGCTGCCTCTCCGGAAGACGATCATCCTCGGGGCCGTCTGCAGCCGGGACACGGCTCTGTCCAGTACCTCCACGAGCTTTTCCTCGTCAACCGGTTTCAATAGGTAATGCAGCGCCGAAACCTCGTATCCTTCGGAGATGAACTCGGGAAATCCCGTGATGAAGACGATTTGAAGCCACTCGTTGTCCGCCCGGAGCCTCTTGGCGAGAGCCACGCCGTCCATTTTCCCCATCTGGATATCGAGGAGCAGGATGTCGAAACTCTTGTCCTCGTCGTATGTGAACAAGAAAGCCTCGGCGCTCGCGAAGAGGTGAACAGAGACAACATGCCCTCGCCGGACGGCCCACCCTTCGACCTGCTGGCGAAGGTAATCGCGCTGAGATGCTTCGTCGTCACAGATGGCTATTCGCACGTCTTGATGCCCACCTTGTCCGGTCTTCATGAGTCTGCGGAGAGGCAACCCAGGACAAGTCCCCTGCGCAAACGCCTCCCTGTGAAAATCCGGGCATAGGGTTCACCGGTCTGCGGGAAGAATCCTCCATCAATGGCGTTGTCCCAACAAACAACCTCTTGCGTCATTACCAATGATAGACAGTACAATGGTACATGGAGGTTTCAGCCGCGGGCAATCCGTCGGGTAGACCAGGAGCCACCATCGAAGATCTATACGCCTACGAGGCAGGGCAATTACCGCTCTTCCCTGAGTCTGGCGCACAACAAAGGAATGATGTGCGCGAAGTAGCCAACTATGTACAGGCCCTGACATACGGTCTTGAGCGCCTTAAAGAACTGCCCGTTAGCCTACGCCTCCTACGTGAACTGCATGAGCGGCTCATGGAGGGAGTCCGTGGAGAGAAGGCCTACCCGGGCGAGTTCAGGCGCACTCAAGACTGGATTGGGCCACCGGGATGTACGCTGGCCGAGGCCCGTTTTGTCCCGCCGCCTGTACCTGAAATGTACTGTTCGAACATCCAGTCATCACCATTCGTGCTGCCCAGGGATTACTTGGTGTGGCTTACCACACTGCCAAGGCAGCAATTGAGAGGTTGGTTTCTGAGGGGATACTGTCCCCCGCCAATGGCAGACGCCGCAACATAATGTATGTGGCGCGTGGAGTGCTTGAAATCGTATCATCGCGCTGAGCACCCCTATTGCAGTTTACGGGCCAAGACTGCAACTAATCCACGAGAAGTTGCAGTCTTCTGCAATCCGGGTACGCGGAGGGGCAACCATGTCTGACGAGAGCAGAGATTTCTACACCACACGGCACGAGGGAGTGGCACAAGCCCTTGCATACTTCACGGAAACCGGCTGCAAGCGGTTGCGATATGCAAAGACGAGGCGGCATACCAAACTCTTATGGACATCGAGATTCGGGTTTATCAGAATCCGAGCATGGTTGGTAGGGGAGAATACCTGATGGCTAAGGGCAGGAAGTAGGTACCTTGCGGTGAGCAGCGCCATTGCAGCTCTCGATCTATCGAACCGGGCGGGATCGCTAGGGAAGATACTTACTCACGATAAAACCGACAAAAGCGTCGAAATCCCCCAAGTCGTTTTGCAGGATGGAATACACATGGTCTACGTCGATCTCACCGTAGAGGTGAACCGCTCTGTTCCTGAATCTCACCATCGCCTTGACCCTATCGATAAACTCTGTCGGTATTACCCCTGCAGACGAAAGCACGTCGAAAACCTCTGCATAGCTCTTGGGCGAGCCGAGGCCTTCCCTGGCGACGATGTGGCTTCCCGTGTCGATCATTGCCTCAATCGACGTCTGCAGCAATCGAACAGCCGCATGAAAGGGGATCGACCCCTCTGAAAACCCGTCGCGGGGGATATCTGCCAGTCTTCGCAGCATATCCAGGTTTCTCCGAATAAAGGCTACCTTATCCCTGACCTTGTCCCGGTCTATCACGGACGTATGCCTCCCTCAGAGTTCTGTCGTACTCCCGGCTTGCTTCCCGGAAAAAAGGCGCGAAATCCCCATAGACCTTGAACACGTACTCGCGGAAGTCTGAAAGTGCGACCGGATCCCTTTGGAAGATCAGCCTCCCTGTTTCAATGACCCTAAACTGCAGCATGACATCGGCATCGTTGAGACAAAGCACGTTGATATCATCTTCCCG
>DUUV01000092.1 GCA_012841375.1 Candidatus Fermentithermobacillaceae bacterium
CTCAGCAACGTGGCTTGGTGGGTCACCAAGTCTAAGGACTCAGTGAAGGGAGGAACAAGGTGATGGAGCGGCTAGGCATTTGGATCGCGGCTCTCATGACACTTTCCGCCTACAGCTATCTGTGGAAGGAGAACCCGTTCTTCCGTGTCGGGGAGCACCTCTTGATCGCCACCAACGTGTCGTACCTGGCGATCACCGGCTACAACAACATCAAGCAGAGCCTTGCTCCGATCACGACTGAGGGCAGGTACAGCTTGATAGTCCCGGTCATACTCGGTGTGCTTCTCTTCACCAGGTGGTTCCCGAAGCTTGCCTGGCTCAGCCGTATCTCGGTTGCCTTCATGATGGGCGTCGCGGGAGCGGTCTCGATCACAGGCGCGATCTCGGCGAACTTCGTCAAGCAGATAGCGGCGACCATGATCCCGCTCAACTCGATTGACAACATCATCATGGTATTCGGTACCATCTGCACGGTCTCGTACTTCCTGTTTATCCAGGGCAAGTCGCCTGCCGGACAGGCATGGGGCAAGGCTACCACCTTCCTCGGCGATGTCGGCAAATGGGTCATGATGGTGGCTTTCGGAGCAGCATTTGGAGCCACCGTCATGGGAAGACTTACGCTGGTAATGGGCAGGCTGCAGTTCCTGTTCGGACAGTGGATCCCGCTTATTAAGTAACAGACGACCTGAGACAAGATAGACCAAAACCGTGAGGTGGGGCCGGACCTCTGGGAGGCCGCCCCCACCTCACGGGGTAGCCCTGCAAGAAGTAAGTGGATTGGAGGCGAGTTTTGTTGGATGCGGAATTACTTAAGTCCAAGGTTATCCGCGAGATCGACGCGCTGGCGCCGGAACTTCTGAGCGCAAGCCACACCATCCACGAGTACGCCGAGATGGCTTTCAAAGAGTACAAATCGGCGGCTCTCCTGGAAGACCTCCTCGAGAAGCATGGACTAACGGTGGAGCGTGGTATTGCGGGAATGGAGACCGCTTTCCGCGGCATGTATCGCGGGAAGGGAGAAGGTCCCACTATAGCCATCCTGGGAGAATATGACGCGTTGCCCCACGGGCACGCCTGCGGGCACAACATTATCGGAGTGGCCGCCGTAGGCGCGGGGATCGCTCTAAAGAACTCCCTGGGAGATGTCCCAGGGAGTATTTCTGTTCTCGGGTGCCCTGCCGAAGAAGGCGGCGGGGGCAAGGTGTTCATAGCCAAAGAAGGTTATCTGGACGGAGTCGACGCCGCTCTCATGACGCACCCCATGTCGGGGACGAGCATGATCGGCGGCCCAAATCTAGCCATCACCCATTTCAGCATAAAGTATCACGGCAAGGCGGCCCACGCCGCATCGGATCCTCATGAGGGCATAAACGCCCTTGACGCCATGATCCTGGGCTTCCAAAACGTGAGCGCCCTGCGCCAGCACGTGACCGAAGACGTAAGGATGCACGGCTACATTATCGACGGCGGCAAAGCCCCCAACGTCATCCCCGACTACACCGAGGCAAGGTACATCGTGAGAGCCGCTACGCGGGCAAACCTTGAGAAGGTCGCCGAGAAAGTTAGGAAGTGTTTTGCCGCAGGAGCTCTGGCCACAGGCGCCACGCTTGAGTTCGAGCGCGGCTTTAGTTACAGCGAGCGCATCGTCAACATGACCATAGCGCGCAAAGTCCAGGCCAACCTACGCAAGCTTGGACTCGAGGTAGAGGACGAGCCCATCCATGTTAGGGGTTCCACCGACTTCGGCGATGTCAGCCAATTGGTGCCCGCCGTCAACGCGTACATTCAGATCGCGCCCGATACAGTTGCCAGCCACAGCAACGAATTCCGGGAGGCCGCCAAGTCACCTGAAGGCGACAAGGGCCTCCTGAACGCGGCTAAGGCCATGGCAATGACCGTCGTGGACCTCCTGAGCGACCCATCCATCCTCAAAGAGGCATGGGAGGAACACGAGCGGGCGTTGGCCCAGAGGAGGTAGGACCGTGCGCATCCTTCACCTCTCAGCCACCAACATCTTGGCAACGAAGAACGGCAGCGAGGAGATGGCGCGCCGGAGGGCCGCGATGCAGGCCATAGCATCCGAGGGAACCGTCGTGGACTTCTGGACAAATCCGGAGGGGCCTTTGTCCATCGAGACCGATGAAGACGAAAAGGCGGCTATCCCCGGGCTTAGAGCGAACTTGCTCAAGGCAGAAGGTTACGACGCGGTGACATTGGGATGTTTCGGCGACCCGGGCCTTCATGAACTCCGGGAGCTTACGGGGCTACCGGTCTTGGGACCCGGCATCTCCGCGATGCACGCCGCAAGTTTGATATCAGAAAGGTTCTCCATACTTTCACCCGTAAAGAGTTCGGTACCTTCGGCCTTGAGCCAGGCAGAGCGGTACGGACTGGCCGGGAAGGTCGCGTCGGTCAGGTCTTTGGACATCCCCGTGCTCACCATCCGTGAGGACAGGGCCAGGGCCGTGGACACGGCCGTGAGGGTGGCCGGCGAGTGCATCGAGAAGGACGGGGCAGACGCCATAGTGTTGGGATGCATGAGCATGGCCTTTCAGAGGCTGGACCGCGACATGTCCGAGGTTATCGGAGTGAGAGTTGTGAACCCGCTTATCCCGCTGGTCAGGTTCGCTGAGACTTTGGCGCTTCTCTCGGCCAAAGGAGGCAGGTGACCGTGATGTCCCACGCCAGGCTGTTGGTCCGAGCGGCTCTGGAAGTGACCGCCGGGAGCGAGTCTGAGAAGGCGATTTCTGCGGCCAAGACCTGCGTCCTCGACTATCTTGGAGCTACCTTGGCAGGCATGGACGAACGTCCGTCCGTCATCGTGCGGAACTGGGTACTCGCTCAAGGCGGGAGACCTGCCGCGACGGTGCTTGGGACCGAACACAAGGTTCCGCCTAGTCTGGCCGCCATGGCCAACGGAACTGCCGGGCACATGATTGAACTGGACGACGTTCACAGCGCCTGCATCGGTCATCCTGGAGTCGCCATAATACCGGCGGCGCTGGCGTTGTCGGAATCGCTCGGACTCTCGGGGCAGGAACTCCTATGCAGCGTTATCGCCGGATATGAGGTAATGGCCAGACTGGGGGCATACATGGGGATATCCCACTACAAGGTCTGGCACCCTACGGCCACGTTGGGTAGCGTCGGCGCCGCGGCCGCGGCCGCCAGGGCTCTCGGACTCGACGAGGAACGGGCGGTGAACGCTCTGGCCATTGCTGCGACAATGGCCTCGGGTCTCCGCGAGGTTTTTGTGGGAGGCTCGAACTGCAAGCACGTCCATCCAGGTCTGGCAGCCCGAAACGGCGTCGTGGCGGCGGAACTGGCGTCTGCCGGCTTCACGGGGCCTGAATCGGCCATCGAAGGCACTATGGGCTACCGGGTGGCGCACTCGGGAGCGGGCAATGAAAAGGCCCTGTCTGGGTTACCCAATGGCAAGATGCACATAGAGGACACGGAGTTCAAGATATTCGCCTCCTGTCGTTCTGCCCACACTGCCGCTGAAGCGGGCATACTGGTGAAGGAAGCCGGAGTGGAGCCTCCGGACATCAAGAGCATTGTGCTGGAGATGCCCGAGGTAACGGCTAAAGACCCCGCTTGGGGAGGTCTTGACCCCAAGAATCCTCTGGCGGCCAAACTCAGTATCGCCTATAACTTCGTGGTGGCTCTTATGGATGGAGCCTGCTATTTGGAGCAGTTCACACCGGAGAGGGTGAGTGACCCCTCCACCGGTAGGCTTCTCAGGCTGACTTCGGTCAGGCCGTCAACCGACATGGACGCCTACTACCCCGACCATGTCGGAGTGAGGGCAACCGTGAAGCTCATATCGGGAGGGCAGGTAGTGAAGCAGGTGGTGATCCCCAAGGGTCATCCCGAAAGGCCCCTCCCGGTGTCTGATATACACAGGAAATTCCTCGGACTTGTACGTCCCGTATTGGGACAGAAGGCCGAAGGACTGAAGGATGTCGTTATGAATCTGGACGAGCTGGAAGAGACAGGCACTCTCATGACCTTGTGCGCGAGACCCGGATTCGATCCAGCACTATAGCGGTAAAGGAGACCAAGGCAAATGGACGACGTTGAACGTACGTTCACAGGCGAGGTAGACGTAAAGGAAATGTGGAAGCACCTGGAGTTCCTGTGTGCCATAGACCGGACGTCAGGCACTCCGGGGGAGGACAAGGCGATGCTATATATCGCCGACGTCCTCAAGTCGTACGGTGTTACCGTCAAAGTCCACGAGTTCAAGGCTTATCTGAGCTACCCGGTTTCAGCGAAGGTGGTCGTCGACGGAACCGAGATCCAGGCCAAGACCAGGGCTTTCTCAGACTCCACACCTGTCGACGGCATCGAGGGAGAGATAGTCTACGTTCCCGGTGGCAGCGACATGTTCACCGACACAGAGACCGTAGAGAGACTCAAGCAGGCTGACCTTACCGGGAAGATCGTCCTTTCTGAGGGCGGCGGTCGCGACAATATGATTATGTCCAGACGGTTGGGCGCAGTGGGATACATCCACATGTGGCCAAGCGACGAAGACGTCATCCACGAAGGGATAGTGACTCCCGTCTGGGGCACTCCCACCCCTGAGACCGCAGACAGCTGCCCCAAAATCCCCGTGGTGTCCATAAAGCGCAAAGACGGGCTCAAACTCAAGGAAATGGCCGAGAAGGGCACTACCAAAGTAAGGCTCTTCACCGTCGTGGAGACGGGTTGGAAGAGGGTCCTTCTGCCTGAGGCCACTATCCCCGGGAAGACCGACGACTTCGTGCTCATTGGCGGACATCTCGACTCATGGCATCTCGGCGCCACCGACAACGCCAGCGGAAACGTGGTCTGTCTGGAGCTCGCCAGGCTTCTCAAGAAGCACCAGGAGAGCCTCCGCCGCGGAGTCAGGATCTGCTGGTGGCCGGGACACTCCACCGGTCGTTACGCCGGTTCCACCTGGTACTGCGACCAGAACTGGCAGGACCTCCGGGATCACTGCGTGACTTACATCAACATCGACTCTCCCGGGCCCTTGGGCGCTTACGATTACTCGGAAGTGACCATGGTAGCCGAGAACGAGGACTTCATATCGGAAATCGTGGAGGAACTAACGGGTCAAGCCCCCAAGGCAGAGCGTCCGGTTCGCGCGGGCGACCAGTCGTTCTGGGGTCCCGGAGTGACTTCGGCTTTCATGCTCCTCTCCAACAGGCCTGAGGGCCAGCGAGCCGCGGTGGGCGGCTCCGGCATGGGATGGTGGTGGCATACGGAGGCCGACACCATAGACAAGGTTGAGCCGGCCGTCCTCGAGAAGGACTGCAAGATCTACGCCCTGGCTTCCTACCGTCTCTGCACTCTGGACGTCTTGCCTCATAAGGTTGCCCCGTTGGCTACAGAACTGGAGACGGAGATCGCCAAGTTGGAGAAGGTCGCGGGAAGCGTATTCGACCTGGGCCCTGCGGTCAGAGCCGCCAAACGCCTGGTCGAGGTCTCAAATGATTTCGACGCGGCAGTAAGCGAGATCGGCCCCGGGGCATGCAAGTGCGCCATTGAGGCGGCGAACAAGGCCATGCTTGAGGCTACCCGCGTCCTGACTCCCGTCAGGTATTCGCCTGTCCCGCCGACCGAGCACGGTCCGGCCACGCCGACCAAGCCGGTCCCGGTGCTCCAGCCCTTAACCCGGCTGGCAAGACTGAGCCCTGAATCAGACGAGTTCGGGTTCCTGAAGAACTCGCTGGTGAGGAAACAGAACGCCGTTGTGCGCGCTTTCATCGATGCCACCAGGGCGTTGGAGGCGGGGATCCGGGAGATCCGGTGAATCCCGCTTACGGAGAGAACCGATAGGCCGTGACGCACCCGGATCGGCGGGTGCCACACTGGAGAGCCGGGCGCGTTGGAGCGAGCGCGCCCGGCCTAAAGACGCAAAGGGGAGTTTTACTATGGACACGTCGAAGATCTTTGAACTCTTGACGGCAGATTTCCAGAAGGACCTGGATGATGTCAGGGATTTCCTCAGGGTGCCCAGCATCAGCTACACGGGTGAAGGCATCAAGGAGACGGCGGAGGCAGTCAAGGGGTGGATCGAAAGCCTGGGCGGCTCGGCCGAACTGGTGAATGTGCCCGGCGGATTCCATCCGGTAGTGTACGGCAAGATCGACAGCTCTGCCCCTCACACTCTACTCATCTACGGGATGTACGACGTTATGCCTGCTGACGAGCCCGGGTGGATTTCTCCTCCTTTCGGCGCCGAGATCCACGATTGGGACGGTCTGGGCCCTTGCGTCATAAACCGCGGCGCGGTGAACTCCAAGGGACCCCTGGCAGGGTTCTTCACGACCCTCAGGGCGATAAAGAAGGTTAACGGCAAGATCCCTATGAACCTAATTTTCGTAATCGAGGGAGAAGAGGAGTACGGCAGCCGGAGCTTGCCCAAGTTCTTTTCGATGCACCTGGACGAGCTGAAGAAGGCCGAAGCCGTGCTGTTCCCGTTCTTCGGTTGCGACAAGGAAGGCATGCCGGGGATCAGGCTCGGTACCAAGGGACTCATCTACTTTGAGCTCACATGCCGTGGCGGAGACTGGGGCGGCCCCGTGGAACGGGGGGTGCACGGCAGCAACAACGTCTGGATAGCCAGTCCCGTCTGGAGGCTCGTCAAGGCGTTGGGCACCATGGTAGACGACGAGCAGCGTATCGTGGTGGACGGGCTTCTCGATGACGTGAGAAAACCCACCGCGGAAGATATCCAGTTGTGTGAAGCTCTCGGCAAGTCGCCCGATGCCAGCCGCGAACTTGAGGCCTACAATGCCCGCAAGTTCAAGTGGGACCTGAGCGGCACCGAGCTCTACCTGCACGCGCAGACCCAGCCCCAACTCAACATCGACGGCATTTACGGAGGATATACGGGACCGGGGACAAAGACTCTCCTGCCTCACGAAGCGACCGTGAAGATGGATGTCAGGATCGTGCCTAACATGGACCCCGACAAGGTCGTCAAGGCCATCCGAGATCATCTCGACAGGCGCGGATACAAGGACATCGAGATGAAGGTCATCAATAAGTACCCGTGGAGCAAGGTCAGCCTAGAGGAACCCATCGTGCAGGCTCTGGTGAACGCCTGCAAGGACCTTGGAGCCGAACCGGCCGTCTACCCGCTGAACATCGGCTCTGCGCCGTTCTACTTGTTCGACAGGGTTCTCGGCATCCCTTACGTTTTTGGAGGCCTGGGCCACGGTACAAGGCAGCATTCCAGCAACGAGTATTTCACGGTGCAAGGACTCTTGGACTTTGAGAAGTCCATGGTACTCACACTGGACAATTACCTGAAGGAAATGGAGAAGCGAGGGCAATAGGAAGGAGGGCGGACAGCATGAAGATCCGATACATTCTCCCGGGCGCTCTGGCGAAGACTGAGCTTGGGATGCGCGAAGTGGAGCGGAGGCAGGAGATCCTCCGCCGGTGGGCCTTCCCCGGTACTTACGTAGACGTCGTAGCAGTTCCAAGCGGACCGGCCACCATTGAATCCATGTACGAGAAGTACCTGAGCGTTCCCTCGACCGCCAAGTGCGTGCTGGAGGCGGAGGCCGAGGGTTTTGACGCCGCCATCGTAGGGTGCTTTGGAGATCCGGGACTTGACGCCCTGCGCGAGCTCAGTGACATGCTTGTGGTGGGGCCAGCGTCGGTGTCTATCGCGGCAGCCGCTACTCTCTGCCACCGGTTTTCCATCGTGACGGTAGTGCCCGGCATCATGGCCGACAAGAGGCGCCTTGCCTGGGAGGCAGGGGCTCTTGACAAGCTGGCGTCAGTCAAGGCGGTGGACATACCCGTGATCGAAGTCAATAGAGATCCCGAGGGCGCGACCAGGAAAATGATCTCGGTCTGCGGCGAGGCGGTCAGGGAGGACGGGGCGGAGGCAGTGGTCCTCGGTTGCATGAGCATGGGCTTCCTGGACGTGGCCGAGAAGATCGCGGCCGAGATCGGTGTCCCCGTGCTAAACCCTGTGAAAGTCGGTCTCAAGATGACCGAGAGCCTTGTGACATCGGGTTTGGCTCACAGTCGGAAGGCGTACCTGAAGCCTAAGAAGATGCAGATGGGAATGTCGGTAGACGAGCTGTTCATCAGGTAAGAATAACATCGGAGCTCATTTGGGAAGCATCCAAGAAGCATCTCAAGGTGCGTCTTGGATGCTTCTAAGAAGTATCTATGGTGCACCTAAGGAGCACCTAAGAAGCACCTAAGAAGCATCCAGGGAACTGGTCAAAGGACTGTCTACAGAACCATACGGAAAGGCGGGATACTTAGTGGAACTAGAGAAAGAATTCCTGTCTCAAGTAAGCGTGGATGACGGCTGGGAGATTGTCGAGAAGTTCAACTTCATAGTGAGGGAATCCGGGAGCGAGGGCGAGCGGCAGGCGATGCGCCTCCTCACCGAGAAGCTCGACTCCTACGGCGTCGAGTACAAACTGCACACCCCCCAGTTGTTCGTGAGTCTGCCGAGGTCGGCGACGCTCCAGGTGTTGGGCCCCAATGGGAGAACCCTTAAGGTCAAGACGCCGTCCATGTCCAAGTCCACCGCGCCCGGCTTCGTGACGGCAGAGCTGGTATACATAAGTTCGGGCTACGCGAAAGAGGCATCGGACGTTTTCGCGGGAATCGAAGCCGATGTTGGCGCCGTCCGAGGGAAAGCGGTCTTGACGGAAGGTCTTCCCCTGCCTGCCCGAGTGACCGACCTCATGGCTGCCGGAGCCGCCGCCGTGGTGTTCATATCGCCGGGCGAGCGCATCCACGAGGGTATCTGCACCAACATTTGGGGTGCCCCCGACCTCGATTCCATATCCAGAAAGCCGGACCTACCGGTCGTGTCCGTTAAGAAGTCCGACGGGCTTTGGCTGAAGGAGCAGATCCAGGCAGGTCAGGTTAAGGTCCAGATCGGTACCGAACTTGAAGAGGGCTGGAAGCCTGTTTCGGTGTTGGTGGCCGAGATCAAGGGTACGGTGGAGCCCGAGAAGTTCATCCTTGTCCACGGGCACCTGGACTCTTGGCACGTCGGCATCAGCGACAACGCCACCGGCGACGCCACGCTGTTGGAACTGGCACGGGTTCTCAAGAAGTTCGAAAAGAACCTCAAGCGCAGCGTTCGGATTGCATGGTGGTCCGGCCACTCTCACGGTCGTTACGCTGGGTCGACCTGGTACGCGGACACCTTCGCCCTCGACCTGCTTGAGAACTGCATAGCGCATGTAAACTGCGATTCAACGGGAACGAAAGATGCCGATGCTTTCGAGGACATCTCGATAATGAAGGAGTTCGAAGGGTTCTGCAAAGCGGCCATCAAGGATGCGGTGGGTGCCGAGGCCACTGCCGCCCGAGTGGCGCGGGCCGGCGACTGCTCCTTCTCGAACCTGGGTGTCGGTACGTTCTACATGTTGTTCACCACCATACCTGAGAGCGTGATGAAGGCCAGAGGGCTCTATCACGTGGGAGGCTCGGGCGGCCACAACGAGTGGCACCACGAGGATGACACCATTGAGACCGCCGACAAGGACAGGTTGCTCAGGGATACCAAAGCGTACGCGTTGTCGGTGTTGAGGTTCGCCAACTCGGCGGTGCTTCCGTACAACTTCGTGGACGCTGCCAAGGAGATCTCGGAGACCATCAAGGGTTACGCCGCGCGGGCCCAAGAGGGAGGCTTTGACCTGAACCCCGTGGTTGGCGAAGCCCAGGCGTTTGTCGCGTCTTGCGAGAAACTGGCTGCTAAGCAAGCTGCCCTGAAGGACCGGGAGATGGCTGACCCCGAGGTCAAGGCCCTCAACAAGGCGCTCATGGAGGTCGACCGGATGGTCGTCCGCCTGAACTACGTCAGGGACGACTGGTTCAAACACGACCCGGCCTTGGAGTCAAAACCGGTACCCGACCTCGCCTTCGCGGTGGACCTCCCGTCGTTGGAGAAGGGGAGCGACAAGTACCACCTGACAGTCTCGCAGCTAAGGCGCGGCTTCAACAAGGTGATGTGGACCTTGCGCAAGGCAAGGGCGGTTGCGGAGGGCGTCGTCTAGCCCACGGACCTAATTGTGGAAAGGATTGGCTTCCGGCGTGATTTACGCCGGAAGCCTTCATTAATGGCAGTAACTTCTGGTTAGGCTGGGATCTCTGTTTTGGCAGGAACCTCCCTCCGGCCATGGAAGTCGGAGGAGTATGAGACCACACGTTCTGTTGGAGCCTGCTCGTCAGCGAGCTGACCGAAGCTTCACCGATCGTCTGGAGGAGGAGCTTTTTTGATGGATACCGGAGAACCCGCGATTCGATCGTTAGCCGAGATTGACCGTATGATGGAAGAGACTGTCGCGGCAGTCGAGGTCAAGAAGAGCCTCGCCCGCAGACTTGAGCGCAGTCGCAGGGAGCTGGATGCGGAACGAAAGAGGCTTTCAGAACTGCAGGCAGTTATGAACTGCGAGGAGAAGGACGTCGCCAGATTGGAAGGGCTCAGCCTGGCCAACCTGTTCTACACCATCCTTGGTGACAAGCCTGCGAAGGTCGACAAAGAGAGGCAGGAGTTGTTGGCCGCGAAGCTCAGGCGAGACGAGGCGGCTGCCTCCGTAAGAACCCTCCAGGGTGACATTGAAGACTTGGCATCCCGTCTCGCCGAAGCAGGTCGTCCGGAGGATGACTTGTGGAAACTCATGGAAGCAAAAGAACGGTTGCTGAGAGAGGGAGGGGGGCCTCAGGCGGAAGCCCTTCTCGACCTGGACGAACGAAAGGGCAGATTTGCGGCCGAGAGAAGGGAAACCCGGGAAGCGTTGGAAGCGGGGCGAAAGGTCCAGGCGGCTCTGGAGCGGGTTCTTCGCTCCCTGGAAAGTGCCCACGGTTGGGGCGTCTGGGACATGATAGGGGGAGGGCTGCTCGCCACGGCGGCAAAGCACTCGAACCTGGACAAAGCCCGGGATGAGGTGCACGAAGTCCAGTCTCTAATGCGAAGGTTCCAGCGGGAGCTTGCCGATATCGGTAGCTTCACCGGGGATGTGAATATCGGTGGGTTTGAGCGGTTCGCAGACTACTTCTTTGACGGGCTGTTTGTCGACTGGATGGTCCAGTCCAAGATCAACGCCAGCCTGGACCGGACCAAAGAGCAGCTCGCCAGGGTGAAGTCCCTCATTGGATCGCTTGAGGCGAGAGAACGGAGTCTTCAGGCGAGAATCGCTGCTTTGGCCCGAGAACGAGAGAAACTGCTCGTAGGTGAGTGAAGGTCCTTTTCTTCTGAAATGGTTCCGGCCATGGCACTCACCCGACAGTGACTGCCAAGGGAGAAGGGCCGGCTGGAGCCGGCCCAGACAGCGGTTCCTAGTTATCCTTTTCCCGGGTCTTGTCAAACACAGCCACCTCTGGTCCGGGCCCTTTCAGGTAGCTTGCGAGAAGTGTTGCCGCTGCCCCGATCTCATCAAGCTCGGCTTTGTTCCTGTCTATGGTCACGAAGAGGTTCGAGGCGACCGCGTCGCCCTGTTCGGTCAGCACGCTCAGACACTTATTGAACATGTCGGCCAGATATGGCCCGCTGTCCTCCATGCTGCCCGTCATGGAGGCATCCACCACGACTTTGTGGATTCCCAAGAGCAGGTTCCGAATGTCTTCTCTCGACGGGTTCATGCGTTCATTCCTCCTTCAAATTCACGGCTCTTGCCGGCGCTTCCGAAGGCGTCCCGGGTTCTTGGCCGGTTTCTTGTTTGCGTGTCCCGGTGTCACGTTTGCCCTTCCGTATTCCGTCCAGACCGGACCGCCCGCGCCCTAGCCGGTCAAGGCTCCTCCGGCCCTGCCAGGTTTCCTTCAGTGCTTTGGCCAGCCTCGCGCGGAGGATCTCCCTGCCTTGGTGGAGCCTCTGCTTGACGAGAGCAGGTGACATGTGGACGGTTTCGGCGATTTCCTTGTAGCCCAGGTCGGCAATATACCGGAGGCGCAGGAGAGCGCCGTAGTCTCCAGGCAGTTGATCAAGGACTTGAGCAACCAATCGCTTGAGGTCCCGGTCCTCAAGTATTGAGTGAAACGGCATTTCGCCGTCTGCGACGAAGGACTCGATGGCAGACCAGTGCTCCGGCAAGAGAACGAGCTCCATCCGTCGTTTGGCTGCTTGCGCTCTCCGGTAGTCCATACATGCACGGAATGTGATGGTCCTGAGCCAGGGGAGGAGACGGCCGACATCATCCAACTGCCACAGCTTCCGCCATACCGATGTCCAAACATCCTGTAGGACGTCGTCGACGTCACGCCCGTCCAGGTGCCAGGCGGCAAGTCTCCTGAGGTCAGGGGTGTGTTCCGCCACCATGAGCTCGAACGCTTCGGTATCCCCGGCCTTGGCTTTCCGGATCACATCTACATCAAGCATCTTGAGCCCCGCTTCGCGTGTGTGACAAGTGTGCTCGCCCGATTCACTGCCTTCACTCCTATAGACAGTAGGGGAGACCGCAGGGTTGGAGTGATGCGTTTAGATCCCCGCTCACGTGGTCACCTTACCCCGCCGCCCGGGCAGATCCCTGCGGCCTCTGAGTGAGTAGGAAGGCTTTGATCTCCACGGTCTTCATTTTGCCGGCCCGTGAAATGAGCCTACATATGCGCCCTGGAGAGAGGGGACGACCGTCGCTCGCGGCGAAGAGGTAAGAGTGATTAGGGGATGAGACTTAAGAGGAGGGCGAGTCTTGATACACGAGACATTGCGACTCACAAAAGACGAATTTCAGCCTCGCGGTGCCTTTAACTGTGTTGCCAAGCTGGCTTCTTTTCACAGAGTGCAGTGCAGTCCGGGGATCAGGGACGCTGCCCGGTATATCCAGAGCCACTTGGGCGAACAGGGGATACACGCAGAGGTACTGTCACTGCCGGCTAAGCGCGGCGTCCGTTGGTGGTCCCAGGAGAGTTTCCCCGAGTGGGTTTGCCGCGGCGCCGAGTTGGTGCTCCTGGAAGATGGAAAACGTGAGAGGCTATGCGCTTTTTCGGAAAAAAAGTGTTCGCTGGTGCAACGAAGTGCCCCCACGCCTCCCGAAGGGATCACGACGACCGTGGTATTGGTCGAGAACGGGGAAAACCCTAAGTCATACGAGGGACTGGACGTAAAAGGCAAACTGGTCTTTTCCCGCGGCGGAGTGGCCGAGATCGCGGCACTGGCGGTTGACAAGTTCGGCGCCGCAGGCATTGTGGTGGACACCATGAGGGAGATACCTCCGGTTCGGGACCGTTTTGACCTTCCCGATGGGCGCCAGTACCTGTCCTTCTGGCCTTCCGATGCCGAAGCCCACAAAGCATTCGGCTTCGTGGTTTCGCCGCGGCAGGGTGAGGAACTGCGAAGGCGTTTCTCCGCCGGGAAGAAGGAACTTACCGTGTTCGCGAAAGTGGACTCCGAGTACTTCGATGGTTCCCTTGAAGTCGTGAGCGCCCTGATACCCGGCGAGACTGACGAGGAAGTGACGGCCGTCGCCCACCTCTGCCATCCCGAGCCTTCGGCCAATGACAACGCTTCCGGGTCCGGCACCCTTATGGAGGCCGTCAGGACTCTATCGGCTCTCATCACAAGGGGCTCGCTTCCCAAACCCCGGCGAACCATAAGGTTTCTGTGGTTGCCTGAGATGACCGGGTCATACGCGTTCCTCGCCAACAACGAAGACGTCCTGGCAAGGACCGTGGCCGCCATAAACCTGGACATGGTAGGCGAAAACCAGGCCTTGTGCGGAAGCACGTTCATGGTGGAGAGGCCGGTGGCCGCTCTCGCCGGTTTCGGCGGAGACCTGGCGGCATGCATACTCGACCTCCTCGCCAAGGGGCTGGGGAATCTCGCCCGGAACTACAGCAATTCAAGTTTCAGGTGCAGCGTGACTCCATATTCTGGCGGGAGCGACCACAATATCTGGGGCGATCCGTCGGTGGGGGTCACATGCCCTATGCTCATTCAGTGGCCGGACAGGTACTATCACACAAGCGAGGATACCATCGACAAGGTCGATCCGGAGATGCTCGCGGTAGCAGGGATTCTGACGGCCACATATCTCTACACGGCCGCCACAGCGACCGCCGCGGACGCCGCCTACGTTGCCGGTCAAGCTGCCGCAGGTTTCGCTGGCGAGGCCAACGTCGTCCTATCGCTTCTCACAGACCGGGCGAGGAGAGAGGTCTCCAAGGCCGGGGGACAGGAAGAAGTGAAGAAGGTCTTGGCCAAGACCCGCCGGACCATTGAGAAGAGGGTGGCATTTCTCTCTGAACGCAGACGGGCCGATATCGCGAGCCTTGTGAAGCTGGCTCCTGACTCGGCAATGTTCAGCCAGGCTCGTTTAGAAGCACAGGATTGTATCGCCAGGACCGCTGACTACCTTCTGGCCAAATCTCTGAGGGACCTCGCCGTCACCGCCGGGCTCAACGATGTAACCGACCTGCCGGAATCGTGGCGTCCCGAGGAGGACGAGGCCATAAAGAAGGCTTCGAAGATCGTTCCCAAGAGGGCTTTCCGCGGTCCGTTCTCCGGCATTGCGAGAGGGACCTCGGCTGAGATGCGCGAGAAGATCAAAGCTTTCAACGAGAAGTACCGGGAAGTCTCCATACCCTCCGCCCACCTGCAGTACTGGACTGACGGCAGCCGGACTCTGGCAGAGATCGCCGACCTACTGGAGGGCGAAACGGGCTTCAGGAACACCGAGGCTTTGGTAGAGTACTATGGCCTCATGGTCGAGCGAGGAGTGTATATCGCTGAATAGCTCAGATCCCGTGACCCGGCCTCGGTCGGAATGACGCGGCGCGATTGTCGCGGTCGGATGATCACGGTGACGAGATAACGGCGAAACAAAGCAGACCACGGGCAAGCATGGGGTGCAATGAGGAGTAGGCAGAATAGTCAAAACTGGGCAGGAAAACCTGCTACAAGGCCGTATTACTCCTCATGGGAGCTTATCCCTATTCCCTCGTAGTGAGCCGCGGGTGAGCTCCTGGCCTGATCTCTTTGAGAGGAGTGGTGCGTTAGTGAAGAGGCTCTTGAGGATGAGGACTCCACCGTACCCCTGGATCTCGCTGGTGGCTTTCATGCTTCTCCTTGTCATTACTGCAACGATACCGGCATGCTCGACTCCAGAGCCGGCCGAACCGCCGTCCGGCGCCAACACATCGCCGGATGATGTTCCGAAAGGGGACCCGGTCGCAATGCACGACAACCTTCTCCTTTTCACTTACGTCAGCGACTTCGAGAACGGACATCACGAGGGGACTCAGGTAGTACCCGTCGGCAACGGCGCCGTCGCTCTCAAGGAAGGCGCCGCCGTTGGCATATATACGTCGCCCGAAGTGGAGACAAAACCGTTCGAATACCTGATTCTCTCATGGAATGCCGATACCCCGAAGGGCACTTACATAGAAGTCGAGGGGCGTGTGCACGCGGGTTCCGAGGGCGACCGGAAGTGGAGCTCCTGGCTGTCGTGGGGAACTTGGAGTTCTCACTCCTTCACAGGCCCAGACGGCAGAGAGACGCTGCCCGGCTCGGCCCCGTCTTCCAAGGCATCAGATGAGCTGGCCAAGGTTGCGACAGATGAACTCATAGTGATAGGGACGTCAGGCGAGACCGCGGACAAGTTCCAGTACAGGGTGACTCTCCATAGGCCCGACGGTCAACCAGGAGCCGGGGAGACAGGTCCCAAGGTATTGCTCGTGGCGTCCACGATCAGGAACACCCTTAGCGGTCAAGAGATACCCACTGCTTACGACGAAGAAGGGCCCGATCTCACCAAACTTGACAAGGACTTGGACGTGCCCGCTTACTCTCAGATGATCCGCGACCCGAAGATAGCGAATTCGATCTGCAGCCCGACCAGTGTAGCCATGGCCCTCGGTTATCACGGCGTGGATATGTCACCTGAGCAGGCGGCTTGGGGAGTGAACGACTACCGGGCCCCGATGTTTGGAAACTGGGTTTTCAACACTGCCTTTGCGGGCGCCAACGGGTTCACGGCGTATGTGCAGTACGGCGTACCTGCCGAGGGGAAAGATCCATGGTATGCGGTCAAGCAGGAGATTAACCAAGGGAACCCGGTCATCGTCAGCGTCAAGTACAGAAAGCCGGGCTATGAAGACCGGACCGAGCCTGAGGTTGAGAACGTACCCATCAACTACACCGCCGGCCACCTGGTACTCATCAGGGGGTTCACCTGGAAGGACGGCAGGGAGTATGTCATAGTCAACGACGCGGCCGCCGCGAAAGATGAAGAGGTCAGGCGCCTCTACCCGGCCGACCAGTTCTTCGAGGCTTGGGTCAAGAAAGTCATGTACGTGATCCACAAGGATGAGAGCGAAGGAGCCCAACCCTGCGTGGCATCTCCCATCCAGGGTGAGCTTGTGGCTGCCGGGAGTCCCTCGGGAGGCTATCAGAAGTACGAGCTCATAGTAGACGGAGAGCCTGTAAGCTTGAGCGACGCCAACATCCGGAGCGCCGTGGTGTCCCTCAACGGGCAGAAGACGGTTCCTTTCGCTCTGAGAGTTGCCGTTCTTCCCGATTCGAACCTGCTTTGGTTCAAGGAAAACAGTGAGCCGGGCAAGTACACCTTCTGGTTCTTTGATGTGAACAAGAACACGTATCAAGCGGAGCTGGAGTGGAAGAAGTAAGACTTCACGTACTACGCACGGTGGTTTGATAGGAGGGGGTGAATAACCCCCTCCTAC
>DUUV01000062.1 GCA_012841375.1 Candidatus Fermentithermobacillaceae bacterium
AACTTTGAAGACATAAAGCTGCCAAGGTCTAGGATTTGAAGGTTTGAGCCTTGGAAATTTGGTAGTGGCGATTTGATATCCGCGGAATTTGACAAAGGCCCTGCATATCGAGGGAACCGGGGGAGGACGTTTCCACTGGCGCAAAGGTCAGCGAAGAACAGCCCCACCTGTGCACACATCCCGGCATGACAGCTCCACCTGTGCACACATCCCGGCAAGACAGCCCCGCCTGTGCAAACGTCCCGGGAAGATACCCCCACTGGTGCAAATTTCCCGCAGAACACCTCCACCGGTGCAAATTTCCCGGCGAACCTTTGCATAGGCGCACAGGTTGTCGAAAATCCTTCGCCCTTCTTACATCAAAGCCATGTTTGCGGAGATAGTGGAGGGGCTCGGTTCCCGCACGGCGTATTAGTCCTACACAGCTCAGGCTGACAGACGGCTCAGATTCTAGAGAATGGGGGAGTCACTCGTGAAAGTCTACATATCGGTGGACATGGAAGGTGGGGCTGGCATCGCCGGCGCCTCTCAGATGACCGACAGCGGCTATAACCGGATGGTGAAGCTTCTTACCCAAGAGGTGAATGCCGCAGTAGATGGAGCTTTCGAGGCAGGCGCCACCGAAGTCCTCGTGAACGACGCCCACGGCAGGATGACAAACATTCTAATTGAGGACCTGGATGAACGGGCGGAACTGATCAGCGGGAACAACAAGCACCTCTTGCAGATGGAGGGCTTAGACGAGTCCTTCCAGGCCGTGTTTTTCCTCGGATATCACGCGCATGAGGGCAATGAGGACGCCGTCATGAATCACACGATCATGGGAACGGTGGTTACCGAGATCCGCAGAAACGGTGTGGTGGTGGGCGAGACGGCAATCAACGCCGGGATAGCCGGAGCTTACGGCGTACCGGTCGCGCTGGTCGCCGGCGACCACATTCTGTGTGAGGAGGCCAAGCGCCATCTGGGGGACGTCGAGACTGTTGTGGTGAAGAGAGCCATCGACAGGTATGCTGCCCGGCTCCTCTCGCCCAAACGAGTCCAGAAGCTGATAAAGGAGGCCGCCATACGGGCGCTGGGCCGCCTCTCTGACTTCAAGCCGCACAAAGTAGAGGTGCCCGTAGAGTTCGAGATCACCACAAAGCTCACGAGCATGGCGCACATGTGCTGCCTTTTCCCAAGTGTTGAACGGCGGGGACCTAAAGTGATCGCCGTGAAAGCCGACAGTTATGTGGATGCGTACAAGCAGCTTTTGGGCTGCCTCATAGTCGCGAAGGACGCTGCCAGAGGCTGGTTGGGATGATGATCAGGATGATCATCAGAGGGTGAAAGGTGATGGGGATAGGCAAAGGGCTGCGTGCCCGAGCCGATCTGGAATCCAAGTGGGCGCAAGAAAATTAGCTGACGGTATTGCAGTATGCGGTCTGAATGAGTATTATCGAAAGAACAACTGAATAGGTACCTCTTTCATCAAGAGGCGGCGGAGGGACAGGCCCAATGATGCCACGGCAACCACCCGCAAGGGAACGGTGCCAACTCCTGCGGACCCTGGGGTCCGAAAGATGAGAGTGAAGGTCGACCAGTGTTTTCTGAAGCCCTTCATTCGAAGGGCTTTTGGTTTAGAGGAGCAGGAAGGGAGATGGTCCTATTGGCGAGACTCTACAACAAACTGATGTCAGGCCAGTTTGCCGTGACTGTGGAGATGGACCCGCCCAAGGGAGCGGATCCGAGAAAGACTCTGGAGAAGGTGAGGAAGTTTTCTGACCGGGTGGATGCCGTAAACGTGGCCGACTGCCCAATGGCGAACGTCCGGATGAGCCCGATCACCGTCGCTCACCTCATTCAGAGGGACGCCAATGTCGAGGCCATTTTCCATCTGACATGCAGGGACAGGAACGTCATAGGCCTCCAGGCGGAGCTATTGGGGGCTGCGGGCCTGGGCGTCCGGAACATCCTCGCACTGCGCGGAGATGAACCTACAAGGGGTGATCATCCGGAAGCCAGGGGGGTTTTTGAAGTGGATACTCCGGGCCTTATCCGGCTCGCCGCGGAACTGAACCACTCCAGGACTGTGGCAGGGAGCGGACTGGAGCGCGGGACGGAACTGGCCATAGGATGCGCCGCCAATCCGACAGCCCGCGACCTTGAGTTCGAGGTCTCCCGGCTGGAGGCGAAGATAGAAGCGGGAGCCCACTTCGTCCAGACCCAACCTCTGTTCGACCTGAGAGACCTCGAGCGGTGGCTAACGAAAATCCAAGGCCGCATCAAGGTGCCCATCCTTTACGGCGTAATGCCGCTCAAGAACTATAACTTCGCGGTCCACCTGAACAATAACGTTCCGGGTATTGACGTTCCGTCGTGGATCGTCGACCGGTTGAGAAACGGAGCCAAGGGTGAGGGCATCCGCATAGCCGCCGAACTCATAAAGTCCATGGCGCCGTTGGTATCCGGCGTACACATATTCCCCATGAACAGCCCGGAGAGGGTAGTCGCTTTGCTCCAGGCGCTGGACGAAACAAGGGGTTTTGAGAAGGAGGCGGTTGCCGGTGGGGCTCGCTGAGCTGATCGATAGCGGCGCAGTTGTGTTTGACGGAGCCATGGGGACTCTCCTGCAGTCGTTGGGGCTGCCTGCGGGAGGCTGTCCGGAACTCTGGTGCCTGGAAAACCCGGAAGGGGTCTTCGAGGCACACAGGCGATACATAGAAGCAGGCGCCCAGATCGTGGAGACCAATACCTTTGGAGCCACTCCGATCAGGCTTTCCCACTACGGACTGGCGGGCAAAGTGGAGGACATAAACCGGGCTGCAGTTCGCATCGCCAAGAGAGCCGCCGGCCAGAAGGCTTTGGTGGCCGGGTCCGTCGGGCCTCTCGGAGTCCTGGTGGAGCCCTTGGGTTCCTTCACTTTCGACGAGGCTTATGAGCAGTTTGCGGCGCAGGTTAAGGCCCTCAAGGCGGCCGGGGTGGATGCCTTCATCGTTGAGACCATAGCCGACCTGAACGAGATGCGCGCCGCCATCTTGGCCTGCAAAGACACGGCTCCTGAAATCCCCTTGATCGCGCAGATGACCATTGATCCGCGCGGCAGGTCATATACCGGAACCACGCCCGAAAGCGCGGCCCTAGTGATGCAGGCGATGGGCGCCGACGTCATCGGCCTCAATTGCTCGGTCGGTCCTGACGTCCTCGTGGGAGCCATCGAGAAGATCGCCAGGGTGGCTAGAGTCCCTGTCTCGGCACAGCCAAATGCGGGGCTTCCCAGGCTGGTCGAAGGCAAGACCGTGTTCCCCATGGGTCCCGAGGAGTTCGCCTCGTACGGACCGAGACTCGTGGCGGCCGGGGCCCGGATCGTGGGTGGGTGCTGCGGCACAACGCCCGAGCATATCCGGCTTCTCAGAGAGGCGGTGGCCGGTCTCAAGCCAGTAGCCTTCTCAGACAGCACCAGCGTCTGCAGGGGTGCCCGACCGGGCGACGGTGCGGCCGCCGAAGATGTTCACTCGTCCGGGCCGGGCTCTCTCTCGGGCGTGTTGGGGCTCACATCACGCACTCAATCGCTTTTCTTCACAGAGGATCGTCTCCCGATCATCATCGGTGAGCGCATTAACCCAACGGGGCGCAAGGCGTTGTCTAGGGATATCAAGGAGGGCGTTTTCGGCCTCGTACGCAAGGAGGCCAAGCGCCAGGTGGAGGCAGGCGCCCACATCTTGGATGTGAACGTTGGCGTTCCCCTGATAGACGAAGCCGGAGCCATGAAGCGGGCGGTCAGGGTGGTCCAGGAGGTCACCAGAGTGCCTGTTTCGATCGACTCAGTCTCGCCCGAAGCCGTGGAGGCGGGCCTCCGGGAGTTCGTGGGCAGGGCGATCATCAACTCGGTGACGGCCGAAGAGGCCAAGGCTGCGCCTCTACTTCGCTTGGCTAAGCGGTACGGCGCCGCGGTCATCGGCCTCACGATGGATGAAACGGGTTTGCCTTCATCGGCCGAAGAGAGGGTGAGACTTGCCCGGAGGATTGTTGAGATGGCCGGGGCATCCGGGATCCCGCCGTGTGATATCTTGATCGACCCATTGGCGCTTACTGCGGGAGCCCAGCAAGACCAAGCGAAGGAGACTCTCAGGGCTATTTCTCTTATCAAGGAACTCGGGTGCCTGACTTCGCTGGGAGTCTCCAATGTATCATTCGGGCTTCCCAACAGGGATTTTCTCAATGCGGTGTACCTCAACATGGCGCTGGCTCAGGGTCTGGACGCTGCTATCGTCAACCCTGCCGGTGAGCACATTGCCGGTACTGTGAGGGCTGTGAGGGTGTTTCTGAACCGTGATGCCGGCTCCAAGGAGTACATTTCGGCTATGGAAGCGCCCCGCGCCATAGGCTCCGGACCTGCGGGTGAGGGTTCGGGTCTGGGCCCGGGTTCCAAGGAGAACCCCGCCAATGCTAGAGCTACAGGGGCAGCCGGCGCTCGGGAAGACGAGGGATCTCCCACAGCGAGGCCATCGGGTGCCGCGACAAGGCGCAACCTTGACTCCGAGGAGGATTCGAACACCCGCCAGGATTCTCTCGGGCACGCGATCTATAGTGCGGTGCTCGAGGGGGACAAGGCAGGACTGATTCCCCTCTTGGACCGCGCGCTCAGCGCCGGGGCCGATCCTATGCAGGTGCTGAACGATTGGCTCATCCCGGCCATCACCGAGACCGGGCGGCTTTTCGCCGATGGCACCTACTTCCTCCCCCAGCTCATGCTCTCGGCAGAAGCCATGAAAGCCGCATTCGAGATGCTAAAGCCCGAACTGGCCAAGAGGTCCCAAGGACTGACCGAACGAGGTACGGTGGTGCTGGCCACCGTCGAGGGTGATGTCCACGACATAGGGAAGAATCTGGTGGCGATCCTGCTCGAGAACCACGGGCTTAGGGTGTATGACTTGGGACGGGACGTGCCTGCGTCGGAGATCCTGGCCCATGCCAGAAAGGTCAGGGCAGACGCCGTGTGCTTGAGCGCCCTCATGACTACCACGATGCCGCGAATGAAGGAAGTCATTGACCTGTTCGCCAGCGAGGGATTTGAGTGTCCTGTCTTGGTCGGCGGGGCTGCAACCACCGAGGCCTTTGCACGTGAGATCGGGGCGAGCGGGTACGGGCGTGACGCCCAAGAGGCAGTGACGGAAGTGCTAAGGGTCATCTCCACCCGTGGTGAACGATGAGCGAGCGGGGGCCCAAGGGAGTCTGCCTCAATTGGCCCGAGTCCGACCTCGTGCGCGTGACCTTTCCGGGAGGTTCGGTCTCGGTCAAGCGAGGGACCATTCTATCCCGCGCGCTGAACCTCGACGGCTTGAGGCTGGAGACTCCTTGCGGTGGCAAGGGGCGGTGCAGGAAGTGCCTGGTGCGGGTGGTGGCAGGCGAAGCTCCTGTGTCTCCCCGGGACAAAGAACTGCTATGGCCCGAGGAGATCGCCATGGGATACCGCCTGGCGTGCTCTCTGGCCGTAGAGAGCGACATCACGGTGTCCTTCAAGCAGAGGGGCCAACAGTCGCCTGAGCAAAGAGGCAACGCTGTGAGATGGGCGGAGATGCAGGGCGAGCCCGGCAGGGGGAGCCTTGCTGGCGCATCGGATCAGCCCACCGATGGAGGCTCGGCGGATGCATCGGGTCAGCCCACCAGCGGGGGCTTTGCCGGCACATCAGGTCAGCCCAGCAATGGAGGCCCGGCGGATGCATCGGGTCAGCCGACCAATGGAGGCCGTGGTGACGCATCGGATCAACCTACCAATCGGGGTGCGGCGGACTCGGCGAATGAGTCGGCCGCCATTAGAGGTCCGGCGGACGCATCGGGTGAGCCCACCACTGGAGGCCCTGCAGATGCGTCAAGCGACTTCAGAGTGTGGAGCCCGGGATATCCGCATGGTGAACCCGCAAGCGCGTTGGCAGGCCCGGGTGGCCTAGGCAAGCGCTCCGCGTTGCACGCCGATTACGGGGTAGCCATCGATCTCGGGACTACTACCATCACGGCGACCCTGCTCAGACTCTCAGGCGGCAGGGCGGTAGCGACCGGTTCGGTCCCAAACCCACAGGCTGCCTTCGGCGCCGACGTGATGACAAGGCTGGAACTGGCCCTGAGAGATCCTAAAGAACGCGACCGGCTTCAGACCATCGTCCTCGAGAGTATCGCATCGCTCATGCTTTCGGTGACGAGGGCGGCCGGCATATGTCTGGACCGGGTAACCGACGGCATCCTTGTTGGAAATAGTGTGATGCACCATCTGGCGCTGGGATTTGACGTCTTCGGATTGGCCAGGGCGCCGTACAGGCCTTCAGTTACTACGGCGACCACGATCGAGTTTCCGGGACTTCCGCCTTTGTACGCCCCCCCGCCGGTAGGCGGGTTTGTCGGGTCTGACGCTGTGGCAGCCATCCTTGCGGAAGGGCTTCACGTCAGCCGCCAGACGAGGCTCCTGGTGGACCTGGGCACCAACAGCGAAGTGGCATTGGTCCACAAAGGGCAGCTATTCTTCACATCGGCGCCTGCGGGTCCCGCATTCGAGGGTGCCGAGATCAGCCAGGGGATGACGGCTGCTGTCGGGGCAATAGACTCGGTCCAGATCGAGGACGGCGTCTTTCGTGTCGGGGTTATCGGCGAAGGAAAGCCGGTGGGATTCTGCGGATCGGGGCTCATGGACGCCGTGAGCGCCCTCCTCGCCACAGGTCTCATAGACAGCACCGGACGTATGAAACCAGTCTTGCCTTCGTCAGGAACAGCGGATCCGGCTGTGATTGGTTGCGTAGATGGCAGCGGACAAATGGAGTCCCGTTGGCCTACATCCGGAGTTCCAATGGTGATGGATCTTGCAGACAGTGCCGGGCGCGTGAAGTCGGATTTTCAGCAAGAACCCGGTGGGCGAGAACCTAGAGCAGCTCTCCCAAATGGAAGTGATCCTCTATCGGTCAGCATCGCGCCGGGTGTATCGATCACCCAAAAAGACATCCGCGCAGTTCAACTGGCGAAGGGCGCGGTCCGAGCCGCCATCGATGCGCTCATGAGCGCGGCCGGGTGCGGTCCCAAGGACATCGACAAGGTCCTCCTGGCAGGTACTTTCGGCAGTTACGTGCGGCCGGAGAGCGCAATCTCCCTGGGGCTCATCCCTCCGGTGCCGGTCTCCCGAGTTATGGCGGTGGGCAACGCGGCGCTCGGTGGAGCCAAGATGATGCTCGGATCAAGAGTGCTTAGAGACGAGGCGGTAAGGATTGCCCGGATCGCCCGACACATTTCCCTCTGCGAGTTCCCAGGTTTTGAGGAGGTCTTTATGGGATCCCTCAACTTTCCCCCAAAGAAAGAGAGTGAGGCCGGTGTTTAGGAGCTTCGAGGAGATCAACGAAAAGATACGCGAACGCAAGGCCGTGGTCGTCACGGCCGAGGAAATCAAGCAGATAGTCGAAGATGAGGGGCCGAAAGAAGCTCTCAAGAAGGTGGACGTGGTCACCACTGCCACGTTCGGGCCGATGTGCTCAAGCGGAGCGTTCCTGAACTTCGGTCACTCCGATCCTCCCATCCGGATGACCAAAGTGTGGCTAAACGATGTGCCGGCGTACGCGGGCATCGCGGCCGTCGACGCATACATCGGTGCCACGGAACTCTCCGAGACCAAGGGCCTAAGCTACGGGGGAGCCCACGTGATCGAGGATCTCATCGCCGGAAGAGAGGTCACCCTCCGCGCCACCTCCTACGGGACCGACTGCTATCCTCTGAAACAGGTGACGTCGGTCATCACCAAAGACACCATCAACCAGGCCGTCATGTTCAACCCTCGCAACTGCTACCAGAACTACGGGGCCGCTTCCAATACCTCAGCCGAGCCTATCTACACATACATGGGCAAGCTCCTGCCTAATCTGGGGAATGTGAGTTACGCTACCTCAGGCGAACTGAGCCCCCTGCTAAACGACCCTCTGTACAGGACGATTGGGCCCGGTACACGGATCTTCTTAGGCGGCGCCGATGGATATGTCGCATGGGAAGGCACTCAGCACAACCCTTGTCAGGCGAGGGGAGAGAATGGCGTACCCATGGGTGGAGCCGGGACTCTCGCGTTGATCGGCGACCTCAAAGCCATGAACCACCGGTATATAAGGGCGGTTGTGTTCGAGAAATATGGCGTCAGCATGATTGTAGGTGTTGGGGTACCCATACCGCTTCTCGACGAAGAGATGGTGCGGTACGTCTCGGTTCGGAACCGGGACATCTATACGGATATCTTTGATTACAGCGTTCCTTCACGATCCAGGCCTGTCTTGGCAAGGGTTTCCTATGAGGATCTCCGGAGCGGCAGGGTCATGGTGAGAGGTAAGTCCGTGCGCACATCTCCCTTGTCTGGCCTAGGGATGGCGAGAGAGATCGCAGCCATTCTCAAAGAGCGGATCGCTTCGGGCGCATTCCTGCTGCAGCAGCCGTTCCGGCCGCTTCCGCTTTCAGGCGAGGTGAATGTCCTGAACGCCCGGGGGTCTGAGGCACAGCATGCCCAGTGCAATCTGTCCTCGACTAGTGCAGATGTTTTGAGCGCCCATGGCGCCGAGGCACATCCTGTTGGAAACAAGTGGTCCCCCGACAAGGCAGCTGCTCTCCACCGGGATGAGTCAGGGGAGTAGGCATGTTCCAGCCGAGACGTTATCGGGACGCTTTTGCAGGGGATGACCTTGTCTACTTTGATTGCGTGGTGAGGGAGACCGACCTCAGGATCGGCGCAGCAAAGGTGCTGCGTGGGGAAGCGCTACGAGCGGTTCTTCAGGTCAGGGCAGAGTTAGAGGAGTACATCCGGTCCGAGCCCGGCTTTGCCGGCAGCCTTGAGCCCCTAGATCCGATGCCGCAAGCGCCCGCCCTCGTCCGGAGGATGTGCACGGCGGCGCGCTCGGCAGGAGTGGGCCCTATGGCCGCCGTCGCCGGCGCTATCGCTGAGGCCGTGGGAAGGGAACTGCTCGAGTACTCACCCGAAGTGATCGTTGAGAACGGAGGGGACATCTTCATAAAGATTCGTTCGGTCCGCAAGATAGGTATCTACGCAGGCCCATCGGTTCTCAGCGAGAAAGTGGCCATCGAGGTGCGGCCCGAAGACACCCCGCTCGGTATCTGTACCTCCTCCGGGACCTTTGGACACTCGCTCAGCTTTGGAAAGTGCGATGCAGCCGTGATCCTCGCCCCTGACGCAGCGTTGTCGGACGCTGTGGCTACAGCCACCGGCAACCGAGTCCAGTCGGAGGCAGATGTTCATGCAGCCGTTGAGTGGGCTTCATCGATCCCCGGCGTTGCCGGAATCCTGGTTATCAAGGGGGAGACGCTTGGCGCCTGGGGGCAGGTCCGGCTGGTGGCGATGTGATATTGGCCTAACTCAACAAAATCCCTGCATATGAGGGAAATCGGTGGGGAATGCCCCCACTGGCGCACACCATATAGTGCGATTTGCGACCGTAGCCTGTCGGCCGGGTCGGAACCCCTGAAATGGGCCCTTTGCTCAGTTGGGAGAGCGCCTGAATGGCATTCAGGAGGTCGTGGGTTCGATT
>DUUV01000043.1 GCA_012841375.1 Candidatus Fermentithermobacillaceae bacterium
CGCGGCCTCGGCAGAGGCCGTACTGACCCCCATACTCCCCAGCGACCGGATGATGGTAACGGCGACGCGGAGCCTTCCATCGGTCACAACGGCCTTGTCCAAGCCGAAAACCTCCCAGCATGTGCCAAAAACTAATGACAGTATACCGTCAAGAGGGCGTGTCGGGGAATCACCGCACAATTTACGTATTGATGCTCAATTAGCCAAGTGTTATACTCCGTAAAATACCCCTAAGACCAAAGGGAGGTCTGCCCCATGAAAAAGGAAGACAAGTTCCTGGAGGAAGGCCTTTCGTTCGACGATGTTCTCCTTGTTCCCGATTACTCCGAAATCCTGCCTCGTGAAGTTGATGTAACTACAAGACTCAGCGCCTCAGTGAAACTCGGTATCCCCTTACTCTCCGCGGCGATGGACACCGTCACCGAAACCCGGATGGCAATCGCCATGGCTAGAGAAGGCGGCCTGGGCATCATCCACAAGAACATGACAATCGAGAGGCAGGCGCAGGAAGTCGACAGGGTCAAAAGATCGGAGCACGGAGTCATAGCCGATCCCTTCTTCCTCTCGCCTGACAAAACGGTTAAGGACGCGCTCGCTCTGATGGCCAAGTACCACATATCGGGCGTGCCGGTCGTGATGGGCGACAAGCTCGTCGGAATCATCACAAACAGGGATATTCGCTTTGAAGAAGATCACACGAAGTCGATATGCGAGGTCATGACCAGCCAAGGCTTAATAACAGCTCCCGTCGGCACCTCGCTCGAAGAGGCTAAACGTCTGATGGGCAAGCACAAGATCGAGAAATTGCCGTTGGTGGACGGCGATTTTCATCTCAAGGGCCTAATAACGCTCAAAGATATTGAGAAGACCCGCATGTATCCGAGGGCAGCCAAGGACTCCCGCGGAAGGCTTCTTGCGGGCGCATCTGTAGGAGTCGGCGGGATGGATCGAGTTAAAGCCCTGGTGGACGCGGGCGTGGACGTGATCGTGGTCGACAGCGCTCACGGCCACTCAAAGGGCGTGCTCGATACTGTAAGCAGCATCAAGGAAAAGTACCCGGAGAAGACCGTGATCGCTGGCAACGTGGCCACCGCCGACGGAGCTCGGGCGCTTATCGAGAGGGGAGCAGACTGCATTAAGGTAGGCGTAGGGCCCGGATCCATCTGCACCACGAGAGTGGTGACCGGTGCAGGCGTTCCTCAACTGACAGCGATCTTCAACGCGGCTACGGCGGCAAAAGAGCACGGCGTGCCGGTGATCGCCGACGGCGGCGTCAAGTACTCGGGCGATATCGCCAAAGCGATCGCGGCAGGAGCCGACGCGGTGATGCTGGGAGGGCTCTTGGCCGGAACCGATGAGAGCCCGGGTGAGATGGAGATCTGGCAGGGCCGCAGCTTCAAAGTGTACCGGGGTATGGGTTCGATGGGAGCGATGAAGGAAGGGTCTGCCGACCGGTACTTCCAGGAGGCTTCGTCGAAATTGGTCCCCGAAGGTATTGAGGGCCGGGTGCCCTACAAAGGTCCCGTCACCGAAACCATCTTCCAGCTTATCGGCGGGCTCAGGGCGGGCATGGGTTACTGCGGGTGCGCCAACATTGAAGAGATGCACGCCAAAGCCAAGCTGATCAGGATAACAGACTCAGGAGTCAGGGAAAGCCATCCGCACGATGTGAATATCACAAAGGAAGCACCGAACTACACGCCCAGATAATACTCTGTAGACGATGCTCCGCCTGCCCCTCACACCGAGGCGGCAGGCGGGGGCGTAGTTTTAAACAAGAACCGTTCCGGCTACTACCATTTCCGGCGGCACGGCCAAGCCGGGTTCCTCCCGGTAGAGCCTGGCGACTTCCGCCTCATCTCCCTCGACCAACGCGTGAGCTAGTCTGTCCAGCAAAGCGTACTGCTCGGCTGTAAGTGAATTATCGTCTCCCTGAACCAAACCCCAAACGTCCCAAGGGAGCATCTCGGCACCGTTTCGCGCGGCAGCTTCCCGGAGCAGATTGCCTCGTATGAACCACAAGCCCCGCATGTCGAAGATGCCGAACTTGTCAGGGTCTTCTCCGCCCTCGCGGCACCTCAGCCAAGCTTCGGAAGCGTCAACAAATCGCCCTTCGGGCATGTCCGATGTATCGAAATCAATCCCCAACCGCTCGCGCTGAAGATCGTCAAGCTGCGCATCGACCGTTACCCAACGCTCGCCGTCCCAGTACTCGCACACCCAGTGATCCTCGAAGTGGCCCGGCATAAAGTAGGTGCCAAACCCACATCTGGCCCTGGCAGGCACTCCCTGATGCCGGAGTATCGAGCACAGGAGCACGGTGTAGTCGCGGCAGTTGCCGTAGAAGCGTTTATCCATCGACCTGCAAAGGGTCAGCGGCGATGGGTCGAGCTCCTTCACTTTCTCAAGAATACGGGAAACCAACCTGGCCTGAACGTGACTCTCCTGGCTTTCGGTAGGCGTTACGCCGTACGTGGGGGCCCAGAAAATGTGCAGAAAGAGACCTTGGATAACCTTGACCAGCGCCGCGATATCGCGCGGGAGGTTGTTGAACTCAGGAGCCATTCTTCCGGGATCGGTAACCTTTGACTGAGGCAAGTATCTGGAAACCAAAGATCCCACTCCCCTCGGCTATGCATGTCCCACCGCAGTCTATCACGGAGGCGAGGGGATTGAACAGAAACGGATAAACCAAGGCAGCAAATGAAGCAATTCAGAAATCCGGCAAAGAGTAGAGAACGTCGACTCCCCCGGACTACCGAGAAGTTGCCCGCTGCCTTGGCTATACGTAATCGCCCGCCCTCCCCCAAGGATAGCCGTTCTAGGAGTCGCAGTCGTCCTCGCAGCGGTCACGACGGCACCGGTCTCTATCCTTCTTGCAGAACGGGCAAACCACTGGGAGCATGTCGGCGGCCATTATTACGTACTCGGCCTCAGAGTCGGATGAGTGACCTTCATGGACGGCTACAAATGCCCTAATAGCCGCGTGATCAGGCTTCGGACAGAAGACTACTTCGAAAATGCCCTCGGAAGCACAAAGAACGGCATCCTCGGCGCAGCAGCGGCCAATATCCCTCAGAAGCTTGCAGTCGACTTCCTTGGGCGGGCAGCATTCGATGTCGAAGAGCTTGACCTCGACGTCGATGCACCCCCTGCCGACGTTCTGTACGTTAGCGGTCACCGCTACCTTCTGACCGCACGGGATGAAGAACGGACCTGTGCTGAGCGGCCCTTTTACGGGGGTGAGAGCGCCCAGGGCTCTCTCTATGTCCTTCACTTCATCCTTGATCTCTCTCAGCCCGAATCTGGGGTCCTCAAGTAAATCCAATACCCTGCAAACTGGGGTCTTGAGCACTATGACCAACCTCCTTTCGGTGTGCTCTCCATCGTATGAAAAGGAGGTCGGTTATGTTAACGAGATGAGCGCGGGTCGCCGATGCCGGTTCTAGCCCTGTGTGCTCCACTAAGCATATAATAGAGGCGGAGGTGTGGGAATGAAGGCGTTCACGTCTGCGTTTAAAGCGTTATCGGACCTAACCCGGATTCGGGCGCTGCGCATGATCCTGATCGCCGGCGGTCCGGTGTGCGTTTGTGAACTCGCCGATGCCCTTCAATTGCCCCAGTACCAGGTATCAAAGCACCTGGCAGTCCTGAGACAGGCGGGCCTGGTCACGGATTCGCGAGTTGGAACGTGGGTCTATTACTCTATCCCGGCTCGAGCCTCTCACTTCAAGTCCGCTCTGTTCGAGCTGGTGACTCTACACGTAGACGGCCATCTTTTCGATAAGGACGCAGCGCGGCTAAAGGCGCGCCTCGAACTGAGAGAAGAGGGCAGGTGCGTGCTCGGCCCCAGCCGCACCGGAAACTGACTTTGAGATCTTCAGCAGCACCTCGAATCTGAATCCCGTGAGGAACAACAGTGTCTGCTGCCCTTGCCAGCTCTGGATTTACGGCGTCTCGTCCGGCTCTTCATCTTGCTTCTAGCCGCATAAAACCGCTTTAGGTTCTCCGGCACAACATAGCGGCCTTCAGGAGGCCTTTTTTCGTTCCCGCCGTAGACTTCCCTGAGTATGGCATCCACGATCAGTTCTTTGGGAAGAACGGTGTAGTCTCTGCCCCGGTAAACCCATACTCGACAATCTACGTCCTCGCCGCAAAGGTCTCCGCAGGACTCGCAGGTACTCTCCTTGACCTCCATCTGTATGTCACGGCCGTTCACTCGGATAGTGGGCGAACTGACGAACCTGTGCTTCTCTGCCAGTTCTTCGGTATTCACATTGATCTTGTTCACAACTACCTCGGCGCCTGCGGCCTTAAGCACCTGGGAAACCTCAGATAGCGCTTGATCAAGACTCTGATCGGCTCCCTGGCAGCGAGTGCATACGCTTAAGTCAAGGTACAGGAAATCGATCTCAACGCGCTTCCCGGCCTCCTCAGCTGCGACCTCAGGCTGAACGCTGCAGCACCCGGAACCGGGAGAACAGCAGCCGCTGTTCTCGGCATTCTTGTTGGTCACGATCCACCACTCCTCAGTGTTCGATCCTCTCTCCGCTCACACAAGCAACGAACCAAAGGCGTTGAAGACATAGCCGATAGCGATTATGCCCAGCGTGACAATCCCGACAAAGATGCCCAGGAGCCTGGGTTTTACGACCTTGCTCAGCATTACTATGGAAGGCAGAGAAAGGGCGGTGACAGCCATCATGAACGACAGGATAGTCCCAAGACCGACGCCCTTTGCATAGAGAGCATCTGCTACCGGAATGGTCCCGAAGATGTCCGCATACATGGGGACACCTACCGCAGTCGCGAGGATTACCGACAGAGGATTTCCGGCACCCAAAACACTCTGTACCCACCCGGC
>DUUV01000077.1 GCA_012841375.1 Candidatus Fermentithermobacillaceae bacterium
AGCTTCCTCGCCAGGGTCGCAGGCTTCCGGTCGCGCATAGCGGCGAAGTATTCCCGCATATCGACCGGCGTGACAGGAGATGACGAGAACTCTTCTCCGAGCATGTCGGAGAACCAGCGGGCGAAGGATCGGACGTCGCACGGTGTGAACGCTAACATAAATGTTGACCACCTAGGGGCCTGGCGCTAACCAAAAAGTTGACCACCCCGAGAATCCATTCCTGTATGCTGGTTTTGCCAAGAAGCCCAGCGTACTGGAGGAAGAGGAGTTGCTCAGGATGGTCGACATTGAGTTTATCAGGAAGAAGCACTTCGTTGAAGGATGGTCAATCCGCAAGATAGCCAGGAACCTTGGGATTTCACGACAGTCGGTTAGGAAGGCCCTAGCCAGCAGCGAGATACCCAAGTACAGACTCACGGTACCGAGGCCGTGTCCTGTGATGGACCCTTACAAGGACCTCATCATAGCTTGGCTGGAAGCTGACAAGAAAGCTCCTCCCAAACAGCGACACACAGCGAAACGGATCTACGACAGGTTGGTCGAGGAGTACGGCTTTACCGGCGGGGAGTCGACGGTCAGACACTTCGTACGTAAACTCAAGGAGCCCAATAAGGAAGTCTACATACCCCTGACGGCGGATTGGGGGGAACAGGCCCAAGTAGACTGGGGCGAGGCCGTGGTGAGGATCGGCGGCGAGGAGAGGAAGGTGTTCCTTTTCTGCCTCCGGATGCGGGCGAGCCGGGTACCTTTCGTCATGGCGTTTCCCACTGAGAAGCTGGAGGCCTTCCTCGCTGGCCACAAGGCCGCGTTCGAGTGGCTGGGCGGAGTGCCTGCTCACTTGGTGTTCGACAATCCGAAGACAGCCGTGACTAAGATCTTGGCGGGTCCCTGGAGGAAAGAGCACGAGATCTTCTCTAGTCTGAAGGCGCACTACTTGTTCGATGCCGACTTCTGCAACCCTGGCCAGGCTCACGAGAAAGGTTCCGCGGAGAATCTGGTGGGATACATGCGGAGAAACGCTCTGGTTCCGGTAAGGAACTACGCCGATTTCAACGCTCTGAACGCCCACCTGCTCTCATGGAGCGAGAAAGAAAGGCGCAGGTTGTGGGACGAATGGCTAGAGGAACGCACGGGACTCAGGCCGCTCCCCGCAAGACCGTATCATTGCTCCATCACCAAGTTGGCCGTGGTGTCCAAGACCAGCCTCATCACTTTCGACCGGAACCGTTACTCGGTGCCGTCAAAGTGGGCTGGTCGAACTGTCCAAGTTGTCGCCACCTGGGACCGGGTAAAGGTCGTCGTAGGAGACGAAGTGGTGGTAGAGCACCAAAGGCGCCACAACCGGGGCGAGACTGTGGTCGAACTTGAGCACTATCTTCCGGTACTGGCCCAAAAACCGAGAGCCAGCATGAACGCCCTCGCCGTCAGGCGCTTGGGAGGCGTCTGGGAGAAAACACGGGTCATGTTCTCGGCCCAGAAGGACGGCTACCGGGAGTTCACCCGGATTCTCATGTTGAACCGGGACTACCCGCCCGAGGAGGTCACCACGGCTCTAGAGGCCGCCCTAGAGATGGGTAAGCCCAGTGAGGCTGTCGTGAGGCAACTGATCTTGAACGCGAGACAGGAACCGGTCGCGCCGGTCGCAGTACCGACCGCTCTGTCGTCGTTAACGCTCAAGGTACCGGACCTGTCAGTGTACGACCTTCTCTCAGCAAGGGGTGACTCAAGGTGAGCATCAACACTGAAGCCTCGGAAGCCATGGTGGACCTTTACTGCAAAGAACTGAAGCTACCCGGTCTACGCAAGTCGTTCCGGGAAGTCGCCCGCGAAGCCCTTGCTCAGGGAAGGTCTCACACCGAGTTCCTCGCGGCTTGCTTGGCGCAGGAAGTCCTGTCGAGGCGAGAAAGCAGGCTCAGAAGCCGCATGAACCAAGCGAAGTTCCCGGCAGTCAAGACCTTGGAGTCGTTTGACTTCACTGCCATACCCGACCTATCCAAGCCTGAAGTACTGGCCCTTGCTCAAGGTGACTTCATTAGACGCAAGGAAAACGTAGTTTGCCTCGGGAACAGTGGCACCGGCAAGACGCACATAGCCATCGCGCTGGGTGTGGCGGCTATTGCCGCCGGCTACAGGGTAAGGTTTGTGCAGGTCGTCAACCTGGTGCAGGAACTACTGCAGGCCAACGCTGAGTACCGCCTGCCCAAGTACTTGAAGGGGTGGCAGAAGGTCGACTTGGTTATCTGCGACGAGCTGGGCTACATTGGGCTCGGGCCAGGGGGACCGCTGCTCTTTCAGTTCCTGGCCGAACGCTACGAAAGAGGCAGCGTGATTGTGACCAGCAACCTGGAGTTCAGCCGTTGGGGCGAGGTGTTCGGGGATGCTACGCTAACGGCCGCGCTGCTGGACAGGCTCACACACCATGCCCACATCCTGCTGTTCAACGGCCAGTCCTACCGGTTCAAAGAGAGTCGTGAGAGGCAAGTCGCCGCCACTGGCGGCACCGCAGAAAAAGGGGTGGTCAACAATTAGGTTAGCGCGGTGGTCAACATTTCGATTGACGATCACACACGGGTAGCCACGGATGGTCGCAGGGCTCGCTCTGGTTTCGGCAAGGTGTTCGGAGTAGTCTTCAAACATGAGAAATACCTCCGGTAAACTGTTGAAGCGCGAGTTTTTCTCGGGATA
>DUUV01000110.1 GCA_012841375.1 Candidatus Fermentithermobacillaceae bacterium
CCGGGCACGAGGTCGGTAGGCCGCATCCCAACCTAGTTCGAGGGCTGCATGCCTGTATCCTGACCGATGCTCGACGTGTGTATGCCACCATGCTGTCTGGGCTCGAGGGCTGCATGCAGACATTCTGGCCGAATCGATGTCCGATGCAGGCGTTCTGCCCGGGCCCGCGGTCGGTATCCGGCGTTCTGACCGGCTCACAGTCGGCACCCGGCACTCCGACCAGCTTGCGGTTGGTGTCTGGCGTTCTGACCGGCTCATAGTCGGTACCCGGCACTCCGACCAGCTTGCGGTTGGTATCCGGTGTTCTGCCCGTGCCCGCGGTCGGTATCCGGCACTCTGGCCTGGCCTGCGGTCGGTATCCGGCACTCTGACGGGCCCTGAGGTTAGGTGATCTTTGTGCACTTCAAAGAGGCTAAGTCGATCCTATCACCACAGAACGGGATGAATATCTTCCGCGGATGCACGCACGGCTGCATCTACTGTGACAGCCGGAGCAAGTGCTACGGTATGGATCACGACTTTGAGGACGTCGAAGTCAAAATCAACGCCCCGGAGCTCCTTGAGCGAGCGCTTTCCCGCAAGAGAAGGAAGTGCATGATCGGCACGGGATCGATGTGCGATCCCTACATCCCCATCGAGAACCGACTCAGACTCACTCGCAGATGCCTTGAAATCATTGCAGAGTATGGCTTTGGCCTTGCCATACTGACGAAATCCGATCGGATTCTGAGAGACTTGGACCTCTTGAAGCGCATAAATGAGACAGCCAAGTGCGTGATCCAGATGACGCTCACTACCTATGATGAATCCTTGTGCAAGATTATCGAGCCCAATGTCTCAACTACCAGAGAACGCTTTGAGGTGCTGAAGGTCATGCGCGATAACGGAATCCCGACCGTTGTATGGCTATCCCCCGTCCTGCCATTCATCAACGATACCGAGGAGAACCTCCGGGGGATCCTGGGTTACTGCGTTGAGGCAAAGGTACATGGCATTATCTGTTTCAGCATGGGTCTCACCTTGCGAGAGGGCAACCGCGAGTACTTCTATAGAAAACTCGATGAGCATTTCCCAGGGCTCAGAGAGAAATACCACAGGACATACGGCTACAGCTATGTGGTCCCGAGCGCAGATAACGACAGGCTTATGGGTATCTTCCACAGCGAGTGTGAAAAACACGGGATCCTGCACAACAACAACGAGATCTTCAGATACATGCGCACCTTCGAAACGGACCGGCAGGCGGAGCAGTTGAGCCTGTTCAACTCTCCCTAGAAGAGCCAGGCTGGCGCAGTCACACCCGAAGGCACGCGGACAGGACCGCCGCCTCGTCGACACCCGCACCGAAACCCCTACCGGAGGTTTATTGCGTTGTTCCGATAGTTATTGCACAGCTCCCCAACCTTCTTCATGAAGCTGCCGTCGAAGTCGACGGGGCCCGTAGGAAGCGTGTCCGGAATGCGCTTCAAAATGCCCTTGGGCGACAGGTCCTTGTAGGTGACCACGATCAACTTGACCCCGTGGTCCGCGCAAATCGCCTTCTTCATGAGGTCCCTGGCCTGTGTCTTTCTTAACTCCTCGACATTAGGGTAGGCTTTCGTCGTCCGGAAATGCTGGGGGCCATGAAACTCAAAGCCGTGGCCGGTCTTGCAGGCTTGGCCCTGGTCGGTTTTTCCGGCTTGGCCATGGGCGGTTCTCCCGGCTTGGCCGTGGGCGCTTCTGCCGACTTCGTTCTGGGCGCTCCTACCGGCTTGGCCTAGCACACCGCTAGCACCTTGGCCCTGGCCGCCCATTCCATCATCTTCCGCTGGGTAAAACCGGTCGATTTCCATCTGTTCCTCAGTGGTCGGGTTTACCAGCCATTTCGGCCGGGCGTTATCCACGTAGTTGCGACTTAGTACGTGCCCGTCCAACAAGACCTTAAGTAGGAACTCTCCTTTGTAGGGCTGCATGTGGTAGATCTCCGAAAGCAGTGCTGCCTGTCTTACCTGCACAAACTCAGGAACCACGGCCCACACGCGTTTTTCCCTGCTAACTGCCTCGATCTTGACCCAGCCTCTCTTCGCCAGGATGGCACATCCCCGCGAGGCCGACGCAGGCGAGATACTCAGGTGATGGGCCAGCTCCGCAATGGATTTGGGTCGGAGCGTTCTTATGGCGATATAGAGCCCTTTCTCCGCTGGTGAAAGCGCTTTATCTAGGGAAAGCTCCCTTTCAGTCAAGTCGGTCATCCAGTCTACGGCACTCACCCCCGGCTTCCAAAATATACCACATTTCTCGAAGGTTTGCCAGGATTTGTTAGATCCTGTCCCCCCTCGCTCTTTTCTAAGGAATCTGAGGTGGTTTCGGAGGTAGTTCTCAGGTAATGCTCAGGTAATGCTCAGGTAATGTCCAGGTAATCCTCAGGTACTCAGGTAATCCTCAGGTACTCGGGGAGTCCTCAGGTATCTCGGGGAGTCCTCAGGTATCTTGGGGAGTCCTCAGGTATCTCGGGTAATCCTCAGGTATCTCAGGGAGCCCTCAGGTATCTCAGGGAGCCCTCAGGTATCTCAGGGAGTCCTCAGGTGTTTTCAGGTGGTTCTGAGATGGTTCCTAGGGTGTTCCTAAGGGGCGTTGAGAGGTCGCCGCTGTCGGAAGACCAGGGTTTTCGACAACCCGTGCTGCTGTGCATGGGTCTTGCGGGAAATATGCACCGGTGGGGGTGTCCTGCGGGAAATAGGCCCAGGTGAAAGCGTCGTGGTCGGAAGCATGCACCCGTGGGGGTATACCCCAGCGATGCTTGCACCAGTGGGGGCATCTCGCCCGAACCCGTGCTTAGGTGAAAGCATTCAGGGCGTGTTTACTTAATAAGCAGGGCTTTTGGTGGCTTTGACGGCTTCATCGACGGAAGGGCCTTGGGTGTATGACGAGACCGCGACTCACCTGCTTGCCCCTGCCGCCGCTACCTCGGGATCCCGCTCTCGCAAGGCACTCCGGTCTGGCACTTTCCACATGCCAGGTATCGATATCCGAATCTACTTTTCACGTCCTGGACCAGGTCTTCCCTTCGGAGGTAGTCCGAACACGGTGGGTGCTCCTTTCCTCTTTCGCTGATGGCTTGGACCGGGCAGCGCTCTACACATGCCCTGCACGGAGCCTTGCCCGACAGAAATAGGCAGTACTCAAACGGGTTCGAGTAGCTGCGCGGAGTAGGGGCAATCTCCAGGTCGGTCACGATGCTCCCGAACCTCCCCGCCATGCCCTTTGACGTGATCAAGCCCCTGCTGAGCCCAAACGTCCCAAGTCCGGCGACAAACGCCACATGGCGCTCTGACCAACTGCTCCGAAAGTCCGTGGTCTGAACAAATCTGCTGTCCAGCGTGGGCGCGACGGCGCGGTATCCCTCCGCATGGATCAACGACACCACGAAACGCTTCGCGTCGTTGTTCAGATCCTCTCCCTTGAACCGGGCGTGGAGCCATTCCGGCGATGGCAGGCCGGACGTACGGTTGGATTCCCTTACGCCTTTGCTGAACGGGAGGAAGAATGAAACAACCGATGCCGCGCCGTCAAGCCAATCCGCGGGAACACGAAATACGTCGCCTATCACCTCAGGTCTGGTGAACTTAGGAAAATACGGGTCATGGGCGTCGGCTATGCCAACTAGAGGCTCATCGAAGATGTGGTCTCCGCTTTCCAGCAAGTTGCGGGGATTAGTCGCGAGGAATTCCCCTAGCGCCGCTCGAAGACTCTCACCGGTTATCAAGACTCTCTCCCCCAGTTTCTCGGCCAGTCTCTACCCCACTCTTGAAGAAATCAAAATCGAGCATTCCTCGCAGTAATCATATACCGTGGGCTTCTAACGGGCGAGGCCGATTGCGTCCGCAGGTGCGAGGTGACCGCAAAGTCGGCTGTCCAGTACATGGGAGATAGGCGGTAGCGATGCATGGGCAGAGGACGCAACGGTCAGTGGCTTGATTGGTTTCGCTAGATAAGCCATCATCATCATTGTTGCCTTGTCCAAGAGTCACAGGAGTCATCGGACCTGCCTAGAGACCACACTTCTAGACCCTCAGTAGAGCCGCTCTTCCTACCATGCCCAGTCTCTCTATGACGCTCCTGGCATGCACGTTATCAGGCACTGTCTCCACGACAACCTTGCTGAGTCCCAGCACACGAAACGCGTATTGTATGAGCGCCCTGCTAATCTCCAGGGCATATCCCCTTCCCCACGATGCCCTATTCAGCACCCAGCCCAGTTCGAAGACTGAATCATCGTCAAACCGGTGGAATATGACGTGGCCTACAAGCCTGCCCGTATCGCTCTCCACCAGGGCGTATACCCTCGGTTCCGCCGTCATCCCGTGCGCTATGATGAAGTCCCTGGTTTTCTGCAAGTCGAACGGCCGCTCCACAAACCTCATAACCAATGGGTCCGATAGGTACAGATGCGCATCTTGAACATCGGAGAGTTCGAATCGCCGGAGTTCCAGACGTTCGGTGTTCAGCCTCATCGACACTTCTCCTCCGTTGGCTCTTGGTGACCGTTCCTTGATCTAGCGTCAGCTCTTTATTCTTTGATTGCACGTTTCGCGCAACTGGCCTCCCATATCCGGACGCGCTCCTCGAAGCTCACCTCGCGATGTACCTGGTGAAGCATCCATACATATCCATAGGGATCCATCAGTATGGCGTTGCTCACGCCCATGGCGGGCAGTTCGGTGATTCCCTGTATCTCGCTGAACCCCGCTCCCAGTCCGGCTTGATGGACCTTCGCAATGTCGGGCACCATCACGTTGAACCATATCGGCTTGGGGTCTCCGGGCTTCGGGGCCACGAGATGGCACTCAGGGTTCTCATCGAGCATGTGGAAGCGCGTCCCGTAGATCGAGAAGATGGCTTCATTGCTGCCCCTCGCGAAGGAGGTTACCTCTATGCGGCGCACATCGAAGACACGCTCGTACAGTGCGAGCGCCTCGAGGCAATCCGGGACGACGAAGTCGATATCCACGCCTATCATGTTGGGGGCTCCTTTCGGTGTGTTGGCGCAAGTCGAGTGTGGGCCCATTTGTATGCAATCGCTCTCAATGCGACACGCTCGGTTACCTGACGCTTTCCAATATAGCCCACACAGCGCATTCATTCAATGCGAATTGTGAGACTACCCTAACTGTTCGCGCTTAACGGGGTTGTTTTTTGTCTTTTCCTGTCGCCTCACATTTCCGTCGCACGCAGGAAGCCCCGGACTGCGGAACCCGGGTCGACCCTGTAACCGAGTCCTGCGAGACTGGATTCCAGCACTGAGAGGATGCCCAAGAGCTCGGTCAGCCTCTCGACCTCGGCGCCGTGGGCTGCCGCGATAATTCCGAACCGCTCGCTGAACACTCCGTGCTGAACTGACAGCACCCTGTCTCCAGGCGACAGCGTGTTTACGATGGCCGCTTCAAGGCCCCCGCTCCCTGAACCGGGGAATATGATCACATCGCTATTTGTCTTGTAGACCCTCTTGAGCCCCGCCACGCAGTCTCGCAGGAGCGCCTCAAATTCCGGCCCGCGGTGGTTTATCAGCGGACGGCTGATAGCCTCAAGGACTCTCGGCGGCATGTTAGTCGGTCCCGGTATCTGCAGAAAGACCCGCCGGTCAGTCATGTATCTCCCTCCATGTTTCCTCCAGTCTGAGATGGTCAGCCTGAAGTACTCCCGCTATCGCCGGCAGGCACAGGCAAGACCTAAGAGCAAGGAGAAGAGCGAGTCCTGCGGTTACGGAACTATCCTGAGGTACACTCTCTGCTTCTTGCTCACGTAGTCTTCCTCCCGAAGAATGCAGAAAGACCTGTATGGTCATGGCGTACTACCCTACTCGTGTGTACAACTATTACGACTTCACGCCAAATACCTTGTCCGGCAAGATCCCGCGCCACCGGGACTACCCGAGAGTCACCCACCTATCCCACGGCCACTCGGCGTGCCTCACAAGCGTGATTCCTGGAAGGTTGCTCGTAGCGCTACGTCTTTCAGCACGAGAGCGCTCCAATACAGGTCCTCGTTTCTCCATCCTGAACTTAGGTGGGCGGCTGAGTAATCCATCCTCCATGGCCCACTGGAAAAGGTAACCTACAAACACCGAATACGCCATCTCGAAATAGTCTCCCGTGCCCTCAACATAAGAGTACCTGCCCGATCTCATGACTTCGTGAATCCGCGAGAGCAAGGGTGCCAGTGTCTCGGATACGTCGCGCGCCGCCCGTGAGGCGACAGGCACTACGTCACGTGCCTGCTCCCACCCCATCACTGGTACTGAAATCGCCCAACGGGAGTTCATAAAGGACACTCTGTATTCTCGTAGTAGTCCTGCAGCGACCATTCGCTTGAGAGCATGTCCCTCGGGCACGACCTCCAGTTGATCGTCGGCCGAGGCCATCAGCCTTTGCGTATACGGGTTTTCGAGCAGCGGCAGAACTCTCGAATACTCACTGAACGGACCTCCCCACGAAACACAGAGAAACGAATCTTCCGATATAGGCATCGCCGAGATTCTAGCGAATGTCGTCGTGGCCGCAGGTCTCAACGCGAAGATGGTGCCCGTCCTCTGAGCCTCAGTCCTCTCTTCCCAAATCCCAAATTCCTTCTCTCTCGCGCGAAGTTCGAAAATGAGTCGCATCTGGAAAACAAGGTTGAACCAGCCGGGGAGGGACGACGACCTCTCCCCTATGTCAGGTAGGGCGCGACAAGTATCCCTTAGCACGGAAATCGTCGAATCCCTCGCGGCATCCCATATCACGGCCAGGCGGCCAACTTCGGCATCATCAAGAAAGGGGAACAGAGGTCGCACTTTCGATCCGGCCTCTCGTGAGAACGGGCTGCATCCACCTTCAGACTCCTCACGATAAAGCGATTGCAGGTATTTGGATGTGAGGAGATCGTCCGGCCATCGGCCGAAGCGTCCGAGGATGTCCTTTGGCTCTACGAAGTTGGTCATGACGCGCCACTCTTCGGGCGCACGCTGTGTGTCGAGTTCGGGCTCAAACTGGGGGCGTTGGGCCGATAGGGGTTCCTCTAGGTCCGGCATCTGCATCCTCCTTATGCAACTTCTCCAACTTCTCCGTACCAGCCCTCAATCGGGATAGATGAGAATCTCGGGGCGCACGACCCCAGCCCTTATGTGAGTCGAGCCGTTAAGGGAACACATGAGACCTTGAGAGGCAGTCAGGGTTCTGAGGACTCCGTCGCGCATGGGTTGAGGCAAGAATCCTTCGGTCAGGATGACCGGGAACGGTACCGGTTCATCGCCGGTCACGCCCATGTTCTTCATTCCCCCGGCAAACCTCATAGCCACACCTGAACGGAGCCATCCGAGGATGACGCCCTTTACGCCTGACTCTGACGCATGAAGAAGGGCTTCATACGTTGCTGTTCCGTTCGCGACCACCACAGAGCCTTCTTCCAGCTGAGACTCCTCTGTGAGGTCCCCGGAAAGCACGCGTATCGGGCCGTGTGACTCGCCGCCCAAACCCCAAATGCAGCGTATCACCGTGGCCCTTCCGGACACCTCGACCCCTTCGGCTGGGTCTATCCTGGTGACCACGCCCTTCATGTATGCCGAGATGGTCTGGGTCCTGAAGAGCGGTTTCAGCGTTATCGTGCCTTTGACAGTAGATAGGTTCGTGATCCTGCCATACACCGGTGCCGTCACCATCGTCTTGCCTCGACGGGCAAGCACTTGGCCTCTGACTGCGACCAGCCCAACCGCCGCGCCCTCCGCCTTGTATACCATCATGGCCAGGGGAGGAACGCCCAGCATATCGGCCACCGGCACCTCAACGGGTCCGTCTGAAGAACCTGTCTCCACCTTCTCCCGTACATAAACGATTCCGCGATTCTTCGACACGAGCGCAAGAACTCCGTCGACGGGTGAACGAGAGACCAACCTATTGAAAAAAGCGCCACCCACGGCCACCGGATCACCGGCTGACACGCTCTCTCCCGGGCGGACCGCTAATCTGGTCGGCGCCGTTTGAGGAGGAATCCTGAGGTCCCTGGCCACATTCACGCGCCAAAGCTTTCCGAGGAGGGTCTCGACTCTGGCGACAGGAGTATCGGGCTCGACCACGGTTCCCGGCGATACCAATATTGAGGATGATGCGGGTACCGCTCTGAACCTGCTTATGATGGTGATAGTTGCGGACGTGTCATCCATTGGTATCCTCCCTTCCCTCCCCGCAAGACGCTATCTGACGTGACCACTCGGCACTTGCTTGGGCGCATGCAATCGGGTCCTCCGGTAACCTGAGAGGTCTTCCGCGAGCGTCGACGATGATTCCTACTTGCCCGGCCCGACATGTGAACTGTATCCGAGACTTGCCGCCTATCGAAGCCGACCCGTGGGCTTCTGCATGGACGGTTACATCGCCTGGAGCACGCGTGGGGATGACGTGAATGCATCCTCCCATCACCGTAGCTTCGGAACGGACGCCTTGCGAGTCACGGCACCTCACGGTCACGACAGGTCTGCCGGAAGGTGGCTCGCCATCAATCGCTATGACCGGACCAAGTGGGATGAAACAGTCCTTCTCCAGGACATTTAGTGCCGCCTCCGGGTCGATCTCTGAGAGAACCCCCAGGTGCGGCATCATGAAGACGCTGTCGACCGCCAAGAATGTGACACCCGTGGGACAGAAGGCGTTCAGCATGATAAGGGCAGACTGAGCGCGCCTTGGCGCGTGAGATAGAACGCCGCCCGAGCCGATAATCATATCTATGGAGTCAATATCGAGGATGGTTCTGGTCTCAGGCTGCGCCACCACGACCTGCGACAGACCTGTCAGTGACTTCCAGTCTGAAAGACCCTTCGGCGGGACTGTGGCTATCTCTCTGTGTCTACCAAAGGCAAGCCTAAGGGCCTCGATAGCCAATGCGTGTTCTATCTGCAAGTCAGTGACGCTGGACGGGATAGTTGTCGGATTGATGAGCTTGGTGCAGATCCTGTCCGCCAGGTCGTCAGGGGAAATCTCGAAAGGCAGCCACCTAAGGATGTTTTCAACGCCGGCTTCCAGAAGAACGTTGCCGGCCGAGTAGCTCATTCCAAGGTTTGCGCTGACAGACCTATGGAAGACTCCTCCGATAACGGAGAAGACATCGGTGGTCGCTCCGCCGATGTCCACGCCTACGATATTCAACCCTCGGGCACCGGCAAGGTGGTGCATGATCCTGCCTACAGCCATTGGAGTCGGCATCACTTCCGCGTCTACCCACGAGAGCAACTTATCGTACCCTGGAGCGTGTGACATTACGTGAGACATGAAGAGCTCGTGTATAGCCTGGCGAACGGGTTCCAGGACTTCTCTATCAAAACTCGGCCGTAGGTTCTCTACAACTTTCACATCAAACGCATCAGAAAGCGTATCGACTGCCAAAGGAGCCGCGTCCTTGTTCCCGGCATAGATCACCGGAATCCTGAAGCTCTTGCCAAGCCGCGGCCGAGGCTTCGCGGCGCAAAGCAGGTCGCATATCTCCAGAGCGAAAGCCGTGTTGCCGCCGTCCAACCCGCCTGAGATAAGAATCATGTCAGGCCTCGCTGCCCTAATCGCGTCCAGTTTGAGGAAGGTCGGGCGGTGATCGTCTATGGTCATGACGTCGAGGACAATCGCTCCTCCTCCGAGAGCCGCTTTTCGAGCACTGTCCGCGGTCACGTTTCCCATCACGCCAAACACCATCATCTGTAGTCCTCCGCCCGCGCTGGAGGTTGACAGATACTTGAGGCAACTGTCGGTCTGTTCCTTCAAGATACCTGTCTCTGAGAGAAGCCCGCGCCCGGTGCGTGAACCAAGATCCTGGAGTGCGCCGCCTACCCCAACCGTCACGTCCTCGTCCGGGGCCTCAACCGTGGTCGGATGCTCTCCCCGCCCTACCAGGCGGTACTCACCCGCCCTCTCCGCAATCAGGATCGCCTTTGTGGTAGTGCTGCCTATGTCGGTGATCAGATACGACTCCGCCAAATCGGCTCCCCTCCGTACACATCCTCAGCTTGACGTCGATGTTAGCCGTAGTGCCTTCCAATACCGGAGCCGGCCAAACGGCCACGGAGACTATCCTGCGTTCGGATCTCTCCATAAGAGCGCCGCTTTGGTCCCCATTTGACATTCTGGAGCCCGACTCCTTCTGCAAGAGGCGGAATGTTCTCACTCAGGGGACTAGGCGAAGGCTAGAGACCTTGGGAGGATGTATTGACAGATAGGACGTTGGAGAAGTCCGTGAGAGACTTGTTCATCGCGTTGGACGTTGGGGGAAGCCAACGCGGTTCCCACCCGGCAGCGGAGCTCCATGGCAGCTAGACCTGCGGCGGACATCGCAAGGTAGCCAAGCCAGGAGGAGGGCAAGAGACGTATCCGTTCATCGCGTTATGTTGCCAAAAGACGAGCATAGCGACACTCTCTGTCAGCATGTAGCCCCCTCAAGAGAATGCGCGAAGCAACACGTACCCCTCGAACACAACAAAGCAGACCAGAAAACCAAGCCTGATCC
>DUUV01000005.1 GCA_012841375.1 Candidatus Fermentithermobacillaceae bacterium
GGCCAGACCATTCAACTTACGACGCTCAAGTCGACGGACGCCGGCGTCGCGTTTCTCCTGGGTTATCTCGGGAAGACCGTGTACCATGCCGGCGATCTGAACCTCTGGGTCTGGAAGGAGGAGCCGGAGCAGTACAACAAGGAGATGACGGCAGCCTTTGACGAGCAGATGGATCATCTGAAGGATGTGGCCATCGACGTCGCCTTCGTACCCTTGGATCCCAGGCAAGAGGAGTATTTCTATCTAGGTCTTGAGGCCCTCTTACAGAAAGCAGAGGTCAACCGGGTCTTCCCCATGCACTTCGGCAGGGACTTCTCGGTGATCGAGCGGTACAAGAAAGAAAGGGCCACCAGTCTCCGTGGGACGATCTTGGTGGACATCAGGCGCGCAGGTGAGGAGTGGGAGATCGAACTGTAGTGTTGAAAGCAGAGCAAGATTGGAAAGCCCGCCTGTCACGTTGAGCGGGTTGACGAAGAACAGGACATCTATCCGTAACCTAGAATCCGCACTCAGAAAGGAATGATCCCATGAAGTTCAAGATGGTTCATGAGAACTACAATGTCTTCGACCTTGAAAGGTCACTCAAGTTCTATGAAGAGGCGTTGGGCCTCACCGAGAAGAGGCGGATCACTGCCAAGGACGGGTCTTTCATCATCGTATACGTCGGAAACGACACTACTGACTTCCTGCTGGAACTGACCTGGCTCAGGGACCGGGATAAGCCGTATGACCTTGGAGATCAAGAGTTCCACCTGGCATTCAAGACCGATAACTTCGAAGAGGCGCACGCGCTCCACAAGAAGATGGGTTGCATCTGCTATGAGAATGAGCAGATGGGTATCTACTTCATCGAGGATCCCGACGGGTACTGGCTGGAGATCGTGCCTGAAAGGAAGCAACGGTAGTTAACATAGAGGTTTGCCTAGGGGCTACTGACCCATCTGACGCCTTGGGCATGACTTAATATGTTGCCGACTTTGATGGGTACGCACGCCCACGTCGGTGGATTTTGTGAGTCCCATAGGCCACGTCATCGAGCTTCATGGTGCCCACAAGCCCATATCGCGGGATTTCATGGATCCCACGGCGCACATCGCCAAGTTTTATGGGTCCTACGGCACACATCGTCGGAATTCATGGGTCCCAGGGCACATATCGTCGGAATTCGTGGGTCCCAGGGCACATATCGTCGAGTTTTGTGGGTCCCACGGCGCACATCGTCAGGCTTTAGGTCCCACAGCCCACATCGCCGGCCCCAATAGGTTCGATATCTAGAAGGTTTCCACCAGGTCCTTGAGAAGGTCTTTGAGCAGAACCTCGAGCGGAGGGATCCCTTGAACGTCAAGCTGAGGCACTATACAGACCAACCTGGATTCACCGAAGACTTCATCAAAGTCCGTGACTTCCTCATGAGGATTCACGAGCCGGGACATACGGACCGGAACTGGCTTTGGGCTCGATGGGAATACATGTTCTCCCATCCGAACCTGGATGAGACGAATTTGTCCAGGATCGGCTTGTGGGAAGACGAGGGCAAGTTGATCGCGCTCGCAACCTACGAGGATAACATCGGGGCTACTTACTTCTCCCTGGACAGCGCCTATTCATACCTGAAGGCAGAGATGCTTGAGTACGCCATTGAGTACCTGTCCTGTGCTAGCGAAGATGGCGCCAAAAGCCTCCGGGCAGTGATAAGCGACGATGACGCTGAGATGCGCAAGATTGCTGTCAAGCATGGCTTGACGCTCACGGAACGCCGAGATCCCATGTCCGAGTTCCGTGTGTCCGGCCCATTTCCCGACATCGCTCTGCCCGACGGCTTCTCCATAGTAAGCCTTGCTGAGGAAAATGACCTCTACAAGATAGAGCGGGCGGTGTGGAGGGGCTTCAACCACCCGAGCGAGCCACCGTCCGATTACATACCCGGCAGGCTGAAGATGCAGTCCGGGCCCAGTTTCCGAAAGGACCTAACCATCGTGGTCAAAGCTCCCAATGGCGACTATGCGTCATTCTGCGGCTTTCTGGACAAGACCCATATCGGCCAGACACTCCAAATAGTGCCCAACCGTCACGTCGGAAACGCCTACCTCGATAGAGACGTCCCTCCGGGACACCGGCATAAAGTAACGGGATATACTTTGAATGCTGGACGATATCTGGAAAGGCATCGCCCTTTACGAACGGCCAGAACTTGCAGTGAGCATGGTATTGGACGACTATCCCCCGGAAACAAGGCGCCTAGTGCTGGCGGCCCGAGATCAAAGCGCCGATACGGCAGCCAAATGGCTAGGTGAATGACCAGAGCACGTTGACACTCCGGGACTTGAGAATTTCCTCGGTCTGTTCCATGATAGGCGCTTGCGCAGGTTGGGACACATTCTAGGGTTCACTCGCAGCACAGGTAGAAGCACTCCAGGAGGATAGCACCTGCCTCCGGTTGAATCATGGTGAGTGAAGAACCACCGGCGATTGGCCGATCCCACAGAGGAGTGACCTATGTGACCCATGAGAGACCTTATGAAGCCCTGCTAGAGTCCCTGCTCGACCAACTCCGCGCGTTTTGCCGCAATAATGCCGATGAAAAGGTGAGAACGAAGTACGCCCGGTACTTCAGAGAGGGATACGA
>DUUV01000058.1 GCA_012841375.1 Candidatus Fermentithermobacillaceae bacterium
CCGCCGAACCTCTTTCCGGACAAGGTCTACCATGATGAATTCCATAGGGAGAAGCACGAATGCAGAGATTATCCCAGCCCAATTCAGGTCTATGTAGACGCTGGCGTCAAGCACGCATCTGGGCCTCCTGCACACTGGACTCCCTCCTTGCGACTTGTTACATGGTGATACCTGCTAGTTCAGCAGCCCTTGACCTGGTTATGACCCCTTCTGCAACGGCCCTTAGAGCCATGCGCTTCATCCTACCGGGTTCTTCCGGCGGAATCTGATTACCGGGCTCAGTCTTCGGCCCTCCCTGTGCCTTGACTTCTCGGAAAAGACGCGACTCAAGCTCATCAGAAATGATGCCTAGTTCCGACGCACGCCTGAGCCAAGCCTGAATACTGAACCCATACTTCTCCTTCAGTAGCTGAAGCTCGGGAATGGTTATGTTCCGGCGTCGCCGACCTAGCTCCCTATAAGCAGATTGACTCGGCACAAGAAAGGCACTGGCAAACCTGTTGGCCGCTGCCTCGACGGAGATGCCGTCTTTTGGGTTGCGCGGGTTGTCTTGTTGGGATCTGTACGAATTGTCGAGCCACTCCAAGAGAAGGTGCCCAAGCTCATGAGCCATGCTGAACCGCTGCCTGTCCCCTGGAACGCCGGCTCGTATGATTATAGCAGCTGAACCACAGCCGGCCTGGTCGCCTTCCGAACTCCGAATCCAGAAACCGCAGGCATCGAAGTCCTCGTACTCAGTGTTGATGATACCTACGCGCACACCCTTGTCTTCCAGGAGTTCCATTAGTTTTGGCACAGGACCATCACCCATGCCCCATGCCTGTCGCAGGTCATCTGCCGGCCGCTCAGCGTCATCCAGAGTCTTGACAGGACCCCTATCCAGTTGCGGTGGGAAGTCAACCGGCTCGACAGATGGTAAGAAGCTCTCCACCTCGAAGTAGCGCTCAAGCCAATCCATAGCCTTGCCCAAGATCACCTTCTCCGCTTTGGCCGGGAGACGGGAGTGCTTCCTGAATGCCGGTTTGATGTCAAAAACCCGGCCTGAGCGGAAGAAGAAGTCGGGTTTCACTCCAAGAGCGTCACTCAACGCCATAAGCACCTTAGACCCTGGAACGTCCTCGTTGCGCTCGTATTTGTGTATGGCTTGATGACTGACTCCTACCTCGTGAGCAAGCGCCCGCAGACTCAGCCCTCGAGATAAGCGGGCTGCTCTAATGCGGTCCCCCATCATGATAGTGCACCTCACGATCGTGTAGTCTTCGGTTGACAATATAGTCACTAGTGAGGGTTTTGTCAACCGATTTCGAGTGAAGGTGTCTTCTCGTTAGCTGTGCGCCGGACGTGTCTGTTCGCACTGCTGCATGGCTGGCCTAACGACAGGCTTGTGCCCTGCCGGCCTCCGGAAGCAGAAACCCCCGCTCACTAGGCTGACTCAGCACGGGGCTTGCACCTTTCCGTATTGCGCTCCCAGACTGCGCCGGAAGCAGAAAACCCGCCCTCGCAAGAGGACGGGTTTCTATGCCGTGGTGCCACCTCGTTGAGATCGGAGATCCCGCAACATAGACGAAAGACTTGTTACGAAAGGGCCTTAACGTGGTTATTGTCCATTGGCCGTCCGACGTAATCAACAGGTGCTTCTACGTACCCCTCAACCCTTCCTCCAAGGCCAGTGCCAAGTGCCCGCTTTCTAGGTGCGGTAGGTCGCTGTGAAAGGGTCTCACGATGCTGGTACAGCCTGACCTCCGCCTGGCGCCGAGGACCGACTCCCTCACTCTCAGCGGACATACACGAACCAGTAAAGCCGGATGATTTGGGGGAATGCTGCGGAGACAAATGCTTAACCCTGGACGGCATCCCGTAGGGCAGCAATATGGTCTGCTAATGGTCTACTGGGACTCGTCGGCCAACTTGCTCTGCTCCACAAGATTGTGAATGTTCATCAGTGGCAGGAGAAGTGGCTGAAAGTTGGCGGCCTTTGTCACGTCTGCAATAGCCGACCTGAGAAACGGAAAGAGAGCGGCAGTACCATTGATCTCACAAAAGCGTCCCAGTTCCTCTCTGGTCATGATCTCTGTGGTGCTGAAGTAGCCTGTAAGAGATACCTCCAAGCTGAACGGGTAGTTGCTCTGTTCCGCATTCTCAAAAACCCTGCTGTTCAGAGTAACCTTGCCGCGATGAAGATCCTCCGAAGCACTAACTACGACCTCAATCGAGTGCTGGAGAGGTATTGCCTCCACACTTCTCCGCTTCAAAATCCGGGTCAAGACAGAACTCGATTCTGTCTACCCGGTAAGTATCGAGTTGAAAAACACTTTCGATTTGCTTGTCCATCGATTAGGCAACCCTCAATCTAAGATCAGACTGAATCTGGTAGATACTCGATAGCCTATACACGCTCGGCGTCGGCGTGCACCTATATCTAGCCATTTCAGGAACCTCTCGAGACCCATCAATGCGCACACCAGAATCCGCAAGAAGCCTATTTAGCTGCTCCCTTGATGGACGGCACCAGGATATGCTTGGGAACATACATAAGTCGGGCAAAGAACCCCACCAGGGGTAGGTTCAAGACCAAACACAGCACATTCCCGATGTACATGCTGGCTACAACGATCCAAACGGTTGCCCTGACCAAAGAAACGAAATTCGGAACAATGTGAGGGAACTTTGAACAGCGAGACTACTTTCTCGACGGCCTACGCTACAAACGATGTCAAGACCGTCGCCGGGCCTGGCAAAAGGCCTACAGCGATGCTTACGCTGTTCCAAAATGGCGGGGAGCTACCGACATTGCCTGTCCAAGAGTTGCCAGGTATGATGGCCTGAAAGGTGTTCTAAGAAAAGAGAAGCCTAGGGCAGGATTCCCGAGGCCAATAAGAACAGCATGGTCATTGTATCACGGTACGAAGCAGAATGGGCTTCTTGCGGCGTACTGTAGCCTTGCCAAGGTTTCCTCGTACTCCTCCGTCAAGAACAAGGCATCTTCCGTCATCTGCCTGGTGAAGGACTGTTCTTGAACTCGTAGAATTCTTCAATCACGGTCTTTGCCCCCTATCACCGAGCGATAGGAAATCGCGGTCTCGGAAAGAACCCTGTGCTTTTCGTACTGCTTTTTGGCGGCATCCAGTTCCCTTGAGGTATGCGGGCTTACCTTTTGCGGCAAGGGGATCCTCTTGCGCGGCGCGCTGTGCTCCGTTATCGTAAGGGGCTTAATCTTTCGCGGTTCAAACCCTTTGTGGAATACCTCAAGTTCGTCAGGGTTGTCGGGGCGGAAGGCGACGTCCACGTTCATGCCGATCAGGTCCTGGCCCGCCTCCCATGGGATGCTTTAAGGGGACGGTCGTCTTCTTTGAAAGCCTGTTCGGGCGTTTTCCCGTTAAGGGCGGAGTGAGGTTTGGTTTGATAGAGCTCGTAAAGCCAGATTCTAAGGTAGTGCTCCACCTCGGCGGCGCTTTGGGGGCGTTTCAGTCTGACCTCTTCCACAAACCTATCAAGGTACTTGTTCATGGCCTCTACTTCGCCTTTGGCGGAAGCGGCCATTGGGCGGGCCGTGAGTTTCTTTATCCCCAGCTTGGCGCAGACCTGAGTCATGTGGCGACTTATGTACTGGCTGCCATTGTCGGTAAACACCCTATCGGGCAGCCCGTAACGTTCGATGGCATGCCGAAAGCTGTCCAGCACATTCCAGGTGTCCTGCTTTTCGTACACTCTGCAAGCCGTGACTACCTTGTCGCGTCATCGATGATCACAGAAGCATAAAGCTGCCGCGCCTTACGCTTGGCCGTTTCCGGTAGCACCAAAAGGTACTTCAGGTCCATCTGCCAAAGGTCGTTCCTGTGGAGGAGCTGGAACCTTCTTGCCGCGCCGGCACCTGTTGAGTGATACATGCTGAGTTGCTTTGAACCATAGCCTCGTTTTACGAGGTAGTCTTGGAGCGTTGACCGCTCTACCTCTCCCGGGGCGACAAGGCCTTCCATCTCAAGGATTGTGATGATCTGGCGGATGCTCCTGGTCGGCACCTCGCGACGGAGCATCACTGCCTGGTCCACAATCTCTTCTGTGACCGATCCCGCCTTGCCGCCATAGGGATTACTTTTGGGACGGAGCCCTTGGTAGCCCTATCTCTTCGAACACCTTGTGACGCTTCATCGGGTCGCTGTCTCGGGAAAGGTCATCCGGATGAACTCAGCCCATTCAGCCTCGGTTCGGGCTTTACCTGGCTGAAAGCCAGCCTCAAGTGCCGGGCGGATGTACTTCCTTACCGTGTTTCGGTCAAGGCCGAGGTTTCGGGCGATGCGCCTAATCCCTTCCAGAGTCGACCAAACCTTCTATCCTACACTTCGTGCCGGGGGCCGAGAAGGCGTTATCCAGAAAATGATAGTTGTTCTTTGTTTGTTTCTATTGCTCTGTGTTGGCCAACCTGATACTATCGCATCAGGAGGCACAAACATGAGCGACACTTACTTGACTCCTGAACAAGCCGCCGAGATGCTGAACCTGTCAGCCTACACCATCAGGGCCTATGCCAGGCAGGGAATCATACCTGCCCACAAGATCGGCCGGACGTGGCGGTTCTCCAAGGCCGACTTGGATGATTGGGTGCTGAGTGACGGACGATCTCCATCCTTGGAACGAAGAGATGTCGTAATCGCCAGAGACCGCGCATCGTCGGCGATGTTCAGTCCGATCCCTGCGGCGACCAGCGGCTACGGAGAAGCCGACGCAGTTAACGAACGAAGCCGGGCCATAAGGACCCTGCGCGACATACGCGCCCGGACTCGAAAAGGCAGCGCGACCGCGCTCATTCGGGACTCGCGAAAAGAACTGCAGGATAGGGGGCACATCGACCGTAGCGACGCGTAGCCCGGTGCTGGTTGTCCCTGACGCGAGCGTCCTGGCCGGATGGGTCCTGCCCGACGAGGAGGACTGTGCCGGCTCTGAGAGGCTAATGGCGGATGTCGAAGCGAAACGGGCAGCTCTCATGGCCCCGCCGCTCCTCAAGCATGAGCTCGTGAACGCTCTTTCTGTGGCAGTACGAAGACGTCGGATTACTCCGGAAGACGCCGTTCTGGCTTGGGATGCCTTCGTGGGGCTCGGAATACTGTTCGCTGACATAGATCGCCTGGGACGATCGGTGCTTGCGCTGTCGTCCATCCCCGGGGTCACGGCATACGACGCGACCTACGTGGCCGTGGCCGAGAGTTACGGTTGTACCTGCTATACGCTAGATAGGAAGCTCGTTACCGTGCTGCGGGGACATACAGACCGGGTACGGCTAGTCTCGGAGTATCCTAGCAACCCTCCACCTGATTGCGGAGTTCATTCCTGAAACACGCCGATGTCAAGCTATTTGCGGAATCCATTCCTGAAAACCACCCAATGGGCGGGATTGCACTCTTGGTCCAGACGACGCGCAGTCCCTTGAGGCACGCCTCGTGGACAGGGCCATCATTCCGATTCGATCACGGGCGCTTTCTTTTCCTGAACGACGCTGACGGCCCTTATCGTGTAGTAAATCGTGAGGCCGAAGATAGTGACGAACCAGTGGCCATCATCCAGATTCAGCTGCCGGGCCCCTGAGAACCAAGTGCCCAATCTCGAAGAGAAAGAGGCCTTAGATGGTCTCCAGCGTCGGCTTTGTGAAGAGCCATATCAGCGCACCTTCATACAGAACGGCTGCAATCGCATCGCCGGTTTGGCGGAAAAGGTAGTACTTGACTCCAAATGTGATAGCCATGCGCGCTAGAAGTACAATAACACTCGATAGCCCCTTCACGCGGGGGTTCCTGACGAACATCCCATAGAACACCGACGGTACGAACGCGCCAAGAAGGCCCCTCGCACATGAAAGCGAGTTCGAGGATGGGTTCGAGAGAGCAGAATCCTAGCACATAGGGCTTAGGGTGTCAAACAAGGTTTCGTCGGAAGATATGAGACGTATTACCCACGACGTTCAACGATGTGGGATTTGCTCCCCACAAACCTCCAGGATGTGGGCTGTAGCGCCCATGAGTTCCCAATATGTGGGGTATGGCACCCACAAGGTCCAAGGATCTGTGACGTGGTACCCACAAGTCCGCATGATGGGTTCGAAACCCATCAAGACGGTTTCAGGGGTTATTTCAGCTGAGCACCATCCCTAAACGCCTGTCCCACTATCTCTCCTAACTTGATATAGGTGAAACGCACAGGGTCGTATGTTA
>DUUV01000010.1 GCA_012841375.1 Candidatus Fermentithermobacillaceae bacterium
TGTCATAGTGCAGGAACCACTTGAACGCGAGGTTGTACCTACATTCCTCAGCCAGCCGCCTTTCGCTTGAGATGCCATAGAAGTAGCCCAGGAGAGACATCTTGAAGATGACCACCGGGTCCACGGATGGCGCGCCCCGATCGGAGTAGAACCTCCTCACCAGGTCCCTCACAAAACTGAAGTCAACTAGCTCATCAACAATCCTAAGGAAATGGTCTTCGGGTATGTAATCGTCGAGGGAGAACGTGTAGATGAGCTTGGTGCCGGGGTGCTTGCATTTCATCATGGAGGCTCACTCCAGACGCAGGGTTCTATCTAGATCTTAGCTCATGCGTTGGGCTACGTCGATCCTTTTGGCAACAGCCTCTATAAGAACCCTCGACCCGAAACATGCCGACCAAGAGAAGCCCGGAAACGATCACGCCGACGAATCGCTGCACTAGCCTAGGGAAGATGTAGTGTACATTCGGAATTCCTAAACTGTTTCCATTGATCTTGGCCTCGATGTCGGCCAGCATCTCGTTGGTCCTCGACTTGTCCACGTGACTGTAGTCCATGGCCATGTACTTTTCGCTGTGCAGGAAGTACATCTTCTGCAAAAACGTGCTCCGGATGACCGCCAGTCTGCGTTCGATCACCGAACGGAGGACGGACAGGAAGAAGGTAAGTGTCACCGTGATGCTCACATACGTGACTATCGTCCGCACGTCCCGTCCGCCGGCAAGCTCATCAAGGATACGCGCCGATAGGTACAAGACGCTTAGCGGCTGCGCCGTCTGAATCAGAGAACTGAGACCGGATAGCTCCAGGTCGCCGGGATACCGTCCGCGGATTATCCCAATAGCCCGCAGGGTGTTCGCCCACGCCCTCCTCAAGTCGATGCGCCCCGTGTCTCCCCCGCTCATTCCGGCTCCACCTCGCCAGCTCTCTTGTAGTACTGGGCCTGCACTTCAAACATCCTCGCGTACTTGCCGCCCAGGCTCATCAGTTCGTCATGCGTCCCGATCTCTGCGATGGTGTGATTGTCCAGGAATAGGATGCGGTCGCAGAAACGAGTGCTCGCCAGCCGGTGGGAGATGTAGACGGACGTCTTCCCCCGCGTAAGCTCGGCGTATTTCTTGTAGACCTCACTTTCGGCGATCGGGTCAAGGGCGGCGGTTGGCTCGTCCAGTATGATGATAGGAGCGTCCTTGTACAGGGCGCGGGCAAGGGCCAGTTTCTGCTTTTCCCCTCCGGAGAGTTCCACGGCATCATCATTGATCTGCCTCACAAGCATGGTGTTCTCAGCGCGAGGCATGGTCTGAACCCTTTCGTAGAGGCCCGCCGCCTTCAGGCATTCAACAACCCTTTCCAGGTCCGTTGCTTCAAGGGGCGCCTGAGAGACGTTCCCCGCGATGGTAGTCGAGAGCAGATGAATGTCCTGGAAGACGGTTGAGAACAGGGTGAAGTACTCGTCCCTGTTGTAGTCCCTGGCATCGATGCCGGCCAGCGAGACGCTTCCTTCCTGGGGTCTGTACAGCCCGCATATCAGCTTCACTAAGGTAGTTTTGCCGGCGCCGTTTTCGCCCACTATCGCGATCCGCTCGCCCGGCTTGATATCGATATCGATCTTCCTTAGCGTCGGGGCATCGGCTTTCGGGTAGGTATAGCTCACGTTCCGCAATGATATGGCCGGCGGAAGCATGTTTCCGGTGGGCAGTAGGGCTCCCGGTCCCATGTTAGCCTCGCTGGGAATATCGAGGAACGTGCGGATATCGCTCAGTTCGGCGGACGCCCTCAGCATCTCGCTCGACTCCAGGATAATGCCCGAAACCCATCCCGCGAACGCGCCTATGGCCGAGAAGACCAGGACGAAGTCGCCGAGCCCAATCTCGCCCTGCAAGAGAAGATAGGTCAGGTAGGCGTACGCCCCGGCGTCCCGAATGAGGATCATGGCGGCATCCACCAACTGCGCTACCATGTGGCGGGTCGCTACCTTGTCCTGGATGGCTTCGTATCTTTGCGCAATACTTGAGAACAACCCCTTCATCCACTGCGCCACCGGGTAAAGGCGCACGTCCTTAGCCCTTTCCGGAGTCTTTGTGCTCTCCTGGATGTACCGGAGCTTGCTATAGATCTTGGACCTCTCATCTGTCGTCTCCCGTTCATACCTGCGCGCCCGCGAAAGTGACAGCCAGTTGACCAGCGCAGATACGATCAGTAGAACCAGGATTACCGGATGGATAGTGGCTATTACGGTTCCGTAGAGGGCAAATCCGAGCACGTTCGAAACCAGCCTCGTCAGGGTGCGAGGAGTGTTGTGCGCAGGCGTGTGGTTTGACTCCGAAGCACGCAGTGCCTTCTCTTCGAGCGACTTAGTCTTGGGATCCTCTAGGGCCTCGTAGTCCATGTCCATCCGTTTCTCTGCCGTCCGGGCGAATGCCTCAACAATCGCGATTGTGCCCACGGAGTGCGTGGCTATAAAGTCGGTGTAGCCCTTGGCCCAGTTCAGGACGATGAGCGCGACCGCAGCGCCGCCCACGACCGCGGTGAAATGCGAAGGAGTTGTGCCCGCCATCAGCTCATCGATGACTATCTTCGGCAGGAGTATGCGGACGAACGGCAACAGCACGGTTAGCGCAGTGTCTACCGCGCAAAACACAAGAGTAGACCGCTTGGCGCGCCAGTGCATCCGGAGCGAGTACATGATGTTCGAACCTAAAGAGTAACCCGCCGCCGAGTTTTTCATCTGACCTACCCCCACCGATGATTATGACACCCAGTGTCCAACCGGGGAGCAGATCGGCGTGGATTGAGTGAATTCCGACGTGAATTGCATGTGAAGCTACACCCGAAGCATGATCTCTGTGGAGAATGCGCCTTCCTCGTCGCGGCGTTTGATATATCCTCCGTACTTGTCAACAAGCCTGTCTACCCGCAGGAGGCCGAAGCCGTGATAACCGCCCTTGCTGCTTACGTAGCGCCCATCCTGCTTCCGGGCCCTCTCGCCGGATGTATTGGTCACGGAGATGTAGAGGTGATCGCGCTTTACGTCGATGTACACGCGAATGCTCCTGGCGTCTGGCCTATCAATCTTCATCGTGGCTTCAATAGCGTTATCCAAGAGGTTCCCCAAGATCACGCAGAGGTCGATCTCCGATATCGACAGTTGGTGCGGAACAACCGCCTTGGCGTTAACCTTGATCCCCTTGTCCTTCGCCAGAGATAGTTTGGAGTTCAGTATGGCATCCACGTTCACGTTCCCTGACCTCAGCAAGGTGTCAACAACGGCGAGGTCGGATTCAAGCCCTGCGAGGTACTCGTCGAGTTTCTCGTCCTCACCCAGCCTCCGGTAGGCCTTCATCGTCTGGATGTGATTGTGATAGTCGTGTCGCCAGCCCCGCATCTCGCGGTACATGTTCTGGACCTCTTCAAGGTGCTTTGCGACAAGGTCATTTTGATAGGACGCTATGCGCCTATCGACAAACCGGTAGAGAAGCGTCCGGATCAGCCGCACAAGCCCATAGGTCAAGGCAAGCGCAGTCAAAGCTGCCACGACCCACGCCCACCCCGGCATCGCTCGTACCCCCTAGAAGTAAGTCTTGATGAAGGCCTGGTTCGCCGCGTCATACAGGCTCCGCGAAAGCGGGACTTCCACACCGTTATCCAGGACCAACGACGTTCGAGTGACTCGCCTGACGTGCTTCATCGAGACGATATACGATCGGTGGCAACGGAAGAATCCCTCACCCAGGAGCTCCTCCATATCACTGAGGCGCATGCTGAAGGTCTCCTTCCCTTTCTCCGTAACCAGAGTCACGCTGTGGGAGAACGCTTCGGCGTAGTATATTTCGTCGGCGGGAATACGAAGGTAGCCGCCACCTCTCCTGAAAAGGATCATACTCGGGGCGGTCCTTAGCCGAGACACAGCTCTGTCCAGTACTTCCATGAGTTTTTCCTCATCAACCGGTTTCAAGAGATAGTGAAGAGCTGAGACCTCGTATCCTTCGGAGATGAAATCAGGAAAACCTGTGATGAAGACGATCTGAAGCCACTCGTTGTCGGCCCTGAGCCTCTTGGCGAGAGCCACGCCATCCATCTTCCCCATCTGAATATCGAGAAGCAGGACATCGAAACCCTTGTCCTCGTCGTATGCAAACATAAGAGCTTCAGCGCTCACAAAGAGGTGAACGGAGACAACATGTCCGCGCCTGGCAGCCCATCCTTCGACCTGCCGGCGAACGTAATGGCGCTGAGATGCTTCGTCGTCACAGATGGCTATGCGCACAGCCTGACGCTCACCCCTCCTGAACTCAATCTGGACTGCGCAAGGCAACTTCAGAATAGCCTGTGTCCCATTCGCGGTCTATCGAAAGCCTGTCGAAAACCTGGCATAGGGTTCAGGGTTCTGTGGTAAGAATCCTCCATGCATCCCGTGCTCCTGCCTCAGCTATACGTCTCCTGGAGCACTTGTTCGTACAACCGGTCATCACTAATCTCCAGCTTTGAACTAAGGGTTTACCGGATGTCAAGCATGGTTGATTGCGGAGAATTCCTAATGGCAAAGGGTAGGAACTGAGGATCGTCTAGCCAAGAGCCTCTACTGCGATTCGCGGGATCCTGCTTGACCCGCACATAGAA
>DUUV01000038.1 GCA_012841375.1 Candidatus Fermentithermobacillaceae bacterium
GACATGTGCCCAAAGTAGCCGGCCTCAATCATATCCGCGGCGTGTGCTTCCGCGACCCTGGTGAGGTCCTCACGCAGCGCCAGAGCCGGGAGATCTGCCTGAGAGCGTTCCTTGTTGATGAGCTCAAGCAGCGACTCGGATAGTTCGGAGGAGAGTCTGGGGCTTGCGACCACTGTCCCAGGCATAATGGCGAACATGGCCGCCGCCACACACACAGTTAAGAGAACTGCTAGAGCCCTGTCTCCAGTGATTAACTCGTCACCAAAGGCACCGCCTGACAAAGGATCGCCTCCTGGGCGGCCAACCCAGGGTTCCTCAAGAGGTGCCTTCACCGGCCCCCGGTCCTTTCGGTAACCCAGCCGGCCTGCCTCGCTGGGGCAGGCCCTGTGGCTTTGCGTCCCGGCCTTACGGCCGGTTTGCCTTTGTCGAGGAACGTCAGGATGGCCAAAGTCCATACTTCTTACACTGAGGTAATCGGTCGTTTACGGGTGGGAGTTTTGGATTTCCGCAGGTAGAGCCGGAAAATGAGACCAAAGGCCTAGCCTTCAGGCGCCGGGCGGGAGGATAACGAGACACGCCCACGGATGTACCTGATACTCCCTGGCGGATCGAAATAGGTACTTCGAACGCGAAGAAAACCGAATGCTCCGTTATCTTCTGAAAAACCGAGAGGATTTTCCGGGACTGAGACGAAGGTCCTATGTTACCATCAGAAATACTGACGTTTTGGTCTCCAAAGTACCACGTCCGTAGTCATAGATGGGGGTATGGACATCGTTCCCAAGGGATGGGTGTCCGAAAATCGCCGAAAAGGAGGCTTGTTTCCAATCCGAAAAGCATGGACTTCGTGTAGCGTCGGCTCTTATGGTCTCTAGATGACGATGAACACTGGAATTCGAGTTCAGATGCGGAGGCAGTGAAGGGCAAGGATGGGCGACCACCTGTGCTTGCCCGGAGCCAATGTAAGACCGGCTGCAGTGCGGGCTGTTCTTGTCATGTCCGCAGTGAGCACATCGGGGGTGGGTTATATTGCAGAAAAAGAGATTGGCCGGAGTCCTCACGACATTTGTACTGACGTTCACGATGGTGTTCGGAGGACTAGGCGGAGTAGTCGTGGCAGAAGATGGAGAAGTTCCTATGCCGGCAGGCTTTACCGAGGCAAGTGTGGGAGAGGAGGTCTACGGTCAACCACAGGGTCTTGATGAGAATGTGTTCTTGCTGGGACAGCCAGTCCACAACGTGAACAAAGACACATACCATATGACCATTCGGGAAGCCGTAGATGCTGCCGGCTCAGGTGATATTATCCTGGTTGCTCCGGGCACTTACGATGAAGAGATCGCGCTCTCCGAGAGCGTGAAGCTGTACGGAGCCAACCACGACAAAGACCCGAACGCCGGCGAATGGGATGAAGACAAAAAGACGGTTCTCACCGGCGGCATAATCCGTGGACGGGACTCGTTGGACGGAGTCGAGATCAAAGGGTTCGATTTCCAAGGGAAAGGAGTCCAGTTTACCGGCTGGACCGGTTCAGATCCTGTTGTCCTTAGGAATCTGACCATATCCAACAATAGGTTCCAGAGCATTACCTCAGACAGTAACATGGCGGCCATAGGACTCAACTTGAGTACATATGATGAAGCCGAGAACCTGACGATTACCAACAATAGGATCGTAGGCGTCACCGGCATAGATCCATCAGGCATTTCCGTTTCTATCTGCAGTGGGGATAGCAGCATAACCCATAATCACATAGAAGACGTGGATTACAACGGTATCCAAGTCACAAGCGATGCAGTAGGAACACTGGATATCAGCTGGAATGTCTTGAGGAACTGGGACGGCGACGACGATGGAGGCGGTCGTGCGTTACGGCTCCACGGCGTAACCGCGACCACTACAGTCAACTACAATGTGATGGTTAAGGATAGCCCTGAAGAGTTCCTCAAGGCTTCGGCCAACGGGCCCATAGACGCGACGCTCAACTACTGGAACGGGACGACCCCTTCTGCGACCACCGTTACCGGAGAGGAAGTCCAATTCGATCCTTGGTTTGCTGATGAAGCCCTGACACAGCTCGTGACGGGTCGACCTGTCATGAACAACACACTCAACAAAACCTACGACACAATCCAGGAAGCTCTGGACAATGCGAGAGATGGTGACACCATCTTGGTGGGTTCAGGCGAATACTTCGGGAGCATTGTGATCGATAAGTCGATCACGCTGCGTTCGACCAATGGGCCCGAGGAGACCATCCTCAACGGCAACCATGCCTCCGAGCATTACTACATGGTGAACATCAAGGCCAACAATGTAACGGTGGACGGCTTCACGATTACCAATCCCGAGTACAACGGTACGGCGGATGCCTCAGGAGTAGTGATCGGTTCGGGAGGCAGAAACTCCAATATCCGGGTCATCAACTGCGTGATCTGCGACATGGGCACTCCCGACAGGTCGCCCGCGAGTTTTGGGACTTTCGGGTTCAACATCGGCCCGGTTGACGGCCTGGAGATCGCTAATAATCGGATCTACAACATAAAGAACGGAGACGCGTCCCAGAGAGCCATAGGGATCTTTACGTGGGGCAATAGCACGACTGACACAACGGCGAATGTGAACATCCACGACAACGTCATATGGGATGTTGACAACCCGGGCACCAGTGTCTACGGCATCTCTACGGGTTCCTACGGGACGGATATCACGGTGTCCAACAACACTATCACAGGGGTGAAAACCGGACTCAGGGTCTCGGATAACCTACTAGGTCCCGCGACCGTGACCGGTAACATTATCACCGGCTGTGAGACAGGGGCTTCGATTAGGGCCAACGTAACCCTCACTGACAACGAGTGGCGGAGAGAGGACTCGGCCAATTACGTGGATATCGCTATCCCGGCCGGCACCGATCCGGCCATCTACCCAGACATCGTTGCCCTAGGCGAAGCGAATGAAGGAGCCGTTGTCGAGGACCAGAGGGTCAGTCCGCCTGTGCTTTCGGCAGTCTGGGTCGATGCCGAAGCCATACCTTCGGGAGACGGAACGGCACTCCGGCCTTACACGACCATACTCGAAGCGCTTGGGCGGGTCGCCCCGGGCGGAACCATCAACGTGAAGCCGGGTACGTACGCCGAGCGCCTCGCAATATCGAAACCGGTTACGCTCAAGGGCCCCAACTCCGGGGTCAACCCTAACACCATGACCCGTGGCGAAGAAGCGGTAATCGGCGGCAACGATCTCGGCGGGGTCGTAGTGAACGTAGGAAGTCCCAACGTGGTCATCGACGGCTTCACGATCAGCTCCGGCGACGCAGGATTCCCGGTGTACACCGGTGGCACGGTTGTCGATGGGCTCACCATCAGGAACAACATCATCGGTACCGGAGTGCGGGCCATCACCGTTGAGAAAAGCGGTGATGAGGTCACTATCCTCAACAACAGGCTGAACGGCGCGGGATACGGGTTGCTCGTCTCCGGGCCTCAGTACCAGGACCTCAAGATCAAAGGGAATGTGATCGAGGGACCGGTAACGTATCAGGGCGTATTCATATCGGGGACTACGGTGATCGATGGGTTTGACTTCATCGACAACGCGGTGACAGGTGCCAAGACCAACATTGCCGCGGATATTGGGGACGCCACCGTTGCCGGGAACGTGTTCACTGTGACGGAAGGCCAGTACTGCTTGGAGATCAACCTGCATAGGAACTCGAAGGTTTACGGAAACACCTTTAACGGTGATACCGATACCGGCGGTCTGTACCTGTGGGGTAATGACCGGTACGACCTCGTGCCATCGGACGAGACAGAGATCTACAACAACACGTTCAGCAACTGCTTCCGCGGGATAACGCTGAGCCCGGGGAACAGCGAGATAGCAATCGGCACCAACACGTTCAATGATGTGACCGATGAGATCTGGAACGCAGCGCGGTTGAACGGTCTCTATTACGGGATCCAGGAAGCCATCAACGCTGCCTCACCCGACGACACGATCAACGTGACGGCCGGCATCTTTACACAGAACGTCACTATCCCGGCCGGCAAGGATGGACTTAGTCTTGTGGGGGCCGGGTCGAGCGTCACAACGATAGCGCCTCCATCGGGTAATGCGGTGGCCCTGTTGGGTAACATCTCAGCGGACTCGCCGCTCAGGCCAATTGCCGGCATAACTGTGCAAGGCTTTACCTTGCACTCGGAGGATGCGTGCGGGTTCATCGCTCTGTCGGGCACTCCCGATGACAGCCCGTACACAACGGACCTGACCCTTAGGGACATCGTGGTGAACGGCGCGAAGTACGGCATCATCCTTAACGCTGTGGACACTGCAGTCCTCGACAGTGTGAAGATAAGCAACATCGCTGAAATGGGCGCTCTCGAGTTGGCGGGTGTATCCAATATGACGGTGACCAATAGCGACTTCAGCGACAACGAGATCGCTATCCGTCTGCAAGCCACTGACAGTGGGCCGGGGGCGGGTTACGGTCCGAACGAGAATAACAGCATCAGCAAGACGGTCTTCGTTGGAAACACCGTCGCCATCGAGAACCAGGACGATGCGCCTATCAGCGCGGCGCAAAACTACTGGGGTACCGGGTGGACCTCACCCGCGTCTAGGCTAGTGGGTAACGTCACCTACGATCCGTGGTATGTAAGCCCGGTTATGACGCAACGGAATCTCTCCAACTACGTGGCTCCAGATGACGACGAACCGACTCCTCCTTCGCAGCCGCCCACGGAGCCTCCCGTCATCGCTCCTTCGGTCACCGAAACCGTGGAAACAGAAGCGGGCGGGACGGTTGAGCTGGAAGATGGGAGCGCCGCAGTCGATCTGCCTCCCAACGCGGTTCCGGAGAATGTGACCGTGACGTTGGCTCCGGTGATAGAAGTCACCCAGCCTACTACGGGTATGGTCATGGTAGCCGGCAAGGTCTTCGAGATCACTGCCGAGAAGGACGACGGAGAGCTCGTTACCCAGTTCTCTGAGCCCATAACCATCACGTTCACGGTGACTGAAGAGGAACTTGAGGAGGCCGAGGCCACTCTTGACGACCTCAGGGTCTTCTACTGGGATGAGAAGGCGGAAGCGTGGATCGCTCTGCCCACCAGGGTTGATCCCGAGACCGGAAAGGTTACCGCCGTAACCGACCACTTCACGGTGTTCGCAGTGATGGCCAAGCCCGATATGCCCGCTCTCAGCGACATACTCGGTCATTGGGGCGAGAAGGACATCCTGAGGCTGGTCAGCCTGGGCGTGGTAGGCGGCTATGAAGATGGCACTTACCGTCCCGAGACAGGGATCACCAGGCAGGAGTTCGCGAAGATGGTGGTACTGGCGGCAGGCCTTGAGCCCGACGCCGAACCCGAGCTCACCTTCGCGGATACCGCGGAGATCGCAGAGTGGGCCAAGGGGTACGTATCGGCTGCCGTGAAAGCCGGGATCATCACCGGAGTAGGAGACAACCGCTTCGCTCCGGC
>DUUV01000120.1 GCA_012841375.1 Candidatus Fermentithermobacillaceae bacterium
GGGAAACGGGCTGCCCGCTCCATACACGCGTATCTCGGCGGTCATGGAGACGTAGTACCTCCCTCCAGGCACGAGCGCAGACTGTCCGGTCCCATCAACGAAGAGAAGACCTCAAGGGTGCACGCCAAGAAGGCGCCTATGTCCCTCAGGTTGGGGTCCTTTGCTGAAGTGGAACTGGGATTCGATGAGAGCATGGCGAAGCGCGAAGCATCCAGGTGCTTGCGTTGCGACGTGAAAGGGTAGGTGGTTTGGGCATGGCTATGGTTAACCTGACAATCGACGGACGAGAGGTGACTGTAGAGGCAGGCGCCACCGTCCTTAGCGCTGCGGAGACGCTCGGCATCGAGTTGCCCCAACTGTGCTATCTCAAAGGACTCAGCCCGACGGGAAGATGCCGTATGTGTTTGGTGGAAGTTCAAGGAGCCAGGACTCTCCTAACCGCGTGCACGACCCCTGCCGGCAACGGTATGGTGGTCTACACCGATTCAGAGAGAGTGAGAGCCGCTCGAAAGACAATCTTGGAGCTCTTGCTCTCCAATCACAGGACCGACTGCTTGAGCTGCGAGAAAAACGGTGAATGCAAGCTCCAAGAGTATGCATATGACTACGGTGCTGACGCCGAGTTGTTCGGCAAGACCACCAGGGCTCCGGAGCTCGACAACACCAACCCGTTCATTGAGCGTGACCTCAGCAAGTGCGTCCTGTGCGGCCGGTGCAGCACGGTCTGCAAGGAGATCCAAGGCGTAAGCGCCATAGGCTTTGTCGGGCGTGGTTACGATACAAAGGTCGCCCCTCCCCACGACAAGCCCATTGAGGAGTCTACGTGCGTCTTCTGCGGCAACTGCGTCCAGGTATGTCCCGTGGGCGCTCTGACGCCCAAGTTGAGCATCGGCAAGGGACGGGTTTGGGAGATCGAGAAGGTCGAAACCGTGTGTCCCTACTGCGGGACGGGATGCCTCGTGAACCTGCATGTCAAGAACGGCAAGATCGTGGGAGCTTCCGGTGCCGATGGTCCCGTGAATCACGGCCTTACGTGTGTCAAGGGCAGGTTCGGCATGGATTTCATCCAGCATCCCGACCGTCTCACCACACCGCTCATAAAAGACGCGAGCGGAGAGTTCAGGACCGCCACGTGGGATGAGGCGCTCGACCTTGTCTCCTCCAAGCTGGGTGAGTACGTAAAGGAATATGGCAGCGACTCGGTTGCCACTTTCTCATCGGCCAAGGTATCCAACGAGGTCAACTACGTTATGCAGAAGTTCACAAGGGCCTGTCTCGGCACCAACAACGTTGACCACTGCGCGAGGCTGTGTCATGCGTCTACTGTAGCCGGACTGGCCGCGGCTTTCGGAAGCGGCGCGATGACCAACTCCATCGGGGAGATCTCAGGCGCCAAAGCAATCTTCGTGATAGGCAGCAACACTACTGAAAACCATCCGGTCATCGGACTCCAGGTCAAAGAAGCTCTGAAAAGCGGCGGCAGACTCATCGTCGCAGACCCCAGGAGGACGGACCTAGCCGCTCTGGCACATGTATTTGTGCAGCACGTGCCGGGAAGCGACATCGCCCTCCTGAACGGTATGATGAACGTCATCATCGAGAAGGGCTTGTACGACAGAGAGTTCGTGGAAACCCGCACCGAGAATTTCGAAGCCCTCAAGAAGTGCGTAGCGGAGTACACGCCGGAGAAAGTCGCCGAGGTGACCGGTGTGCCGGCCCAGACCATCGTCCAGGCCGCCATCGAGTACGCGCAGGCGGAATCGGCCTCGATCATCTACTCGATGGGCATTACGCAGCACGCATGTGGTACGGACAACGTGCTTACCATCGCCAATTTGGCCATGCTTACGGGAAACCTGGGCAAACCCAGCGCCGGAGTCAACCCGCTCCGCGGGCAGAACAACGTCCAGGGTGCCTGCGACATGGGCGCTCTTCCCAACAGCTATCCCGGCTACCAGGCGGTGACCAACCCTGAGATAAGGGCCAAGTTCGAAAAGGCTTGGGGGCGTCGTCTCCCCGATAAGGTCGGGTTGACGGTAACCGAAGCGGTGAACGCGGCGCACGAAGGCAAGTTGAAAGCCATCTATATCATGGGTGAGAACCCCATGGTCTCTGACCCCGACATCAACCACGTCAGAGAGGCCTTGGAGAATCTCGAGTTCCTGGTGGTTCAAGACATCTTCATGACCGAGACTGCCAAGCTCGCCGACGTGGTGCTGCCTGCGACCAGTTTCGCCGAAGAAGACGGGACCTTCACCAACACCGAGAGGCGAGTACAGCTCTTGAGGCCTGCGGTAAAGGCACCGGGCGAGGCGAGGTCAGACTGGAAGATCATCTGTGACATCGCGTCCAGGATGGGGTACGAAATGAGCTACGGTTCGACGGCCGAGATCATGGAGGAAGTCGCCTCCTTGACGCCGCTTTACGGCGGGATAACCCATGACAGGTTAGAAGGCGACGGGCTCCAGTGGCCGTGTCCCGACAAAGATCATCCTGGAACCCCATACCTACACAAAGGTAAGTTCTCTAGGGGACTGGGACTGTTCACCGCCGTGGAACACGTTCCACCGGCAGAGGTTCCCGATGACGAGTATCCCCTCGTCCTCACAACCGGAAGGATGCTGTTCCACTTCCACACCGGTTCCATGACAAGGAGATCAAAAGGGCTTCACAAGCACAGGCCCGAGGGGTACATCGAGTTGCACCCCGAGACGGCGCAGAAGCTGGGCGTGGGTGACGGCGAGATGGTCCGGGTCTCGTCGAGAAGAGGTCAGATCAAGGTAAAGGCTTTGGTGACTACACGGACGTCACCCAAAGTGGTGTTCATGCCGTTCCACTTTGCCGAGTCAGCGGCCAATGTTCTGACCAACGCCGCGCTTGACCCCAAGTCCAAAATACCGGAGTTCAAGGCCTGCGCTGTGAAGGTCGAGAAACTGGCGGACGAGGCCGAGTCTCCGGTCGTGGCCGGGTCGTCCTGTGAATCCTGAAAATATCACGGCTGTCGTTCTGGCCGGCGGTCAGAGCAGGCGAATGGGAGTTCACAAAGCCTCTCTGATGGTTGGCGACAGGCCGATGATCGCTCACGTCATCGACCGCATGAGGGAGGCTCTCCCTCATGTGGTCGTGGTATCCAGGGAAGGCAATGGCCTGGATGTTCAGGGCGTCCACGTCATATACGACGAGGTACAGGACAAGACGGGGGCGCTTGTAGGTATCTACAGCGCCCTCCGGGCGGTCCGGACACCATATGTGTTCGTAGTGGCATGCGATATGCCTCATATTCAGCCTGAACTTGTTAGATGGATGGTGGAGGCGTTCAAAGGCGAGGACGCCTTTGTGCCCAAAGTAGGCTCTAATATAGAGCCCCTGTTCGCCATCTATGCGCGCAGCTGCCTTCCCCAGATAGAAAAGAGGCTTGCTTCCGGCGACCTGCGAGTTAGAGGCTTCTTCGAGGATGTCAAGACGGTCTATGTAGAAGAGGGCCTGCTCCGCGCGGTCGACCCGAACTTGGCGTCTTTCGTCAACATCAATACCAGGGAGGACCTTGAGAACCTCCGCCGGTCGGTGACCGGCGCTTCAAAGGAGGTCCCACGATTGAACGTCGTTGAAGCCGAGGCCGGTTCGTATAGGTCCGTCAGGATCACACGGATACGAGACGCAGGAGGACAGTCTGAGGAGGCCTGTGTCTCTGACGATGTTGTTGTGACCGAGGCCGAGGTGTTCGTCACTTTGAACGGGGAACCTGCCGGCAGCCTTCAGTGTTCGCCTCACTCTCTGGATGCCCTTGTCGTTGGATGGATGCTGACCGGCAATCTCATACGCAGGGGACAGCGAGTAACCGTCTGCGGCCCCTGGCCACTTCCGGACACGACCGGTTCCGGGCAAACTCTCCGCGTGGCCGTGGATGTCGCTGACAATGGGAGCTTGGGCAAAGCCTGTGATGAACTGAAGGTTTCTCCCCGCCAAGTGTGTGACGCAGTGGACGACCTTCTCAGGATATCTCCTCTCTTCGGACTAACCGGGGCCGCGCACGCTGCCGCTTTGTGCTCGGCTTGTGGTATCGTGTATTGGAGTGAGGATATAGGCAGGCACAACGCTGTTGATCGGGTTGTGGGGCAGTGTTTCCTGGAGGGCGATTCCTTCGAGGACAAGTATCTGGCCACAACCGGGAGGATCAACTCGGAAATGGTTAAGAAGGCGGCGGCGTGCGGCGTGAGGCTTATTGCATCCAAGGCACCGCCGACCGACCTGGGGGTTGGGTTGGCGGACCGGCTTGGCATCTCCGTCGTCGGGTTTGTCCGGAACAATAGGCTCAATGTATATACCCACCCTGATATATGGAGGCGAGACATGTGATTGCCAAACGCACAGCAGGCTTCCTTCTGCTGGCAGCCACTTGCGGCTTGCTCTTCTACTATGCGTTGGCGGTGGCTCTGGGTACCGGGGCGCTTCTCACGGCTCTTATTGGCCTAGTGGCGGCCAGTCTCTTGTACGGGTTCTATCTTGAGTGGCCGGCGGTCCATGCTCCACACGAAGGGCCGGTGTTTCCCGCTAAGGACCTGAAGCTCCTTGTGGCGGTTTTCGTGGGGGCTTTGGCATCGTACTGGCTTAACGTGAACATGCAGCTCGGGGCGGTTGTGGCCGCCGCCTTGGTCGGAGTGTTGGCCGGAGTGCTTCTGCCGGCATACGGGGTTCCCATATATTGCGGAAGCTTTGTAGGAATGGCGTCGCCGAAGATCCTGAACCAGACGGAGATCATCTTGGCTGCTGCCGTGGCAGGCGTCATATACGTCTTGGCGCAAGACGTGTTCAACGGTTTTGGCGGGAAACTCGGTACCATAGCCTGCGGGGCATGCTGTCTATCTGCCGTGCTTCTGGGGCACCCGTTGCTTACTGGGTCCGTTCCGGGCTGGGATGTCGGGTCCCGTTTGATCCTTACGTCGGTTGTGGCCGCGGTGCTCGCCTATTATGTCAACGTCAGGATGGGCAAAGGCGCCGTCTTAGGGTCCGCGATAGTCGGGTTGGCCGGCGGCCTGGTGCTGCCTGCGTTGTTTCCGGAGATAGGCGGATCGCTGGCGACAGTCTGTATCTGCGCGTCTTTTGCGGGCATGTCGTCCAAAGCCCGTATTTCGAACGAAGTCGCCATGGCCGTTGCCGGGGTTATCGTAGGCTTGGTGTTCATGTTCAGTTCCCCCTACATGGGCGGTGCCGGAGGCAAGCTCGGGACGACTGCGTTCGGGTCGGTGATCGCAGTGAACGCGGCGCAGAAATTGGTTCAGAAGGTTGGGGGCCAAAAGTCGTAGCGTCGCTCGTTTGACTGTCAGATGAAGGTGCCTGGCGTATATTTCGGGGTCCAAGTCGCAGGGAATCATCCGGCTGGACACGTGAAGCGTACGCCAGGCATCTGTTTACGTCGTGACAATCGCCTCTATGGTCTCTCGGTAAGCTCCACCGAGGCGTCAAGCGGCACTATGTGTACCCAAGTCTGGCCAGGAGCCGGGTTGATCCTCCCTCCGCCTGAGGTCAAGAAGAGCGTGGGCTCAGATACTCCTTGTTTTTCCCACGTCCCTTCCCCGTAGACCCCGCCAAGGAGGAACGCTGCCTTGCCTTTCCCCTCCAGGTCTATGTCAAGTCTTCCCTCGTCATCGATCACCCGCGACGACGCGTACTGTACTATGATGTTGGATGCAAGGACAGGCTTCTCTGTCTCCCGGTCAACGTGCAACACGGGTTCTGCCGATCCTTGCAGTATGTAGCGGTTGTAGCCTTCCCCTGCGTATCGGTATTCGACGGCGTAGCTCCTGCCGTAGCGTATCTGGAGTCCCGTTTCAGGCTCTTCCGCCCACGCTCCAAACTCGTACCTCTTGGGGGGAGAGGCGAGTTCCCGGGAAGGGACCTTCCTCAAGTTTTCCACTGAGGTGTACAGGTTGTGAGGCATGTACCGGGAGCCGTCTCTCCAGAACAGGTGGCCCAATCCGAACTCGTTGGCGTCAACGACCTCCCACTCGTTTATGTACCTGTCTAGGTCTGGATCGCCGCCGCAATGGCCAAACACGGCTCCCCATTCTTTGGCAAGCAGCGCGAAGTAAGGTCGTGAACTCCGTACCGGCCCGACGACCTCCGGCGATTTTCCGTGAAAAACGGCGAGAAACCGGGTGATTCCCCCTTCCGCCTGCACCTCATACACGATGTCCGCTTCGTTTAAGCCGGTCTGGGGTCTTGCGTCCGGGTTGTTGTCGATAGCGACCGCTACCGGACTTCCGGGGTTCACCATAGGTTCGCCTGTGATGGGTGAAGCGTCCTGAGGTGGCTCAGGCGGCAGGGGGGGCGAAGGGGCCTCCGGCCCGGACGGATCCGGGTCCTGGCTCACGGGCGGCCCGCCTGAAACCGGTTCTCGTCTTGCGCATCCTTGCAGGAAAATAAGTGATATGAACAGAGTGAGAAGAACAGCCAACAACACTTTCGACACCGGAGCTCTCTCTTTATGCGGCGGCCACTTCATCCTGGCTCCCCCAATCTGACTTCTTATGTACCATTATGACCATATTCTAGCAGTAGTTCCATGGGCACTTGACAGCGGATTTATCCTAATAGTATGGGCTGTTCACCGTTTACAGGAGGTCAGGTTGGAAATGCCTATCTATGAGTACAGATGTCCTAAGTGCGGAGTCTTTGAGGTCACCCAGAGGATCACGGAAAAGCCGCTCCAGACCTGTCCGAAATGCGGAGAGCCTGTGAAGAAACTGATCAGCCAAAACATCGGCATCATCTTCAAGGGACCGGGCTTCTACGTGACTGATAACCGGAATGGCGGCTCTGCCTCCAAGGACAAGTCGGCGGATTCCTGAGTCTCCATCTGAGACTTGGTCAAACAAAAAGCTAAAGAGCGGGGCGTTGCCCCGCTCTTTCCATTTCCATATGAAGTGCAGGCCGTTTGAAACGCAGGCACGTTACCTGTTGTCAAGGTCAGCAAGAGGGGTGCGGACGTACACCACCCGCCAGATGAAAAGCGCAATGGCTGAATCGACTATGTGGTGGACAAGGGTTCCGAGGCCCACCACGAAGCCGGCGTCACGTAAGCTGAAGCCGAATAGAAGTACGATCAATGCTTCCAGCCCTGCGTGCAGGGGTGCCATCAGTGAGAGCGCCAACGGAAAACCCATTCCCTTCCGCATGAGCCAAGCTCCGGTGACTCCGACAGGTATGTGCATGGCCGCTCTCGCGCCCACCAGGGGACCCAGCCGTAGGAAGAAGCCTATGGCTGACCCCATCCCGACTATCCCAGCCGTGACCGGGCCCAGGAGCATCGACAAGAGAGTAGGTACGTGGGAGGCGGGGGTCGCCGTAAAAGGTCCGATGGGTAAAGTGACTACGCCTCCGAGAAGTGAAGGGATAAGGAGCGATACGGCCAGAAGCAGTGAGCCTGCGGTCAGCCGCAGTGTTTCCTTGCTCTTCATGAGATCATATCCTTCCTACGGCTCTCCCGTCTCTTCACCGGGTCCGGCCGATCATCACTAATCTAGCAAGTGTCTTGTCAGCTGTAAAGACAGCTGTACTAGTTCAGGTCATTCGACACACCGGCCTATGCCCATCGCCTCGCGCGTGCGCGCACGTTCCGCCGCCAGAAAGGAAAAGGCCCCGGCCTTCCCGGGGCCTCATATCGACTCTTTGGTTTAGTAGGTGAAGTAGTGGTTGCCGATGGTCACGGCATGGGGCTTCGCCCACAACCACGGGTTCGTGACGATGTGGTAGTTGAAGTAGTACAGTGCGCCGTAGGTCGGGTCCCAACCGTTCAGAGCCGCTCTTGCCGCGTTGTAACTGTCGGCTGACGGCGTTGAGTTGAACAGCCAGCCGCCGACGCACGAGAACTGCCAAGGCTCGTAAACGACTCCGGCAACGGTGTCAGGGAATATGGGGCTGTCTACCCTATTCAGGACGACTGCCGCCACAGCCACCTTACCCTCGAAGGACTCGCTGGCCGCCTCTCCATGGACTACCCTTGCCAGGAGATCCAGCTCGGCCTGGTTGTACCCCTTATGCCACGGGCTGTAGGCCCCGGCGATCCCAGGCGCCACCGTAAACACGATCACGAACGCGATTGCCACCGACAATCCAGCCAAAGAACGCTTTCTGATGTCAATCATCATATGCGTGTCCCCTTTCTGGGCCTCCGAGGTTAGCTGACGGGTTCGGTGAAAGGGATTGCCCTACTCTCCTCTGGGAGAGATTCACCCCAAAATGGATTCCCCGGTCCCGCTCTTCGCGAGATTAGGCCTTTGACTCTGAAGATCCTAACACGGTCGGACAAGCGGTTCATTAGGGAATCAATGGCAACCCCCTGGTAGACATCCTTTCCAGTGGGCGCGGCAGAGGGGCTACTCCGGCAGCAGGAAGCCTTTCGAGGCCAGATCTCTTTCCAGTGAGTGGATGACGGAAACGTCCTTGACCCTTACAGTGTGCAGGTGTACTCCTCCCGTAAGTGAGGAAAGGAGCCCTGCCTTGGTCTCAGACAGCGCTTGGAGGAAGGCGTCTACATCGCGCCGGCTTGCGAGGGAGAGCTGTCCGGTGAGTTGCCCGTAGATGGGGTGGTCGACGATCACGTCCAGGACCTCCGCGCCCATGTCAACCATGGCGTAGAGCTCGGCGCCGGTATCCTCCGGCGAATGTCGGACGGCAACCAGTTTGGTGACGCCGGGTGGGCCGGAGTCGTCGAGGATGGTGTACCCCCTGGGGGTGGCGATAATCTTCTCGCCCTGGGCCCGCAAGAGGGTAACGTCCTGGACGATCACTTGCCGGGTGACTCCCAGGCGCGCGGCAAGGTTGGAGCCGGTGACAGGTGATTCTTTCTTGAGGATCGATAGGATTCGGGCACGCCGGGATTTCGCACTCATGATAAACCGCCTCCCACCGAGTATTCTTTGAGCAAAGCCCCATTACCTCCACTCCGCGGAGCAAACGCCATTCACCGTCGAGTGCTCCTGGAAGCGCACGGATAGGAGCGGCGCCGCGCCGCGGTCTAGGGCTCCTCCCGCACGATTGGAGGATTCGGCGTCCTGGGGCAGAAGCTGACTCTTACACCGGATTCATGAGGAGGGTGCAGCGTGAAAGTATTCATCTCGTGTGACATTGAGGGTATTTCCGGCGTTGTGACGGCTGCCTCACAGACGTCACCCGACGGCAGGGACTACGGGCGTGCCCGGGACCTGATGACGGGAGAAGTCAATGCCGCCATAAGCGGCGCCGCGAAGGCTGGGGCGACAGAGATTGTGGTGAACGACTCTCACGGTTCCATGACCAACATACTCATTGAAAAGCTCAATCCTGCGGCAAGCCTCATCACAGGGTCGCCGAAGCCGCTGTCTATGATGCAGGGCATAACCGGTGAGTTCGACGCCGCCATCTTCGTAGGTTATCACGCCAAGATGGGTGAAGTCGGAGTGCTCAGCCACACGATCTCAGGAGCGAGCGTGGCGAATGTCTGGGTGAACGATATCCCGGTGGGAGAGACTGGGATAAACGCGGGCATTGCCGGACACTTTGGAGTCCCTGTCGTGTTGGTGTGCGGCGATGACGTTGTAGGCAAAGAAGCGAAGGCTCTCTTGCCCCATGTTCACACGGCTACCGTCAAATGGGCGGTGACCCGTACGTCGGCCAGATGCCTGCCTCCTCCGAAGGCACGGGACACAATTGAGGAGGCAACGATCCGGGCATTGAGCTCTCTAGGCGAGGCGAAGGTTTGGCTGCCCGAGTCACCCGTAACCTTCAAGATCGAGTTTAAGGATGCCGGACAGGCCGGAAATGCGGCACGGTTGCCTTACTCCAAGGTGATCGACGGGCGTACCCTGTCGTTCACCGCCGACGACTACTTGACCGCTTTCATGGGCCTACGGGCAATGATAGGACTGGCAGGGAGATAAAGAAGAGCGTCCGCCGGGCTCGAGGACATCGGATAACCGGCGGACGCTTTGATTTCTAGCGGGTCATTCGACTAGAGGTTCAAGAGTAATCCCGCAATCACGGCGGCTCTCTCAGGGAGGCTTGAGAGCAACACGTACTCACCCGTGGAGTGAGCGTCATCCCCATGAGGTCCCAGCCCGTCGAGGGTGGGTATGCCCAGGGCCGAGGTGAAGTTGCCATCGCTGCCGCCGCCCGTGCCCGACTCGCTGAGGGCAATCCCCATGTCCTGCCCTATCGATCTAGCCAGTTGGAACAAGGCAAGGTTTCTCTGGTTTCGTTCCATGGGAGGGCGGTTCAACTCACCCTTAACCGACACGCTGACCCTCGGGTCGACCGCTTTGAGGCCCAGTATCTTGGGGATAACCCGGTTCGCTGCCTCTTGGGTTTTCACCCTTAGGTCGATCCCCAGGATCGCCTCTTCGGCGACAACGTTCCTGCGTGTCCCCGACCGGACGATGCCGACATTGACCGTTGTGCCTTCATCCAGATCGGTAAGATTGTGCAGGTGGAGAATCTGGTGGGCGGCTTCTTGAGCGGCGGATACGCCCTTTTCGTAGTCCGCGCCGGCGTGGGCGGCACGACCCCGGATGGTGACCTCAAACATGCCGACTCCCTTACGCCAGGTCTTGAGCGACCCGCCCTGGGCCGACGGTTCCAGTACCAGCACGGCCTTGGACTTCCGTGCCTCGTCCTCGATGAGAGGCCTGGAAGACGGAGAGCCTATCTCCTCGTCTGAATTACAGAGGACCACTACGCGACTCTTGGGGCCGAGGCCCAGTCCGGATAATACCTTCACTGCGTACAGGGCTTCTACGATGCCGCCCTTCATGTCGTATGCCCCGGGTCCGTAGCCTTTTCCGTCTTCGACCCTGAAAGGACGTTTAGCCGTTTCTCCCGCGGCCCAGACGGTATCCATATGACAGAGCACGAGTACTTGGCCTTCACCGTCGCCCCATTCGGCTTTCAGGTGGTTTCCGTACTTATCATGTTCGATTGTATGTACGGTCGCGCCGTTCTCCTTCCACTTGGCGGCCAGTGCCGCGGAGAAGCGGTCCATGTGAGTCTTGTCGGTGCTGGGAGAGTCTATGTTTGTGAGTTCCTCAAGAGTACGGACCATCTCTTCCTGGGAATCCCTTAGAGCCTGCAAAACCCTCTTGTGCGAGCCATTCTCCATTACGTGAATCCCTCCACAACTAGAAGACTGTACTGAACCCTACAAGCCATTGAGCGCCGTCACCCAAAAGGTCAGGGTGATCAGGCTGGCCAGCGTCCCCACAAGTGTAGCATTGGAAACGAGACCGGGTTTCGCGTCAAATTCCTGTGCCAGTATGGTCGCGTTCACAGGTGGCGGCATGGCGGCTTGAAGGACCAGGATCTTCCACGGCATGCCGCTCAAGCCGATCACCTTTCCTACGGCGCCTGCCGCAACCGGGGCCGCAAGGAGTCTCAAGACTACCGTGAGCGAAACGGGTTTCCAGACGGAGGCGCTGCTTGCCGTCCCTACAAGCTGCAATCCCAGGAGGAACAAGAAGACGCCGATTGCTCCGTTGGCGAGGAGCGTGATGGGTCGCATGATCACCTGGGGCACCGGGATGCCAAAGAACTTTACGCTGAGCCCCGCTGCGGCAGCGTATACAGTGGGCATCTTCAGGACCAGTCTCAGAGCGGCCTTGGAATCCATTCTGCTTGACGCCGCTACGTACACGCCGTAAGTCGCAATAACGACGCCCTGCATTACAAAGAACACCGTGGCCAAGTCCATCCCCTCTTGCCCGAAGGCAAAGAGGCAGATGGGAAGGCCGTAGTTGCCGGCGTTGCTGAAGATCGTGGGCAAGAGGAGGGCCCGTGAGGTAGCGCCGTCCAGCTTCATGAGCCTGAAGATCGCCGAAAACAAGGGGGTCAAGAGAAGAGGCAGAAGAAGGGCGATCAGGGATAGTCTCCAGGCGGCGGATAGGTCTACGGTTGAGGTTGACAGGGAGTTGAAGGTCAAGGCAGGCGTGAGGATGTATAGACACATCCTCGATATTGTGCCTTTGTCCAAGTTAAGCCTTTTTCCGGCCAGGTAACCCACAAGCGCGATTGAAAATGCCGGCAGCACGGCGTCCAGCGGCAAGCGTCACACCTTCGCTTCTCATAGAACTATCTCCAATTATACAGCTCTTCATGGATAGGGCAGGATCTTTCGGGTGCAGAATCGAATCGTGTAAGCCTGGTGACTGAACACTCAGAAAGGAGACTCGGATATGCTGGCGATCAAAGGCGGCAAGATCTACACGGTCACGGGCGACGTCCTTGACGAAGGCGTGATATTGATCGAGGACGGAAAGATCAAGGCTGTAGGCAAAGATGTCCAGATACCTGACGGAGCCGAAGTCGTAGATGCCAAGGGCAAGGTCGTTACCCCCGGTCTCATAGACTCCCATAGCCACCTGGCGGTTTTCGGAGAGCCGTCGGTTTGGGCCAACGCCGATGGAAACGAGACATCTGATCCCATCACCGCTCACATAAGAGGGATTGACTCTCTTAACCCTCAAGACCCAGCGATTCCTGATGTGGTAAGCGCCGGAGTCACGACGGTCTACACGGGACCGGGAAGCGCCAACCTTGTTGGCGGAACCGGATTCGCCATGAAGCTCCGCGGCAAGACCGCCGAAGAGATGGTCATTCCTGGGACAGAGGCCATGAAGATGGCCCTGGGCGAGAATCCCAAGAGAGTGTACGGAGAAGGCCAGCGTAGGGCCCCAAAGACGAGGATGGGCAACGCTGCCGTCTTGAGAGAAGCCCTTGTGAAGGCGCAAAATTACATCGACAAGATGGAGAGAGCCAAGGCCAAGTCCGATAAGGGTGAGAACTCGAACCCGCCCGACCGCGACCTGAAGCTTGAGGCTCTGGCGAAGGTCCTGAAGAGGGAATGGACGGCCAGAATCCATGCCCACAGGGCGGACGACATCATGACCGCCATCAGGATCGCCGAGGAGTTCAACCTCGACTACGTGATTGAGCACTGCACCGAAGGCTACAAGATCGCAGACATCCTGGCCGAGAAGAAGGTCAGGGCAACCGTGGGGCCGCTCCTCATGGCGCGCGGCAAGATGGAGATCATCGACACTTCGCTGGCCAACCCCGGCATTCTGGCAAAGGCCGGAGTAAAGGTGGCCATCCAGTGCGATACTTCGAGCAACACCAAGTGGCTTGGGTTGCACGCCGGTCTCGCGGTGAAGGAAGGCATGTGCCCGGTTGAGGCCCTGAAATCCATCACAATCAACGCCGCCGAGATAATCGGCCTTGCCGACAGGCTCGGGAGCATCGAGGTAGGCAAGGACGCAGACGTGGTCGTATGGAACGAGCACCCGTTCTGCACCATGGCCGTTGCCGAAAGGGTCTTCATCGACGGAAAGCTTGTCTCAGAGAGGGTTCCGGCCAACCGGGGCTGCAATCACTAAGCCCGGTCGTCTGAGCTCCTATCGGGGCTCATACGAACCACCGGAAGAAGCGAGAGCGAACCCAGGGCCCGGGCGCTGCCCCGGGCCTTATCTATACCCGGACTCCCGTTACGGCCAAGTCCAGACGAACAAGGCCCCGGGGAGGGGCCCTGTCCGCAAGGGTTCGCGGTACCGCGTCTTGGAACGTGCTTTGCTTAGAAGCAGGTCAAGCAGGCAAAGCCCAAGACCAACAGGATGAGGATCAAGAAGAGGATGAAGGGAGAACTGAATCCGCCTCCTCCAACTCCTGCCATGTTGCTTCCCTCCTTCGGTGTAGGGTCGCTGCATCTTATGTCAAGTGTTCGTTGAGGGTTACTGATCCCGGGGACCCAATCTCCACGAGGGACCCTGCCCGCGCGTCCGGGCCTTGGGGGAGCGCCGGGAGTAGCCGGCGATGTGTCGCTGTGGTACAAGACATGTAAGGACCCTGCACCCACCGCCACGGTCCAGGGCGATGGTCGCCGGCACCATCTGGAATGCGCAGAGAGTGAGACTTGTGGGGGAGATAGCCATCCATATAAGACAGACCAAAGTAACTCTGTCCGGCCCCGTGAGCCTGGAGGCCACGCTGGAGTGCGGTCAGGCGTTCAGGTGGCAAAGGGCCCGGTTCCCGGGACGCTCTGAGCTGCCGGTCGCCTACCGGGGCGTCATCGGGGACTTGGCTGTCGCCGTGGGCCAGGAGGACCGCGTCACCAACGAGATACTTGTGGCATGGCAGGAGTCCCCAGAGCCCCGGTCTGACTTTGAAGATGGGGTATCCGACCTGGTGAGGCGGTACTTCTCTGACGGAGACGATATTGAGGCTATCGAAGACAGGTTGTCCCGGTCGGGCGGAGTAATGGCTGAGGCCGTACGACACGGTCGGGGGCTCCGAATCCTAACCCAGACACCCTGGGAGTGCTTGGCGTCGTATGTACTCTCCCTCAACAAGAATATCCCCAGTATCTCAAAGACCATTGAGTATCTGGCAACGTGCTATGGCGAGCCGGCCGGGATGGGGGCCTTCGCGTTTCCGGCTCCAGAGGCCATAGCGTCTCAGGAAGTCTCCTCCCTTAGGGAGTCCAAGTGCGGCTTTCGCGACAAGTACTTGCACGATGCCGCCAAAAAGGTTGCTTTGGGGGAGCTTGACCTCTCTCTTCTGGAGTCCATGCCTATCGCCCTTGCCAGGCAGGAGCTCATGAAGGTTCGAGGCGTCGGCCCAAAGGTGGCCGATTGCGTGCTTCTCTTCGGCTATCACAGGTTGGAGGTGTTCCCCGTGGATGTCTGGATAGCGCGAGCAGTATCCAGGTACTTCTTGGATGGAAAGCCTGCGAGCCCGGGGAGAGTCAGAGAATACGGAGAGCGGCGCTTCGGACCGCTTGCCGGATACGCTCAGGAGCACCTCTTCTACTGGATCCGGACCACGGCCCCGAGATAGATCTAGAAGCCGTCCCCTTCTATCCGCGAGGAACGCCTGCCGGTAGGCTTCCGTACGTCAGCCTGAGACCCCCGAACCGGGCACACGGCGTTTGTTTCCGGCCGCTTCGGGTATGGTCACAGCCCAGATGGATACCAGGACCAGACCCACACCTATCACCTGGGTGGGCGCAAGAGTTTCGCCGAGGACGAAGTAGCCCAAGAGACATGCGGCAACGGGTTCGGACATGGCCATGATGCAACCTCTTGTGGCGTCAACTCTGTTGATCCCGTCGGCGAACAGGATGAAGGCGAGCGTGCCCGGCCCGAGGCCGATAAGGAAGAGGAGAAGGAGCGTGCCGGTCTCCGCATGGACTATCTTCGAGAAGACTTGCGGTATCCTTCCTGTCACGAGAGTCACGATGGTGAATAGATGCAGGCTCCCGAAGGCCATGGTCCAGAAGTTCAGGTGGATGGGGCCGTACTTGCGGCCGGCTTGTTTGTAGACTATTGTCTGCAGACCGTATCCCAGACCTGAGAGCAATCCGGCCGCCACTCCCGGGATTGACATTTTGAGACCGGTCGAGTGTAAGCTGGGCCCCAAGAGCCCCGACGTAAGGGCCACCCCAAGCACCGCACCGGTTAGGGCGACAATCTTGCCTTTGGTGATGGACTCCCTGTAGAGCAAGAAGGAGAGAACCATGACAAAGAACGGCGAAGTGTAGTTGAGGGTGACGGCCACCGCCACGCTGGTTTGCGACAAGGCGTAGAAATACGTGGACTGCGAGAAGACCACCGCCAGAAACCCTATGAGCGCCAGGTTGAGGATGTCCCTCGACTCCACGACCGGTTGGACAGCCTCCCGATTGTCCGGACCCGGAACGCCACGTCGGGACAAGGATCTGAGCGCGATGTACAGTCCCAGAAGACACGTGGAGATGATCGAGCGTGAGAGGACTATATCCCACGAAGTGAACCCGCTCCTCTGGATTATCTTCAAGAGCGGGCCCGTCGACGCCCATATGATGCCGGCGGCTGCTATCTCAAGGTATCCCATACCCTTTTTCGACCCTCCTCACATTCATACAATCATCTCACAACCTGTAGGTTTCGTCACAGTCGTATGGAATGAGAATCAGCCCCAGCAGACCGGAGTGCGGCAGTGGCCGTTGGCCCCTACGTCACAAACATACGGCAGGCCGGAGGGAAAAAGCGCAACGACATGGAAATATGTCGGAAATCCTTGATGGAAGTGATTTCATTGGCGCTCCCTAAGAAGGTCTTGGTCATTCTCAATCCCGTGGCGGGCCACGGCAAGGCGAAGAGACGACTGCCGGCGGTACGGAGCGCTCTGGCACAGTCGGGCATCCCCTATGATGTTGTGGAGACGGAACGCAGGGGGCACGCCGCTGAGATCTCGGCCGCCGCGGCCAAGAACGGATACGACATCTTGGCGGCCATGGGCGGTGACGGCACTCTCAGCGAGGTGGTCAACGGGCTCCTTGCGGCTAGGGAAGAGGGGACCGAGACCTCGGTGAAGATCGCGGTGATACCGTCGGGGACGGGAAATGATTTCTCCGTGGGAGCCGGGCTCTTCGAGACCTGGGAAGAGGCGGTACAGGCCCTCTCCAATCCGGGTGTAAGATACATGGACGCATTTCGGTTTTCTGACTCCAGCGGAATCACCCGGTATGTTGTGAACTCGGTGGGCATAGGCTACGACGCTTACGTCGTAAAGCGGGTGGCGGAACTGGGCGCACGGAAGATCGGAGGCTTGAGCTATATGTACGAGGCTCTCCGGGGCCTCTTTTTCTTCAATCCGGGCCCGCTATCGGTCTCATTCGATGGGGAGCCTGAAGCCTGGTACGACAAGACATGGCTGTGTGCCATAACCAACTCCGAGAAGTTCGGCGGAGGGATGAAGGTGAACCCGGGCGCCTTGCCCGACGACGGACGGCTGAACGTGGCGTTTCTCCATGGGGTTCCCAGGCAGGGCCTGTTGCCGTTGGTCTTTCTGGTCCGCGGGGGAAATCACGTGGGGAAGAAAGGGGTAGTCTTGAGGAGCGCGTCGCTTGTCAAGCTTTCGGCGCCGGACGGTTTCCCTTGCCACGTTGATGGTGATACTGTTCCTGTGCGCTTTCCGGTGATGATCCAGGTCCTCCCTAGGGTTCTCCCGTTCGTCGCGAAAGCCCGCACGCAAGAGTGAAAACGAGAGGAGGAGGTCCGGCTCAGGCCGGGCCGGGCTATCCCAATATGGCAGATACGCAACACGTTACCGGGAACGATCTCCGGGGTATTTTCCAGCGGTTTAATCCGTTTTGCGAGGACATGCGCCTGAGGCCGGAAGAAGAGAGAAAGACCGTGCTTGCTGTGAACGGCAACTTCCCCTTCGAGCTCCAACTGGCCGGCTTCTACCATGCTTCCGTCCTGGACGGGGGTTCTCCCATCATTGTCCAGTTCAGCATGGGGGCGCTGGCTACGGCCGGACGTGGATTGAGGGTCAGGTCCGGCCTTGTGGAGTCCTTACGTGCCGGGGCAAGGTTGGCGAAGCTTACCGCAGAAGCTTACGCCTCCATCTACAAGCCTCCGTTTGCGGCCCTCGGGCTGGATCACTATGCGGTACCCGATATTCGGGACGCGCTGTCCCCGGACGAACAACCGGCTCCGGGTGGGGATGGGGGCCCGTCACAAGACCAGGTCAGATCGAGGCTTAAGGAAGCCGCTGAAGCCGCCCGGTCCTACGGAGTGAGACCACCTGCCCGTGAGGACATGGCCGTCTGGGAGATGTACCTGTCCTCCGCTCCATACAGAGAAGCCGTGGACGGATTCCTGGTGGCCCTCAATGAGATGAAGCCTGCCTGGGCGATGATCGACACTGAGGACCTGCCTCCCGTCCTGAATTTCGCCGTGACCAAGGAGATCTGCGACCTTGTGATCGCCTCGGGAAGCGACGCCATAGTCGAGGCCGAGTACGGCGCCACGGGCCAGTCCGGAGACGAGGCCGGTTACAGGAGACTAAGTGGCCGTGAACTGGAGGATTTCGCGCGTCAAGTGGCTGGCTTCGTCCAGTATACAGGTGCCGGCGGCATCTCCTATCCAATCGGAATGCAGCACGCTGCCCCGTCGGCTGTGAGGCACGAACCTGACTCGGTAAGGCTTGAGGTGGTGCAGCGTCAGATCCTCAAGACCACGGGCAGATACATACCTTTCGCTCAACACGGAGGGACGGGAGCCAAGAGAGTATCCCGGGGGTTGGTCGGGAAAGACAACATCAACACGCTCTTCCTTGTGACCGCGGCCCAATACTTGGCCCACCATACCGGGGAGAACCGTGAAGCCATCTTCCAGGGCAAGAAGTCTGCCTCCGGTGCCTCCATGTATTTGTCGGCATCAAGGTCCATCATGAAGGCGGCGGTAAAGAAGCTCAAGGAATGCGGCACATACGGCATTCTCGGCCAGGAAGCGCTGAAGGAAAGCGGAGAAGAGAACCGCAGGCTGCCCGAAGAATAGGCGTTACACCTTGACCTCTTTCCATTTGCCGGTCCTAAAACGCAGGGCGATGAGTACCCCGCGTACGATTTGGTCTATTGCCATTCCCAGCCATGCGCCGGGGAGACCCAATCCCACAACGTTCACGAAGAACCATCCCAGCCCGACACGGCCCACCCACATGCCAAGTGCTGTAGAGTAGAGGGGATACCTGGTATCTCCTGCTCCCCTGAGCCCACCCGCAAGAATAAACTGGATGGACTGGGCAGGTTGAGCAAACGCGTATATCTTCAGCACAAAGGCGGAAGCTAGTACCACCGACATGTCGTTGGTATAGAGCATGGCAATGTACTTGCCGAAGAAAAGGAAGACAAGGGCCATGGCTCCTCCGACAGCAAGACCCATATTCCGGGAGGTGTGGGCGCAGCGTTCCGCGTCCTCCGGTCGCTTGGCGCCGAGATACTGGCCAACCAACGTTGTACAGCCGGTGGAGAAGGCCAATCCGGGCATGAAAGTCAGGCTCAGGATGTTCATGGAGGTCTGATGGGCCGCGAATGTTACAGTGCCCAGAGAGGACACCACTTTGGCGAAGAGGACCTGACCGGTCCGGAGCACACCTTGCTCCAACGCGGCAGGAAATCCTATGGTGATGATGCGCCTCAGGATGTCGAAGTTGGGCCTGTAACCGTCGCTGAAATCGAGGCGAATACGTTTGTCGCCTCTAAGGGCGATAATCAAGAACCATATGGCTGCGACAACTCTGGAGAAGGTGGTTGCGACGCCCGCTCCAAATACGCCCCACCTTGGGAAGCCGAACTTGCCCCAGATGAGGATGTAGTTGAAGGTGATGTTGATGGCGTTCGCGACGAGGTTGACGGTCATGGGGGTCCTGGTATCGCCGGCTCCACGGAGGGCCGAAGCGAGTCCCATGGCTATAGCGTTAAAGACGAACCCGAACGCCACCACTCGAAAATACGGAGTGCCAACGCGTACAACCTCCGGCTCGGCTCCCATAAACTCTAATATTGCCGAGGAGGTGAATCCCGCGAAAAGGGAGATGGTAAGCCCTAGGAGAATTACCATGGCAAATGTTTGCTTTAAGGTGTCTGATGCTTCCTTGGGTTTCTGCATACCGATGAAGCGGGCCACCAGCGCGGTGGTGCCCACGTTGAGTGCCATGAATACAGATTGGAGCAGCATTACCGGTTGGTTTGTCAGGCCGACGGCCGTTATCGCCTCGGGCCCTACTCGCCCCACTTGTATCATGTCGGCCATTCCAACCAGTGATACGAGGACCATCTCAACAAGCGTCGGGGCCGAGAGGCGCCATACTACTTGGCGGGCAGCCGCCTTGTCCAATGTTGGCATCTCAAGGTGCGCCGCACGTGCCGGTTCTCTATGCAACTTGGTTCTTTCCCGCCTTTGGTTTCTCCGATATAGTTCTATACCCGTAACAGTCTATCTGTAAGCGGGCCGATTGGCAACCCGAAAGGAGTGTCTGTAGTGGGAGAACAGTCCAAGAGGCTCTTGAGCCCCGGACCTCTCTTGTGTCCGGTTCCTGCCGTGCTGGTGACTTGTGGAGACATTGACGCCGAGAAGAACGCCATCACGTTGGCTTGGGTGGGCGTCGCTTCATCAGAGCCGCCGTGCGTGACCATCGGGGTCAGACCGACCAGGTATTCGTTCGGCCTCATCCAGCGATACGGCGATTTCGTAGTGAACGTCCCCGGGATGGACCAGGTGGGAGTGCTAAAGTACTGCGGTTCAGTATCGGGGCGAAGCGAGGACAAGTTCAAGGCCGCAGGGATTACCCCGGTACCTGCCGAGAAGACCAGGGCGCCGCTGGTCCTGGAGTTTCCTTTGAACCTGGAGTGCAAAGTGAAGAGCCGTGTGTCTCTGGGCAGCCACGACCTCTTTATCGGAGAGATAGTGGCGGTCCACGCGGACAACAGGGTACTTACCGGAGGTGAAGTCGACCCGGCCAAGGTGGCCCCCTTGTCTTACTTCCGGGGCAAGTACTACAGGTTGGGCGAACCCGTATAACCAGACAGATAGGAGAGGTACATAATGGGAGAGCGAGAAACCGGACCGTCCGTCCCAGTGCTCATCGATATTGAGGACAAGGTGGCCGTAATCACCATCAACCGGCCCAACCAGCTGAATGCCCTCAACATGGAGGTGCTGGAGAGGCTTCATTCGGCGCTTCAGGAAAGTCGCTTGAACGCGTCCGTCAGGGCGTTGGTCATCACGGGCATGGGCTCCAGGGCCTTTGTTGCAGGCGCTGACATCGCCGAGATGGCAGGATTGGACGCCGCGGGAGCGTCTTCGTTCTCAGCGTTCGGGCAAAGCGTATTTCTGGCCATCGAGCGCCACCCAAAGCCTGTGATAGCCGCCATCAACGGCTATGCCCTGGGCGGAGGGTGCGAACTTGCGATGTCCTGCGACATCCGCGTGGCGGCCGAGAACGCCCGGATTGGCCAGCCAGAGGTCGGGCTGGGCATCATCCCCGGGTTCGGGGGGACCCAGAGGCTGGCCCGGTTGGCCGGCAAAGCCGTCGCCATGGACATGGTCCTGTCAGGGCGGGCGGTCGGCGCTGAGGAAGCCCTGCGTCTGGGCCTCGTAAGCCGGGTGGTACCCGAAGGAAAGGCTTTGAGCGAGGCACTGGCATTGGCTCATGAGATATGCCGGAAATCGCCACACGCGGTCACCCAAGCCAAAAAGGCCGTCGCCGAGGGCCTCCTTGGAACCTTGGACGACGGCCTCAGGCTTGAGCGGGAGCTCTTTTCCGCCTGCTTCTCTCATCCCGATCAAGAGGAAGGGATGAAGGCATTTCTCGAGAAGCGAAAGGCGGAATTCTAAGCAAGCTTTACCGCGGTGCCTGTAGCCAGCACAAGCATCATGCCGTTTGTCAGGATCTCGTGATCGATCTTGACGCCCACGATGGCGTTGGCCCCTAACTGTGCGGCCCTGGCAGACAGCTCCCTTATGCAGGCTGCCCGGGCTTCCACCAGCTTTTGTTCGTAAGCAGATGTCCTTGCCCCGAAAAAGTCAGCCAATTGGGCAGCGAAGTCGCGGATAAAGTCCGTACCCAAGGCTACCTCGCCGGCGACAATTCCGAGATACTCTTCAATCTTGCGGTCCTGAACACTGGGAGTCGTCGTCACGATCATAACGTTCTCGTCTCCTCTCTTCTCGGCTTTTTGCCCGAGCCACATTACTACTACGAAGACGAAACAGGATGGTTTATGGTTCAAGATCTCGCCCGATAAGTCGATAAAAAGGTTGGCGCGTTTTCTATCTGGCCGCCGGGGGGAACAAATGGCGAAACGCATGACTGAAGGCGCAGTGGCATCTTCCGGAGCGACCAAAGGGAGGCGGAGAGCGACACCGGTCGCAGCCTTGGTACTGGTCGCAGTCTTGGCCGTGCTCACTTTCTATCTGGGGGCCCAATACTACACCGCGAGGCGTAGCACAACCTTTACTGCCATGGCAACTGCCATGGACGAGGAAGGTATTAGTTTCTACAGGCTGCCTTCAGGCGTGTTGGACGAGTTCGCTCCGGCCGACCCGGACTCACCCTTCGTCAAAATACCTCTGGCGCCGCGGTATTCGGTTAGGGATTCTGATGGCAAAGGTATGAAGCAGGGAGCCTTTTACGTGGCCGAAGGCTCGGAGAGGGCAGTGGAAGTAACCGTCAATCCACAGGGTAAAGTATGTCGAATACGTGAGCTCGGCGGCTTTTTCTCCATTGAAGGCGCGGCGACGGTCAAGAGCACACGTGAGATGGAAGTGGGCGGGAAGACCCTCTTTACAGATGATGCCCTGTTTATGGACGGAGGGGCGCTCACGGCGGAGAGCGGTGAGGAACTGGAAGGTCTGGTCGAGACGGGCGACACCCTCAAGGTCCTCGGCTATCTGGATCAGGCTCTGGTCGTGGATGTAGTGGGGAGGGCCGGTCGTCTCACCGTTACCTCGAACATACAAGGTTCCCGGGTCTACGTCGACGGCCTCTTGCGCGGCAAGACTCCTCTCACTGTGTCGTGCGCTCCGGGCATGAGAGATGTCCTCATAAAGGCCGACGGGTACAGAGACCACAGGGGAAGCGTACGGGTAGCTTCGTTCGAGGAGACTCTGTACGAGGCTACTCTGGAGGAGATAACCGGCACGCTGAGTCTAACTTCGACGCCGTCCGGCGCGGCCGTCTATGTGGATAACCAGATCCGGGGCGAGACTCCTCTCAAGATCCAGGTGACGCCCGGCAGGCACGAAGTGACCTTTGAGCTGGAAGGTTATTATTCGAAAAGCTCAGAGGTCATCGTCCCGAGAGACCACGAGCAGGCGGTGAACGCCGTTCTGGCGAGGATGACAGGTTCCCTACCGGGGACAGGCGGCGCCGGGGCGGGCCCGGAAGCCCGAGAAGTGACCGTCGTCGGCGCGTCGCCCGAAGCAATGACTTTCCAAGGGATGTACCCTGCGGGATACACCGATACGTTTAGAGCGACGGCGTCAACAACCATGGATGGGTGGCCCGTAACTCGCAGCACGCTGGAGCGGCTCTTGCCCGGAGAGGAGGTCCGGGTAGTCCTTGCTCCGGATGGTTCGGTGGCCTCGATGTCCAAGACGCGGTCCCACGGTTTTTCAATGAAAGACCGGGTCCAGACCAAAAACGGGCCTTCGATTTTCCTCGGCGAACGATGGGTTGAGTGCACGCTTGCATGGAACGCCGTCCTGCAGGACGCCCACGGGAACCGGTGGTTCAAGGACATATCACCGGGAGACACGGTAACCGTCTACGGCGCCTCGGCGGCGGATATCCGGTTTGTCCGTGTCGAGGAAACGTTGGGCGAAACCACGCAGATTGAGGGCCATCTTGTGCCGACGCCTCAAGGCTTCCGCGTGTTCGGAGACAGTTACATCATGGGAATACTTATTCCCGACGGTCTCCGGGTGGCCGATGTGCATACGAGAGCGACGGTCTCTGTCTCAGAGGTCCCCTCAGGGTCTCGCGTACGCTTCTTCCTTTCGCCCACCCAAGAGACGGTGTGGGCCGAGGTGGTGTGGAGGGCCAACGTTTCAGCGGAGGGGCCCATAAGTGTGCTGAACGGCAATCTATTGAGGGTGGCGCCCCTTTGGGACGACCTCTCTATGGACCTCTGGACGGTCATCTATCACGGCTCATCGAAGACGACCTATCACAACCTCTCCATTGGAGACACGGTGCTCGCGGCCGGCCCTTCCGCCGGAGACATCCGCTTTATCTGGGTTCAGGACGATGCGATGCATGCCCGGGTGGTGGAGACTGTGGTGGGAACCGTGGCGGGACGCCAGGAAAAAGCACTTTTCGAGCTGACCTCGTCGGGGCTGGGAACCCATCCTTTCTTCATCAACCCCCGGGCCACACTCGGACATCCCGCGACCCAGAAGACTGTTCCGGCGTCGGCGCTGCAGCCGGGCGACAGGGTGAGGATATGGGTTGACGCCCAGAGGCAAGTGATCTGGGGCGAAATTACGGACAAGACCGATTTCACTGCTACCGGAGTCTATCTCGGAGTGAACCGTAGTTACACATACTTGAGCGGCCTCAGGCGATACGGTGTGAGGAGTGACCTTATCGTTACAGGACTGGCAGTTGGCGAGTACCCGGAGCCCGGGTCCACGGTCAGGGTTGCCGGAACCGGCAATGTCATATCGTACATGGAGGTCTTGAGTGACCGGAGGCCCGAAAGGCATTTCAAGGGCACCGTGCTCTCAACCGACGGCGCGCTCAGCGTGCGGGGGAACTGGACGTACGAGGAGGTCTTGTACGACAAGAACACGTGGTTCGTGGATTGGGAACTCATGGAAGACGGTGCTGTGAGCAGCCTTTTCCCCGGCGATGTCGTGACGGTTCACGTCGATATCGCCGATGAAGTCGTTCTTGTGGAGCGCACATACTCGCCTCCGTTCAAACTCGCCGGCACAATCGAGGCGCGCCAGGGTCGCACTCTCATAATCAGGGACAAGACAGGCAAGAAGACGGTTGAGCTTACGTCGACCGTGCGGATTTATATAGACCGGGTAAGAGGCACCTTGTATGATCTACGTGTTGGGGATACCGTCTCTGTCTCGGGGACCGACAAGAACAAGGTAGACACGGTCGTCTGCCATTGACGGCAGGCGTCAGTTCACGACTCCCGCCTGCGGATGAGCAGCCATCTCCTTAGCCGCTCCTCTCACATGTTCAAGGAAGAACAACATGAAGCCCGCGGTTGTCCTTATGGCCCTCGGTATGAGGAGGGCGGTCGCCTCATACTTCGCTTCCTCTGACTCTCCGGAGACCGCGTCGAGGTGGGGCATTGAGTATTCGGCGTTGGCGATGGCCCAACCTTTCGACTCTTGGGCCAGGTAGTAGACGCCTCCCTCTTCGACTCCGAATTGGTCCTTGTTTTGGTCGGCCCATTTTTCATACTTCTGGTGCCCGCCGAACACACGACAGTTGGAGTGATACGGCTGGCAGCAGTCTTGAACTATGTGGAGGCATGCTCCGAGAACGAAAAAGGATCTGGGAGCGTCCTTGGTCCAGAGAGAGGTCGCCAGAGCGAACCAGTTCCTTATCTGATCAGTGGCCCCGGGCCAGATCCAAAGCCCCCTCTTGGTCTTGGGGCTCCAGTGGTGCGTGGAGTTCATCCACAGTGAGTCTGCCCAGTAGTTACCCTTTATGAGCTTGTCTAGGTTCTCTTCCATAAGCGAAGCCGGCTCTTCATGGCCGTCGTTCGCCAGGACCCTGACGGCCGACTCGGTCAGGTAGCGGTGAGTCTTTCCTGATTTGTCGATCAGCTTCTGGAAGGGCGTGCCGATGAGGCGCACTAGGAATTGTGCCTTCACGGTCTTGGCTATTCGGTTCCCCACATCTCCCATGAGGTTCCAGTATGTTTTGGTTGTCTCCAAATGTTCCCTCCGGTTTGTGCCGCTTGAACGCATTCATTGTAACATTGACCGGTAGCGTGGTGGGACACTCAAATGACGGTAGTAGGTTTTCTTCTCGGATCCGTTGTCGGTCCCTGATATAATGAATCTTTGATACTCCGTGAGAAGCTATCGCCGGATGTCGAAAGGACCGGGAGATCATGTCCCAGACTCTGAGAAACGAAGGTATCCGCAATGTCGCGGTCATCGCCCACGTCGACCACGGAAAGACCACGTTGGTCGACGCCTTTCTGAGAGAGACCGGTGTTCTTAGAGAGAACCGGTCTCTGTCTGAGCGCGTCATGGATTCAAATGACCTGGAGCGCGAACGCGGCATCACCATATTGGCCAAGAACACGTCGGTAAGCTACAAGGGCATCAAAATCAACATAGTCGACACGCCGGGACACGCGGATTTTGGCGGCGAGGTCGAGAGGACTTTGAGCATGGTGGATGGGGCCCTTCTCCTAGTGGATGCCCTCGACGGACCGATGCCCCAGACCCGCTTTGTGGTCCAGAAGGCGCTCGAGCACCGCCTGAAGCTGGTCCTGGTCATCAACAAGATCGATAGGCCCGACGCTCGAGTGCAGGAAGTCCTGAACGACGTTTTCGACCTCTTGGTGAATCTTGGGGCCGGCGATGATGACGTGGACTTCCCCGTCGTGTACACCGATGCCAGGGCTGGCTTCGCGACGGCAGACCCGGAGATCGCCAACTCCTATACGCGAGCCCGTGACCGTTCCGGGTTTCATCCAACGATTCTCCCGGTACTGGACGCCATAATTGATCGTGTGCCTGCTCCCTTGGGTAACGTCCACGCGCCCCTCCGGATGATGGTCAGCACCCTTTCCCATGATGACTACGTTGGAAGGATAGCCATCGGGCGGGTTGAGTCGGGGATCATTCGGAAGGGGCAGGAAGTTTCACTCTGCCGTCTTGACGGCTCGGTCCTCCATTGCCAGGTGTCGCGCCTTTGGCTCTTCCATGGCCTCAAGAAGATAGACGTGACCGAGGCTGCCGCAGGAGATATCGCCGCGATCTCAGGGATCGAAGACGTATCAATCGGGGAAACCGTTGCCGATCCCACCGACCCGGAGCCTCTGCCTCCGATCAGAGTGGATGAACCGACTATGATGGTTACCTTTAGGGTCAATGACAGCCCGTTCTCCGGCCGAAGCGGTGACTATCTCACGTCCAGGCACTTGAGAGACCGCCTGTACCGGGAGGCCCGAAAAGACCCGAGCCTCAGGGTGGAAGACACCAAGAACCCGGATGCCTTCAGGGTTAGCGGCAGGGGCGAGTTGCACTTGGGCATCCTCATCGAGAACATGAGGCGTGAAGGCTACGAGATGGCCATCTCCAAGCCGGAAGTCATCCTGAAGGGCGGCGGTTCCGGGAAGATGGAACCTTACGAGGTCCTCTCACTGGACATCCCCGAGGAATACATGGGACGAGTGATGGAGGAATTGGGGCCGAGAAAGGCCGAACTCATGGAGATGCACCACGACGCGTCGGGGAGAATACGCATGGTCTTCACGGTTCCCACAAGAGGGCTCATGGGGTTCCGGCCTGTATTCTTGACGATCACCAAGGGGACAGGCATCATGCACCACGTCTTTGACCACTACGGGGACTTTTCCGGCGACATAACGACGCGCCGGGAGGGCGCCATGATCTCGTGGGAGGCCGGGGTCACGACAACATATGCGCTGCACAATGCCCAAGAGAGAGGCATCCTGTTTGTCGGGCCGGGCGAGGAGGTCTATGGTGGGCAGGTCGTGGGTCAGAATTCACGGAGCCAGGACTTGGACATCAACGTATGCAAGAAGAAGCACCTCACAAATATGCGCGCAAGCACGTCTGATGAAACGTTGAGGCTCACGCCCCCGAGAAGCATGAGTCTGGAAGATTCCCTCCAGTGGATAAGGGAGGATGAACTCGTAGAGGTTACGCCAAAGGCCATTAGGCTACGCAAGATGGTCCTCGACCGGAATGACAGGTATCGTTTGAAGAAGGACAGGGGCGAAGAGCTTGATGAGGAGAAGTGAGGGACTTAAGGAGCCCCCGAGGCGTCCCCGGGGGCTTCTTGGCGTTACCCGGCGGTCCTCCCGCTGGGATTGGAGGCGCCGAGCAGCCGTTTACTTGATGACACTCAGCACCACCTCCTTTCCTTAGGGGACTCAGTTCTATCCGGTGCCTGGGCATTCCTGCTTTCGGGAGCAGGATCTCACAAGAAAAGCGGGAATTTCAAGAAAGTACGCCCTCATCTCTTGGGTTAACGGTTGAAGGAGCGGAGTATGGAAGTCAAGTACATTGCTGAACAGGCCTATAGGATGACCTGGGCCGAAGTAGAACAGGTCTGCAGGGACATAGCAGTTCAGGCGGACAAGAGCTTCGGGCCGGAGATCGTGGTCGGTATAGCCAGAGGAGGGCTCATACCCGCAGCAATAATCGCTTCGCTTCTCAGGACCGACGTCCTGTCATGCGTGGTTTCGAGGAGGCACAGGGGGGAAATCGTAAGCGACCGTCCTAGAGTGCTGGCGACCGTCGGAGAGCAGGTGGCGGGACAGAGAGTGCTTCTCGTTGACGAAATGGTCCTGACCGGCGAGACCATGCGTATGGCCTCCATCGAGTGCTCTAAGAGGAAAGCCAGGGCGGTGAAGACTGCCTGCCTGTGGGCCCTGGACGAGAGCTGGAAGCCCAACTGGTATGGTTTCGAGACTTCCGGCCATATAATGTTCCCTTGGGATTACGAGATACTCTCTCGAGGGCGCTTCATCCTGAACCCCTCCTATCGAGAGTATCTCGACTCATTGGAGATGATGGACCGGTGGAGAAAGTGAAGAAGATTGTCACACTACAGGATGTAAAGCAGAATCCGCACATCAGAGCCTACATTGACGGGGGTAATGACACCACGGCCGCGTTGGGCTACACCGACCACGGCGTCAGGCATGCGTCCATAGTGGCGGCCATATCACGAAACGTGCTTCAGAGGCTTGGATACTCGGAGAGGGAACAAGAGCTGGCGGCAATCGCGGGCTACACCCATGATATGGGCAACGTGGTCTCAAGGTACTACCACGCCCAGGTAGGAGCCGTCCTTGCGGAACGCATACTGTCCGGGATGGGGATGGATCCCGGTGAGACAGCCGTGATCATGGCGGCCATAGGCAGCCATGACCCCGAGGAGTCATGCGTGGCCGTATCCCCGGTTTCGGCAGCCCTGATCATCGGGGATAAGTCAGATGTACACCGTAGCAGGGTGCGTAACCCCGACATGCTCAAATTCGACGTTCATGACAGAGTCAATTACGCGGCCACCAGGTCTTTCGTAGACGTCAATGAGGAGACCAAGGTGATCACCCTGGAACTCACCGTCGACACCGATATATCCCCCGTGATGGAATACTTCGAGATATTCCTTACCCGGATGTTGGCGTGCAAGAGGGCAGCCGAGTTCTTGAACACCCGTTTCGTGCTTACCATCAACAACGTCCAACTGCTCTAGGGCGACGGTTTTTTCCGGCCTGCCGGCATCACGCGATTTTCCTGGGCTTTGAACTGTGCCTCATAGAGGGAAGCATACTTGCCCTGAGCTTCTACCAGTTCATCGTGAGTCCCTTCTTCGGCTATCTTGCCGTCTTCGATGACCATGATCCGGTCGGCCGCTCTCACGGTTGACAGCCTATGTGCGATGATGAACGACGTACGTCCGGCAAGGAGGGCCTTCATCGCTTGCTGGATGAGTCTCTCCGTCTCCGGATCGACGCTTGAAGTGGCTTCGTCCAGGATAAGGATTCTGGGGTCTGCCAGGATGGCCCTGGCGAACGCAAGGAGCTGCCTTTGCCCGCTGGAGAGATTGGTGCCCCGTTCTTTTACCTCGGCCTGGAACCCGCCCGGCATGTCTTCGATGAACCCCCTGGCGCAGGCGGCCTCCACGGCGCGTTCTACCTCTTCCTGAGTTGCGTCGAGCTTGCCGAACCTGAGATTGTCCATAATGGTGCCTGAGAAAATGAAGGTGTCTTGGAGGACCGTGCCCATCTGCTTCCTGTAGGATGGGAGGTCCACGGTCATGAGGTCGCGACCGTCCACCAGGACCCGGCCTGCCGTAGGGAGATAGAACCGGGCGAGGAGATTTATGATCGTCGTCTTGCCTGCGCCGGTGGGGCCAACCAAGGCGATGGTTTCTCCCGGTTCCACTGTGAAACTCACGTCGTGCAACACCGGTTCTGCCGCCCGGTATCCAAAGGTGACGTGATCGAAGACGACTCTGCCTTCGATTGGAGGCATTATCTCAAGCTTGGGGGCCTCGCCCAGGGAGGCTGCCCTCACCGCTTCCTCGCTCTCATCACTCTCAGTCTTCAGGTCGAGGATCCCGAATACCCTCTCCGCAGACGCCATCGCCGAGAGGATCTGGCTCCAGACTCTCGAAAAGGTGCTGATGGGGGCCCAGAACTTGCCCAGATAGTTGGTGAAGGCGAGCATCAAGCCCAAGGTCACACTGCCGGCCAGGTACTCTTTGGCGCCGTACCAGATCACTATACAGGTCCCCGCCGCTCCCACGATATCGGCCAGGGGCCAGAAAGCCTGATCCAGCCGGACGGCCCGCATGTACGCTCCGAAGAATTTGCGGTTGGCGCGGTCGAACTTCATGCTGTTGGAGCTCTCCCGACCGAATGCCTGGATGACCTGCAATCCCTGGATGGTCTCGTTGAGGTGGGCGTTGATGTCCGCCACGGCCTTCCTTGTGTCGCCCCAGGCGCTCTGCAGTGCCCACCTGAGTTTCGTGAGGACCAATGCCAGAAAGGGGATGGTCGTGAACGAAAGAGCGGCCATCCTCCAGTGCAGAGACATCATTATGACGATGATGCCCACAAGGGAGATCATCTGGCTGACCACGTTGATCACACCCGACGCCGCCAGGTTGCCGATGTGGTTCACGTCGTTGGTTATCCTGGAGATGATCTTGCCTGCGGGTCTATGGTCAAAGAACGAGAAAGGCAGGTGTTCGACATGCTCGAAGAGCCCCTGACGGAGGTCGAAGAGCACTCTCTGCCCCAGGTAGTTGGTAGTCTTTATCTGAGCCCTGGATATCACGAGCGCAAGCACTCGGAGGATGAGGATGCCCGACAGGATGGTGCCAAGAACCCGCCAGTCTTTGGTGGCGATGCCGTGGTCAAGGGCCGCTCTGAACATGAGCGGTTCCACCAGCCCCAGAACGATCCCTGTAAGCGTCAATGCCGTCGCCGCCACGACCGTCTTCGGGTACGGACGGGCGTAGCTGAGGATCCTCGCAAAGTGTTCTCTGTTGAAGGGCCGTTCTTCTACGTCTTCCTCAAGGTCCAGATCGTACTCTGACATCAAGCACCCTCCTTTCCGAGTTCCATCTCAAGGGCTCTCTCCACATCTTCATCTGCGAACTGGCTCTCGAAGAGCCTCCTGTAAAACCCCTCTTCGGCCAACAGCTCCTCGTGGGTGCCCACCCTTGTAACCCTGCCTTGATCCATGATCACGATCTTGTCAGCGCCTCTTACCGTAGACAGACGCTTGGCTATCACGATGGAAGTCCGCCCGCGCATCACTTCTTCCAGACCTTCCTGGATGAGATACTCGGTCTCCGTGTCGACGCTTGAGGTTGCCTCGTCAAGGATCAGGACCCGGGGGTTTACCAGGAGTGCTCTGGCAAGGGCTATACGTTGCTTCTGCCCTCCGGAGAGACCGATGCCCCTCTCACCCACGGGGGTCATGTACTTCCGCGGCAGCTCATCGATAAACTCTGCCGCTTGAGCGAGCCGTGCGGCGTTTTCAATCTCCTCATCCCCGGCGTCCGGGCGCCCCAGGGCGATGTTCTCTCTGACGGTGGCGGAGAACAGGAAGTTGTCTTGAAGCACAAGCCCTGTACTCTTGCGGAGAGATTCAAGGTCAATATCTCTTAGGTCGATGCCGTCCAAGGTGATCCGGCCGCTTGTCGGGTCCAGGAACCTGGGTATGAGGTTCACTAGAGTTGACTTGCCCGACCCGGTACCGCCCACGATGGCCACGGTCTCACCCGGGAGGATCTCCAGGTTCACATCCTTCAGCGCCTCCCTGGTATCTCCCGGGAAGGTGAAGCTCACGTCCTCAAAGACTATATGGCCCTCCGGCTCGTCCAGGACTATCGCGCCGGGCTTATTCTTGATGGCCGGGACGACGTCAAGCAGCTCGAAAAGCCTCGGCGATGCCGCCAGGGCCTGTTCAGCCATGTTCACGAGCCATCCCAACATCCGGATGGGCCAGATCATGCTCCACGTAAGCGAGTAGAAGGCGAACAGCACTCCTACCGTGATGCGGCCTGTCATCACGAGGAACGCTCCGTAACCCAGCATGGAGATGGTGCTGAGGCCTGAGAGGAAGTCCAACACCGGCTGGGCCTTCGCCTCGATGGCCGCGCGGTCTAGGTTCGCTTTGTAGTGGGACATGTTCTTCTCACGAAAGAGGTCGATCTGGTGCGGTTCCCGCGCGAAAGCCTTCACGACTCTGATGCCGCCTATGTTCTCCTGCAGCGTCTCGGTCAGCTTGCCCATGACTTCACGCACTTTCTTCCACGCCGGGCGGATGTTCCGGTCGAACCAAAAGACCATCCTCAGGAGGAACGGGTAGCCGGCGCACGTCATGAGAGTGAGCCGCCAGTCCATGATGGCTAAGTAGGTGGCTACGGTGCAGAACATGATCACCATGTTGACCAGAAAGAGCGCTCCGAAGCCTATGAAGTGCTGTATGGATTCAACGTCGGAAGTGAGGCGCGACATGACCTGCCCCGTTCCCATGCCTGAAAAATAGGAAGGAGGGAGGGTCTGGAGGTGGTCGTGGACCGACCGCCTGAGGTCGTAGATGACTCTCTGACCCATCAGTTCACACGCGTACCACTGGATGTAGTTGACAATCCCTCTTAAGAAATAGACTCCTATGTACCAGAGGCACAACATGACCACCATGTCCATGTCCCGGTTGGGCAGGGCTTGATCAAGGACTCTCCTCACAAGCATGGCAGGAGAGATCTCAAGCAGGCTGGCGACGAACATGACCAGGACTGCCAGTACCGCAAGGGTTATGTGCGGACGAAGGTAGCCGAGCAAGCGTTTTAGGTTAGCCATAGAAAATGCTCCTTAATATTAAGAGAGAAAAAGACTTTTTGTTGCGGAAATCAAGTCTTGAAAGAAACGCAGAGGCTACCGCGGATGAGCACGGTTTCAACTCCCCCGAGATGAGTTCTTTACGGACGCACATCCGTTCAGTACACTACCATATTCCGTAAGGAATAGACAAGAGGTTTTGAGGATGAAATGCGTCTGTTTGGCCATTTGGCGCATTACAGCTGATTGCGAAAAGAAGGCCGTATGGCCCCAAGAGAGGACCCCGGGGGATGCCTCAAGGTCCATGGCCAGAGCGCTTTTGCCAGGTGATTTCTGCGGTCCCGGAGAGGACTCGTGTTCCCGTGCGTCGTAAGAGTCTAGGTAGCCCTCGCCGGGGAAAACGCTTTTCCTGCTGGGCGCGAGGAGAATCGAGGGATGCTCTTGTCGACCAGGAGAAGGGTCTTTGAGGCAGCGTTTGTGGTAATGCTTCTCAACATTCTATCGAAGATCCTCGGGCTCACGCGCGAGCAGATATTTGCCATGTTTTTCGGGGCTACGGGCCAGCTGGACGCCAAGGTCGCGGCAGAGAGGATCACGTCTGCCATCACCGTGTTGTCGGGACCCGTGTCTACGACCTTCTTGCCGGTCCTGGCCGGCTATGCCGCGAGGGGAGACAGCGAAGGGGCCAAGAGGATCACGTCGTCAATCGTCAGTCTTTCCATGGTCCTGGTACTGGCGATGGCCGCGCTTGTCATCATCCCTGCTCCTCATGTGGTTCGCCTTCTGTCGCCGGGGTTTGGCGAAGATACGCTGGCCAGCGCCACTTTGCTTACCCGGGTCCTCTTGCCTGCCATGGTGTTCCCCTTGCTTAGCGCCTTCGGCAAGTCGGTGCTCAACACCTATGGTCGCTTCGGGATCCCTGCGTTCGCGCCGAGCCTCCAAAACATGGTGATCATCGCTGCGGCATCGCTGTTCGGCCCCGTGATGGGTGTGAGGTCCTTGGCCATAGGATTCCCCCTTGCCTACCTAGCCGCATTCGCCCTGCATATACCGGCTTGGAAGCGCTCTCCGGCTTGGCCTTCCTTCTCGGTGAGGTGGGACGAGAGCACCAAGAAAGTCATCTTCATGGCCGTGCCCATCATCCTGGGGAGCATATGTGGTCAGCTCTACATCCTCGCCAACTTGAACCTGGCCTCCCGCTTGCCTGAAGGCTCTGTGGCCGCCCTCAGTTTGGCCGACAGGCTGCGCCAGTTCCCATTGGGTTTCTTTGCGGTGGCGGTGACCACGGTGTTGTTTCCGACCCTGTCAGGCATGTGGGCAAAGGGAGATAAGGAAGGGTTCAGGGCGGCGACCGTAAACGGGATCCGGTTTGTGGAGTTCGTATGTATCCCTGCCGCAGTGGGACTAATGGTGCTCGCGGAGCCGATAGTCCGTCTGGTATACCAGCGGGGAGCCTTTACGCCGCAGCACACCGCACTCACCGCGGCAGCGTTGACCGCCTACGCGCCGGCGATAGCGGGTATGGCGGCGCAGTCGGTGACCACCTTCGTTTTCTACTCGAGCCAGGAGACCCGGGTGCCGGTAGCCCTTTCAGTCGGGACGGCCCTCTTGAACATCATCCTGGACGCGCTGCTCTCCCGACCGTTGGGACTCGTAGGACTTGCCCTTGCCCATTCAATCTCGGTCACGGCCGGGTCTCTGGTAGGTCTATACCTGCTCAAGAGGATGCTTTCGGGACTGGCTCTAGGGCCCTTGGCCGGATCGGTGCTAAGGGCACTGGCCTCGTCCGTTATAATGGGCGCGGGCGCCGTACTGGTCTCCAGGTACACCGGGTTTGCGGCGGGCTCCGGGAGCCTCGTCAGGGACGCCCTGGCCGGAGGCATCTCAATAGCTGTGTCGGGCGTCATCTATGTCTTGGCGTCCCATGTCTTCAGGAGCGAAGAGATTTCCATGGTGTTCGGACTGGTGAAACAAAGGCTTGGAGCGCGCTTCGGCCGGGACCGGTCGGAGTCATGATTCCGGAAAACCGTGAGAGAGGAGAGACAAACGTGAGGAAGATGCAGTCGTCGGACCTTCTGTCGATGAAGTGGGTATCGGGTCCGGAGATCTCACCGGACGGAAAGAGTCTCCTGTTTACGGTCCGTTCCATTATGAAAGAAAACGAGGATTGGAAGTACAAGACTCAGATTTACTTGGCGAAGGATGGGAAGGTAAGGCCGTTCAGCGGGGGTCCCAAGAACGATACCTCGCCCAGGTGGTCTCCAACAGGCGATAAAGTTGTATTTCTCTCGGAGAGGGGCAAAGACCGGACTCAGTTCCACCTCATTTCCATGGAGGGCGGAGAGGCCATCCAGATCTCCCACCGCAAAGAGGGAGTCGGTGAGCCTGTCTGGTCTCCTGACGGCTCCAAGATCGCTTTCTCCGCCATTGAGCCCGACCCCAAGAGCGATGGCGGCGACAAAGATTCCAAGGGTAAGAGCGATGTCAGGGTCATAACCAGGATCCGGTACAAGATGAACGGACGCGGGTTCCTTCCCGACAGGCGGGCCCAGATCTATGTCCTCGACCTGGCAACTAAGGAAGTGAAGCAGCTGACCTCGGGGCCCTATGATTGCCGCGAACCCGCGTGGTCCCCCGACGGCAAGCACATAGCATTCGTATCTGCCCGCTATGAAGGGCACGAATTCTCCTCTATACGGGACATCTACGTTGTGCCCGCCGAAGGCGGCGAAATGCGCAAGGTTACTTCATCCGATACTGTGTTGGGCGGGCCGAGTTATTCTCCGGACGGTAAGTGGATCGCCTTCTACGGTCACGATAACGCCTACAGGGGAGCCACGGTGCCAGGCGTCTGCGTCATCCCCGCTCAAGGAGGCCCGGTCGGTTTTCTCACAAAGGAAAAGGAGCTGGCGGTAGGGAGCACCGCCGGCGGTGACATGGGCGGCAGCCCGGGAACCAGGCCCACGTGGTCGGGTGACTCTTCCTGGATATACTTTAGCGCCCTCGATTGGGGCAAGACCCACCTATACAAGGTACACAGGACCACCAAGGAACTGGTCCAACTGACGTCGGGAGATTGCACGGTCCTTGGCTGGAAGAAAGCCCTGCACGATGACACTGTAGCCGTCCATCTGGGGTCTATGACCCTTATCGGAGATATGTTCATCCTCGACCCCCGGGGCCGGGGCCCTGATGCCGGGGATTCTCCGTGGAAAGACTATGCAGAGCAGGATGGCGAGGAACCCGGTTCACTTCATGCGAAAGAACCCTACTCGGTGAAAAGGATCACGCGGGTGAACGATGAGTTGTTGTCCTCAGTCCAACTGAGTCTACCTCAGGAGTTTTGTGCCGTGAGTCAAGACGGGACCAAGGTACAGGGATGGCTCATGAAGCCCGTGGGCATGAAGGAGGGCCGGCGGTACCCGGTGGCCCTTGAGATCCACGGAGGGCCGCACTCGGCTTACGGGTTCGTCTTCCACCATGAGTTCCAGCTCCTGGCCGCCAGGGGTTACGGCGTGGTTTTCTGCAATCCCCGGGGCAGCGTTGGACACGGGCAGCAGTACAAGACGGCCATCAGGCACAACTGGGGCGGAGTCGACTACCAGGACATCATGGCTGCCGCCGACTACGCGGCGTCGGAGCCATGGGTGGACCCCGAGCGCATGTGCGTCTTGGGTGGGAGCTACGGAGGGTACATGACCAACTGGATCGTCACCCAGACAAATCGCTTTAAAGCAGCGGTGACCATGCGCAGTACCTGCAACCGCTTGAGCCAGTTCGGCGCCTCTGACGCCGCGTTCATGAACGGCGACTTTGAGTTTGACGGCGATCCGTGGGATAACCCCCGCGCTTACCTGGATGTCTCGCCTCTCATGTATGTGCGGAAGGTCCAGACACCCATAATGATCATCCACAGCGAAGAGGACCTGCGGTGCCCGATGGAGCAGGCAGAGGAATGGTTCACTGCCCTCAAGAAGACCGGCAAGACAGCCGTATTCGTAAGGTTCCCGGGTGAGAACCACGAGCTTTCCCGTTCGGGGAAACCTAAGCACCGCATTGAGCGGCTGGAATTCATAGTCGCCTGGTTCGACAGGTTTCTCGCGCCGAGAGACGAGGACTACGAGGGCGGGCTCGCCAGGCCTCAAGAGCCTGTGGTCTCCCTTCCTGAGGTCATATAGTTGGCCCGCAGAAGCGGCGATGAGACGGGCAGCTTCATCTGGAGCTACCACAGCGAGACTCCCAGCGAGCGAAGGCTGGCCACGGCCATGCGACGGGCCGGTCTCCGCTTTGGCCAGGAGGTTCCGGTGAGGAGTTTCACGGTGGACTTCCTTGTTGACGAGTGGCTCGTAGTGGAAGTCGATGGAGAGAGCCATCTCGTAAAGGGCAGGGCAGAGAAGGATGCTTCGCGGCAAGAGGCCATCGAGGCAATGGGATTCACGGTGATGAGAGTGCCTGCCGGGGACCTCTCATCACCGGGCGGTCTCAAGAGATGGGTGAAACGCATCGAGGACCGCATCCGGAAGGGGCCGCCCTATCGAAACCAGGACAAGTCACCCAACAGGGACTACTTGCGCCAGATCGAGGAAGCCAGGAAGGCCCTCAGGATTGGGGAAGCCGAGAGAAAGAAACGGGAGGCCCAGGCATACGAAAACTCAACGAATAGGGACGGGCCCCGTTCCCCGCGATCTTTTTCTCACGGGGAAGAGACCATGGAGGACTACTTTGGCTCAAAGGCCGAAGACTTCGGGGTGCTCCTCGATGAGTACGAGCGGAGGCGGCCGGGCGACAGCCGTCCCATCAAGGATGAAGATGACGTCTCCGAGAAATCAGGTAGGGCGGGCGGACGGACGCGGCTCAAGACCGCTCGCAGGCTGGGTAGACCTTACCGGCGATAGGGTGGTCGCCGGAAAGGGTGAACTTGCCTATGGTAAAGTAGACGCGCATAGTCTCTTGCCTCGCTAACTACGAGGGACAGGAGGGAGCTGCATTGTTGATCGTCTCGGTAATCTTCCTTCTCTTGATCGTGATTTTCGCGGTTCAGAACGCTCAAATCGTTCCCATCACTTTTCTAGCATGGTCTATGAGCCTCAATCTGGCTTTGGTGGTACTCGGCTCGGCGTCCATCGGCGTCATTATCGGCGCCTTGTGGTCCTGGCTCAGGGACATGCAGAACCGGGGACGCGTGAAGGAGCTTCAGCGACAACTGGGAGCGGCACAAGAAAAGGTTAGCACTCTTGAACGGGCCATGAACGATCTCATGAGCATGAGAGCGGCAAGTGAGTCGGATGAGCAACCGGTTTCCCAATCGTAACCGGCTGCCCCAATATAGAGAGTGGCGGCTTCCGGATCCGGTCGACCCGGCGGTGGCTGCGCGGTTCGCCCGGGAGCTCAATGCGTTGCCTGACGTGGTGCCGGTGCTTATCAAACGTTCCGGTGGTGACCTGGAAAGGGCGCGGCTTCTCCTTTCTCCTTCAAGCTTCTCGATTCCGGTGCCCACAGAGCTTCCCGGGCTCTGTGCTGCGGCCCTGAGGATCAGAGAGGCCATTCTTCGGGGCGAGCCCATTGTTGTTTACTCTGACTTTGACGCCGACGGAGTGACGGGCGCCGTAGTTGTCAAGGAAGCCCTTGAGTACGTAGGTGCGCAAGACGTGTCGGTGTACTTTCCCTCCCGCTTCAAAGAGGGTTACGGCTTTCACGCGTCCTGCGTGAGAGAGTTGGCATCCCGGGGACCTTGTCTTTTCATCACCACAGACTGCGGCATAAACGCCTTTGAGGGCTGCCGTCAAGCGGCGCTTCTGTCGTCAGACGTAATCGTGACCGACCATCACCTGCCCGGCGAATCGCTTCCGGCCGCCCACAGTATCCTGGACCCTCACACTCCCGAGTGGACTCCTTTCGGGCTGGGGGACCTGACCGGAGCGGGTGTCGCCTACCTTCTCGCGCTAGCCCTGTTCCGGGAAGTGGGCATCGAAAAAGAGGTTCCTGATTCATGGGCACACGATTTGCTTACTCTGTCAATCGCCGGCGACGGACATCCTGTGGACGGACTGAACCGGCAGTGGGTGAGATCAGGTCTCGCTTCTCTCAGGGATACACACAGGCCTGGGATCGCCGCTCTACTGGAAGTTGCCGTGATCCACGGGCCCGGAAGCGAGAAGAGGGCTCTCACTTTTGACCGTGATGTGACTTTCGGTTTGGTGCCTCGTCTCAACGCCGCCGGAAGGCTTGAGGACGCCCGGATTGCATACAGGCTCTTGGTAGGGCGAGATCCGGTTGAGGCCCGGTCGCTTGCCCTTCATTTGGACAGTCTCAACAGGGCGAGAAGGGGAATGGAAGACGCCATCATGACCGATTGCCTGGGTGACCTGGAACCAGACTCAGAGATCGGGTACGCGGTGTGTGCGTCCAGACCGACGTGGCATGAGGGCGTGATCGGTATCGCCGCGTCGAGGCTCCGCGAAGCCTACGGACGCCCGGCCGTTCTCGCGGCGGGAGACGGCGAGCATCTAAAGGGAAGCGTCAGGGGTGTCCCGGGATTCAACGTCGTTCTGGCCCTCTCCCGGTGCGCAAAATTCCTCGCCGGGTTCGGCGGCCACACGGCAGCCGGAGGCTTCACCGTCCGCCGGGAGTCATTGGAGGCTTTCTTCGAGCAATTCAGGGAGGTGTCGGCCGATCTCTTGTCGGCTACGCCGCTTTCAGTTCCCCTTGACCTGGACAGCGTGCTGAACTTGGAGCGCGCGTCTCAGGAAACGCTGAGGGAGCTCCTGGGCCTGGAGCCATTCGGACAAGGAAACGGGGTGCCTTTAGTAGCCTCTTTGGGATGTGCCATCGATGAGATCGCAGTCATGGGCAGGAGTAAGGAGCACCTCAGGCTCAAGTTGTCGCAAGACGGCGTCGCGAGGGAGTTCATCTGGTTTGGAAAGGCTAAGGAAGCCCTCTCCATAGCGCTCATGGGGCGTGTGGATGTGGCATTCAGCCCGTATCGCAGCGTGTACCTGGGCGAGGAACGGTTTTCTTCTCTCATGAAGGATATCCGGCCTTCGCGGCAGCAATCGGGCGCCGGATACGAAGGGCTGATAGGAGACGCTTTAGAGGCTTTGAGGGAGCATGAGAGCATCCTGGTGTACACCTGGAGCCCCGACGCCGCCCGGTCCCTTTGGACTGCCTTTAGAAAAGCGGGGCTCAGGGCAGCGGTACACCTGGAAGGCCAATCGAGAGTGCAGTCTCACGACGCCCGGTTGGCGCTCACCACCACGGGGGGAGCCGTAATATCGACGGCCCCTTGGGAACTGGCAGGCAGCTTGAGTCCCACGGTAGGGGTCATGGTTTTCGTGGCCCACAAGCCGCTCACGGAGAGGGAACGGGAGAAACTCTCGACTTTCATTGAGCTGAGAGGGATTCCGTCCGCGCTCCGACCCGAGCTCGAGGAAAACTCACGCGGCTGGCTCTCCTGGACGTATCCTGAAAAGGATAGTGTGGCACTGGTGTGGAAAATCCTTAAGAAGCGCTCAAACGGCGACTACGTGCCGTATGCCTCTCTCGACGAAGTGCGTCTCGAGGTCATGCGTGAGGCTGGATTTCCGCCTGAACTTCCCGGTTGGTTTGAAGGCGGGAGGCTCCTCTTGGAGAGGGTCCTCACCATACTCGAGGAACTGGGCAGTCTAGAGTATGCGGACAATAGGCGCTTGCCCGGCTTGCTCCTTCGTAGGGGAGGTAAGTTCAGCCTGGCCCAGTCTCGGGCCTATGTGGAGGGGAAAGCGATTCGTTCCCTTAGGGGCGCTGTTTGAACGGAGGGACAGATCATGGATGTTGCTCGTGAGCTTGAGAAAAAACTGAGGGTCATACCTGACTTCCCGGTTAAGGGAATCAGTTTCAAGGACATCACCCCGCTCTTGGGGGATCCCCGGGTCTTCCGGCTGGGTATCGAGGCTTTAAAGGCCGAGTGTGAAAAGATCGATTTCGACATCATAGTGGCCCCTGAGTCCCGCGGATTCTTAGTGGCCAGCGCCCTCGCATACGCGATGGGCAAGCCGTTCGCGCCGGTAAGGAAGAAAGGCAAGCTTCCTTACAAGACAATTCAGGGCGAGTACCAGCTTGAGTACGGTATGGATGTTCTCGAGATGCATGAAGACGCGGTGAGCCCCGGCCAGCGAGTCCTGGTCCTGGATGACCTGTTGGCCACAGGCGGGACCATCGGTGCTTGCATAGACATGGTCCAAAGATTGGGAGGCGTTGTCGCGGCGACCGCATTTCTTATCGAATTGACTTACATACCGGGCAGGGCTAATCTTGAGGGAAAGGGGTTTGAAGTAATCTCGGTCCTCAAACTCAGGGACTAGCCTTACAGGCACTCGATTCTGAAGAGCGACATCAGGTGTCCAGTGGGACGGACCGAAATGTCGCTTTTCCATATTGAAGGAGCATCCATGGCAGTATTTAGTCTGGAGCGCACTCCCGGATACTTGACGCCTGACGAGAAGGCCCTGATTGCCAGGGCTCATGATTTTGCCGCCCGGGCGCACGCCGGTCAGAAGAGGCTTTCGGGCGAAGACTACATCCAACACCCGCTTTCTGTGGCATCCATCCTTACCGAGCTTCAGGGCGACGCCGAGACCCTAGCCGCCGCGATGCTCCACGACGTAGTTGAGGATACCCCGGTCAAGCTGGACGACATCAAAGAGGCGTTCGGCGACGAGATCGCCAAGCTGGTAGACGGAGTAACAAAGCTCTCGCGCATAGAGTTCCGGTCACGGTTTGAGGAAGAGGTATCCAACCTGAGAAAGATGTTCTTGGCCATGGCTGAGGACTGGCGGGTAGTGGTCATCCGCCTGGCCGACCGGCTCCACAACCTGCGGACACTGGACCCTTTGCCCGCCGATCGTCAGATGGCCACCGCCAGAGAGACACTGGACATCTACGCGCCCCTAGCACACAGGCTGGGGATCTGGCGTCTCAAGTGGGAACTTGAGGATCTGTCGTTCAAGCACCTCTACCCGGAGGAGTACAGGTCGGTCTCCAGGACCATCGCGGCCCGCAGGGTCGAACGGGAAGCGGCCGTCGCCGTGGTTATCGAAAGGCTGAAGGAGCGACTCGCTCAGGAAGGTATCCATGCCGAGATCCAGGGGCGCGCCAAGAACCTGTACAGCATCCACCGAAAGATGAAGAACGAAGGGAAAGACCTTTCCGAGATCTACGATCTCATCGCCGTGCGAGTAGTCGCGGACACGGTCAACGACTGCTATGAGATCCTCGGGTTGTGCCATACCCTTTGGAAGCCGGTACCGGGCAGGTTCAAGGACTACATCGCCATGCCCAAGCCAAACGGCTATCAATCTCTGCATACGACGGTTGTCGGTCCCCGGGGAGAACCGTTCGAAGTGCAGATCAGGACCAGAGAGATGGACCAGACCGCAGAGTACGGAAGCGCGGCTCACTGGCGCTACAAGGAAGGCGCTCGAGCCAAGGACCAGGTGTTCGAGCAGAAGATGTCCTGGCTTAGGCAGCTTGTCGAATGGCAGAGGGAGATGACCGATGCCCGAGAGTTCATGGAAGCCCTGCGCGTAGACGTGTTCAACGATGAGGTCTTCGTGTTCACGCCCAAGAGTGACGTCGTGAACCTCCCGGTGGGATCGACTCCTCTGGATTTCGCGTATAGGATCCACACGGATATCGGCCACCGGTGCGTAGGGGCGAAGGTGAACGGCAAGATTGTCCCCCTGAGTCACAAGTTGGTCACAGGCGATATAGTAGAGATTCTAACCAGCAAGCAGTCGTCGGGACCCAGTCTGGACTGGCTTGAGATAGTGAGGACGCCCTCGGCCCGGTCGAAGATCCGTTCTTTCTTCAAGAAGCTTCTCAGGGAAGAGGACATTGAGCGGGGGGAGGCCTCGCTCGAGCGGGAACTGGCAAAGCAGGGACTGGCCCTTTCGGCTATTGATGATACCGACGTCATGAAGAACGTACTCGATAGGTTGAACTATCCCGACACCGAAAACCTGTACGCGGCTATAGCCTACGGGGGCATCAGCCCGATCCATGTGGCTTCCCGGCTCCGGGAAGAAACGCTGAGACTCATGCCTGACCTTCTTCCTCAGAAGGAGGAGACTCAAAGAGTCGTTCAGCGAAAACCGCGGGGCCCCGAGGAGGCTGTGGTCATCAAGGGGATGTCAGATTTTCTGGTGCGGCTTGCGCACTGCTGCAACCCGGTCCCGGGAGACCCAATAATCGGATACATCACAAGAGGTCGCGGGGTGTCGGTCCACCGGATGGACTGTCCGAGTCTGGCGGGTTTTGCCGACAAGGAGCGGTTTATCGAGGCCTCGTGGGTCGATCCTTCGTCGACCTCAGGTCCGGCCTCATACCCGGTTGAGATTTGGGTCGAGGGAGTTGACCGTCCGGGCCTGTTCGCTGACGTGACAGGCGCCATCTCGGGTGTTGGGGCCAACATACTGAGCGCGGCCGCCAGGAGACAGCCCGACGGTTCGGCTACCATAACCAGCGTTTTTGAGACACACAACCTCAAAGAGCTACAGGAAATCTTAAACCGGATTCGCCAGGTCAAGGGGATAAACTCGGTGCACCGGGTCTTCGGGCGGGTGCGCTGAGGACCCGAGGGGAGGGTCTAGCGTGCGAGCGGTGTTTCAACGAGTGACAAGAGCCTCTGTCTCCGTCGGGGGGCAGGAAGTCGCCTCCATCGGAAAGGGAGCCATGGTGCTCTTGGCTGTGGGCAAGGAAGATACGGAGAGAGATGTTCGCTACATGGCCGAGAAGATCGCCGGCCTTCGTGTCTTTTCCGACTGCGACGACAAGATGAACCTGTCTCTCCTGGATACAGGTGGCGAGGTTCTACTCATCTCCCAGTTCACCCTCTATGGAGATGTGAAGAAGGGCAAACGTCCCGGGTTTGACGGGGCTGCTCCGCCTGAGATGGGTGAACGGCTGTATCTCATGACGGCCGAAGCCCTCAACGGATTGGGCCTAACGACCAGGACGGGGGTGTTCGGGGCCCACATGGAGGTCGAACTGGTGAACGATGGCCCGGTCACCATTCTCATATCAAGCAAGAAGGAATTCTGAAGAGAAACTCCCACAAGGACGTTTTGACATAAGGGTACTGACATCAGAGTGTGCTGACACAGGAGTACTGGCAAAGGGGGCACTGACAATGGAAGTGACGAGCCTCCCGGTGGGGTCTCTGGAGACCAACTGCTACATAGTGACGTCGGCGAAAGACTGTTTAGTCATTGACCCCGGTGGCGACGCCGGGACAATCCTCAGGGTCGTTCTGGAGAAAGGACTCCGTGTCCACTCGATCGTGTTGACCCACGGTCACTTTGACCACTATTTGGCCGCTGGAGAGGTGCAAGAGTCAACAGGCGCCCCCGTCTACGTAGGCGCCGGCGACCTTCCGACCGTCAAGGACCCCGGATGGATGGCCCGGTATTTGCCTTCGTGGCCCGATGTGCCAAAGGACATAAGGACCCTTTGCGACGATGACACCGTTCTGGCCGGCGAACTCTCCTTCCGGGTCATGAGTACGCCCGGACACTCTCCCGGGAGCCTGTGCCTGTATTCTCCCGGGGTGTTGTTCGCGGGAGACCTGTTGTTCAGGGGTAGTATCGGGCGTACCGACTTGCCGGGCGGAGACACCCGGGCGATGAGTGAGAGTCTACGCCAGGTAGGGCAACTTCCTGACGACACGGTGGTGTATCCGGGTCACGGTCCTTCCACTACCGTCGGCGAAGAGAAAGAGTCCAACCCATATCTGGGCTGAACCGTGGTAATCTATATGGACATACCCGGTCGCGTACGGACAATAGGGGTGGGATGATGGAGGGAAGATCATGATAAAGTCGCCTCGCGGCACATCCGACGTGCTGCCGCCTGAGTCTGCCAAGTGGATTTACCTCGAAGGGGTCGTCCGCGAAGTCGCCAGGCGGTACAACTTTGACGAAATAAGATTGCCCACCTTTGAGCATTCAGAGCTCTTTTCCAGGACAGTTGGGGAAACCACCGACATCGTGGAAAAGGAAATGTATACGTTCAAAGACAAGACGGGACGGGACCTGACCTTGAGGCCCGAGGGTACGGCCGGGGTCGCCCGGGCCTTCTTGGAGCACGGGATGGCAGGCGGTCCCCTTCCCAGAAAACTATATTATCTCGGACCAATGTTCCGGTACGAGAAGCCGCAAGCGGGGAGGTATCGCGAGCACAGGCAGTTCGGCGTCGAGGTGTTCGGGTCTCCGTCTCCCCACTCAGACGTGGAAGTGATCACGTTGGCCATGGATATTGCTGATGAACTGGGACTTACCGGAACTGAACTGGTCTTGAACTCCATCGGGTGCCCGAAGTGCCGGGGAGAGTACAAAGAAGCGCTCGTCGCCCACCTGGTTCCTCGTTTCGACGAGCTGTGCTCTGACTGCCGGTCGAGACTGAAACGGAACCCTCTAAGGGCTCTGGACTGCAAGAACGAAGGATGCAAGTTGCTGGTGGCCGGTGCGCCCGCTTCTCTGGATTACCTGTGCGACGACTGCCGGGAACACTGGGACCGGCTACGCCTGATTCTCACATCTGTCGGCATCCCGTATTCGGTGGACAAATCGCTGGTAAGGGGCATTGATTACTACACCAGGACCGTGTTCGAGTTGAAATGGCCCCCTCTGGGCGCCGCAGGAAATACCGTATGCGGAGGCGGTCGCTATGACGGTCTCATTGAGCAGTTGGGAGGTCCACCGGTTCCGGGAGTCGGGTTCGGGATGGGGCTTGAGCGGATGCTTCTCGCCAGCGAGAAAGGGGAAAAGCCGATCAAGACCGGCGGAGAGATCGACTTGTTCATCGTCGCCCCCAAAGCCAAGGATGGGCAGGCAGAGGACGCCGACCTCCAGGCGCGTACTCTCGACCTGGCCCGCAGAGTTCGCAAGAGAGGGCTCACCTGTGACTTCGACCCGCTGCAGAGGAGCATGAAAGCCCAGATGAAGCAGGCCGACAGGATGAACGCCCGCTTTGTCGTCATCCTGGGCGAGGAGGAACTCAGGACCAATTCGGTTGCCGTAAGGTCAATGCGGGACGGGTGGCAGAAGACAGTCCCGTTGGAAGACGTATTCACAGTAGTTGGGGAGGCCGTCCGGAATGGCTAACGAAATGTTGGGAGACATGCAAGGCCTAAAGAGGACTCACTATTGCGGAGAAGTCGCTCTCTCCGATGTCGGGTCAGATATTGTACTCATGGGTTGGGTCAACAGGAGGAGGGACCTGGGAGACCTCGTCTTCATTGACCTTCGTGACAGGACAGGCCTGGTCCAGATAGTGTGCGACCTGGGCCGTTCTCCCGAAGCTTTTCAGGCGGCTCAGGTGGTGAGGTCCGAGTATGTCCTTGCCGTACGCGGGACGGTTCAAAAGAGGGCTCCGGGAATGGAAAACGCCGAGATCAAGACCGGGGCCATCGAGGTGTTGGCGACAGACATTCGTGTCCTCAACACCGCCAAGACGCCTCCGTTCTATATATGGGGTGAGGGCGAGGCCGATGAGGCGCTCAGGCTCAAGTACCGTTATTTGGACCTCCGCCGCGCGTCACTCCAGCGGGCCATGGAGACCTATCACCGGGCATCAATGGCTGCGAGGAACTACCTTTCGGCTCACGGTTTTTGGGATATTCAGACGCCCATGATGACAAGAAGCACGCCTGAAGGCGCCCGGGACTACTTGGTGCCGTCCAGGATAGACAGAGGCAAGTTTTACGCCCTCGCCCAGTCGCCCCAGCTGTTCAAGCAGCTCTTGATGGTCGCCGGAATGGACAGGTACTTCCAGATCGCCAAGTGTTTTCGCGACGAAGACCTCCGCGCCGACAGGCAGCCCGAGTTTACCCAGATAGACATAGAGATGTCCTTCACCGATGAGGAAGAGGTATGGACCGTGGTTGAGGGACTGGTCGCGCACGTGTGGCGCGAGGTGCTTGGAGTCGCCATCGAGACTCCATTCCCCAGACTCACGTACAGGGAGGCCATGGAGCGCTTCGGATCCGACAAGCCCGATACCAGATTCGGCATGGAGATAAAGGACGTCACGCCCGTCTTTGCCCGCTCGTCTTTCGGTGTCTTCCGAACGACTATCGAGAACGGCGGCACTATCAGGGCTATCGCGGTCCCCGGTATGTCGGGCGCCTCACGGCAGGAGATCGACCGGCTCATCGAAAGGGCCAAGGTCCACGGGGCCAAAGGTCTCATCACCATAGCCTACCTGGACGGAGAAGTGAAATCCCAGATCAAGAAGTATCTCACTGGTGAGGAGATCCTGGCCCTTGCCGGAGCGACCGGCGCCGCTCCCGGCGATCTGGTCCTCCTGGTAGCCTCGGATTTCGACACGGCCGTAACCGTCCTAGGAAGGCTAAGGCTTGAATTGGCTTCCAGACTTGGCATCATCCCCAAGGACAGGTACAACTTCCTATGGATCACAGAGTTTCCGCTCCTTAAGATCAATGAGGAGACAGGGGAATGGGAGGCCGCCCACCACCCGTTCACCAGTCCGCTACCTGCCGACCTTGAGAAAGTCCGGCCGGATGCGACCGACGACGAAAAGAGCCGGATCAGGGCGAGGATGTACGATCTTGTTATGAACGGCGTGGAACTTGCCTCAGGGTCTATTCGTATACACAGGAGAGACCTCCAAGAGAAGGTCTTTCATCTCTTGGGCATGTCTCAGGAAGAAGCACAGGCGCGGTTCGGGTTTCTCTTGGAGGCCTTTGAGTACGGAGCCCCGCCCCACGGTGGGATTGCTTTCGGGCTGGACCGCCTGGTAATGCTTCTGGCCGGGGCCCAGAGCCTGAGAGACGTAATCGCATTTCCAAAGACGGCCAGTGCCGCATGTCTAATGACAGACGCGCCTGCCGGAGTGGACGCGAACAGGTTGGGTGAACTTGGCCTTCGCCCCTTGGAGGGGAAGGGCCGGTAGCTCCACGAAGCATAGACAGAGTGACTCGACCGGCGACTTTGGGGAGAAACCGGGGGGGTGCCTTTTGAGTATCACAGATGAACACGTCTTGGTGGATAGGGCGTCACGGGGGGACGGAGACGCCTTTGAGGTCTTGGTGAGCCGGTACGAGAAGAACGTATACAGTCTCGCTTACAGGCTTGTAAGTGATCGCGAGGACGCCATGGACATCGTCCAAGATGTCTTTCTCAAAGCCTATCAGGCGTTGCCCAGGTTTCGAGGCGAGAGCAGGTTTTCCACTTGGATTCACCGGGTATGCGTCAACGCCAGCCTGGACTATCTCAGGAAGAAGCAGAAATTCCCTGCTTACTCGCTGGACGAGCCGCTTTCGCTGAGGGAGTCGTCAGTCACCAGGGATGTTGAGGATGAAAGCGGCGATGTTGAGGCCGAAGTCGAGACGCGAGACCTCGGCGAGACGGTGTATTCGGTGCTCAAAGACCTTGAGACCGACCACCGCGTAGTTATCACTCTTTGCGATATTCAGGGCTATTCCTACCAAGAAATATCAGATATGCTGGGACTTGCCACCGGAACGGTCAAATCAAGGCTTCACAGAGCCAGAAACGCAGTGAGAAAACTGCTACCGAAGGAACATTTCTCGGCTTCTCCCGTCAAAGTTGACGAAAGGTGGGAGAGACGATGAGCCGTCTGAACATGCAGGAACGCCTCTCCGCGTACTTGGACGGCGACCTTTCTCCCGGTGAGATGAAAGAGGTTGCCGAGCATCTGCGCGGCTGCGAATCATGTCAGACTGTGCTTTTAGAACTCAGACAGGTCAGAGATGAGCTCCGCTCACTACCGGAGGTTCAGGTTCCGGCCGATCTTCACTCTTCGATCATGGAACACCTCCGGCCTCAGATGAAACGGAAGAAGTGGGCTTTCTTAAGGTTTGACCTGAAATCCTGGGGCTATCGCCAGTGGATACCCGTTACCGCGGCCATGATGGTACTCGTCATGTTCCTATCAGTGGGCGGCGTAATGTGGTATTCAAACCGGTTTGGCGGCAGCGGGTTCGACTCCTGGGGTGCGAAGCCAAGGGAGACGGCCTATTCATCCGACCGGGCGGTCGGGGGAGTTGGTTCTGTTTCGAAATCGGAGGAAATGGCGGCGGTATCCCCTTCGGCACCTCCTGTGGATCCCGACGCGTCGTTCAGCATACAGGCGGAGGCGAAGGATTCCGCGCCCGGCACCGTCAGCCTCATGATGGCTCCGGCCGGCGGTAGCGAACCGGTAGTCGATACCTCACGCAAGATCATCCGCCGGGCTCAGTTGGCCGTTGAGGTAACCAGAGGTGAGGTCAAGCCTGCTTCGGTTCAGGCAGTTAACGCCATCCAGTCCAATTTCGGGTATGTTGAGACTTCATCCACGAGTCAAACCGACAACGACCGGAAGGAAATCACCAGTTTCTTCATGGTCGCCAGGGTGCCTGCTGAGAACTTCGACAAGGCAGTCCAGGACCTCACGGCTTTGGGCCGCACGACCAGAGAGGACATCACCGCCCAGGATATCACCGATACCTACGTTGATCTGGATGCCAGGCTGCGCAACAAGGAGAACCAGGAATCGCGCCTCCTTCAGATCATGGGAGAAGCCAAGACCGTTGGTGAAATCCTTCAGGTTGAAGGTGAGCTCTCCAGGGTGCGCGGAGACATCGAGAGCATGCGGGCCCAAAAGATGAACTATGACAAGTCCGTGGCCATGTCTACAGTCACGCTGACAATCGCCGAGGAAGGGGCTACACGACCAATTCCTTCGCCCTGGTCCGAGGTCTGGCGGGTGTTCGTCGAATCGTGGCGCAGGCTGGCCGTATTCGCCGCCAATGTGGCTCCCGGTCTGATCGTCCTCGCCGTGCTGGCAGCCGGAGGACTGTGGGCTGTGAGGCGTAGGAGAGCTTAGTCTTAGAAGTAGTCGCCCTCTCTCCATCTCCAAGAGCCAGTCAATATGAGCCCGGCCTCTTGGTTTTGCGGCTTCGCTGCCGACAGCAGCCGTGACAGTCCCAAGTAGCCGTTACAGATTCAGGCAAAAAGCCGGAAGGTTCCTTGACGGGGCGTGCTCCTAGGACGTATCCTAGTATTGATAGTTTTGGCTTGCTGTCAGGCGTTTTGGGAGGTGCTGTCGATGCCCGACAAGCTGGACGATCCGGTAACCAAGATCGAGCGATCGCTCCGCCATGTCGCTTTCATCATTAAGAAGCGCGGGCGGGACATTTTGGTCGATTTTGGGATAACGAGTCCTCAGTTCGGTGCGCTCTTGGCTCTACGGGAGAATCCGAATATAACGATGGGCGAGCTCTGCGACAAGCTCTTCCTGGCATGTTCAACCGCTACAGACCTTGTGGATAGGATGGAGAAGAACGGATTTCTGGAGAGGAAGCGAGACGCTCAAGACAGGCGGGTAATCCGACTTTCTATTTCTGACATGGGTAAACGTGTGATCTCTGAGGTTGTAGCTGCCAGGAGGCGATATGTGTCGTCCATTCTGGAGAAGCTCACCGACGAGGAAATCAGCCAGCTGGCCCAATCTTTGGACCGGCTTCACTCCCTGATGTTCCAGGAGAAAGTGACTTCCTGACTCAGGGCGTTATAATAGGGGACAAAAGGACGGCGCACCTAAGAGGGTTGCGCCGCCTGTGTTCGGGGAGGGGTATCCGGTGTCCGGGTTTCTGCTGGAGTACTTGTTCATCTTTCTGGCCCGTATCTGCGATGTCAGTCTAGCCACCGTACGCATGCTCCTAGTGCTTCGAGGCCGCAAGTACCCGGCCGCCGGCATCGGTCTCCTGGAGGCGAGCATCTATGTGGGCGCCCTCTCCAGGGTGATGAAGAACCTGGATGATCCGTTGAAGATCCTTGCTTACGGACTGGGCTTCGCCTCGGGCATCATAATAGGCAGTGTCATCGAAGAGAAACTGGCCATCGGACACGTGGCGCTTCAAGTCATACCGGCCGAAGGGATGGCCGAAGAGCTGCTGTCGGTGCTTCGTACCGCAGGCTACGGAGTAACGGTGTTGGAGGGCCGTGGAATGACCGGTCCCAAGGAGGTTCTCCTGGTATCAACGGATAGAAAGACCCTGCCCAGGCTAAGTTCCATAATTGAGGAGTTCGCGCCGGAGAGTTTTGTCACCGTCCTTGAAACCCGAAACGTTCAAGGAGGTATATTCCCTTACAGGCGGCTCAAATGACAAGAGACGAAAGGGTGGGCACATTGCGAGCTGACGGAAGAGCGCCGGACGAGACACGGCCCGTTAGGATTACCCCCGGATACCTGAAATTCCCCCATGGGTCTTGTCTTGTTGAGACCGGTGACACCAGGGTCATATGTACCGCGATGGTTGAGGAGAAGGTGCCGCCGTTCATGAAGGGTACCGGCTCCGGATGGATAACTGCCGAATACTCGATGTTGCCCGGCGCCACAGCTACAAGGACCGCGAGAGAGGTATCCCGCGGCCGCCCCGGAGGCAGGACCGTTGAAATCCAGCGTATCATCGGGAGGAGTCTCAGGGCAGCCGTAGATCTATCGGCTGTCGGCGAGAGGACATTTTGGATAGACTGCGATGTGATACAGGCGGACGGAGGCACCCGAACGGCATCCATCACCGGCGGCTTTGTAGCCCTCATGCTCGCTCTCAACGTCGTTGCGGAAAAGGAAGGTTGGCAGGCGTTTCCCGCGCTTGATTACATAGCTGGCATCAGCGTCGGCATTGTGGACGGCATCGCCGTGGTTGACCTCCCCTACGCGGAAGATTCTGTGGCTCAGGTGGATATGAACGTCGTGATGACCGGGAAAGGCGAGTTCATTGAGGTGCAAGGGACCGGAGAGCATGCTCCTTTCAGCAAGGAGAGGCTTGACGCCCTGCTGGCTCTTGCCGCGGGAGGCATCCGTTCCCTCATGGCCATCCAGCGGGAAGCCCTGGGGCCCATAGCGGACAAGATCGGAACGTATCCCGGATCAGGCAAGAGTTCCTTTGGAGTGTAGCGCCGGTGAAGACCTCTCACTCTCTGGTCTTGGCCACAAGAAACCCTGGCAAGTTGCGGGAGTTTCGCCGTCTTCTCGAGTCTCTTGACCCTGTGACCGGGTGGCTCCTTGCCGATCTCACATCCTTTCATGTCCCGGACGTTGAAGAGAACGGCGAGACTTTCGCCGAGAACGCCCGGATCAAGGCTCTTCACGCCGCGAGCCATACCGGACTCGTATGTCTCGGGGAAGACTCGGGTCTTGAGGTCGACGCCTTGGGCGGAGAACCGGGCGTCAGGTCTCACAGGTATTCCCCTTCAGGGGACGATGACGACAACAATGAACTCCTACTCCATCGACTCAGAGGGTTTCGTCGTCAACTGAGGACGGCCAGATACCGCTGTGCCATTGCCGTCGCGCGCCCGGGCACAGTGTTCGTTGAGGGTTCAGGGACCGTTGAGGGATGGATCACTGAGGATTACCGCGGAAAGAATGGCTTCGGATACGATCCTCTCTTCTTCTCATGCCAGTTGGGCAAGACTCTGGGAGAGGCTTCCGACGACGAGAAGGATTCGGTGAGCCACAGACGAAAGGCATTAGAGATGATACTGCCCGGGCTTAGGGCCTATCTGTCGAAGAGCCATACGGACCCACGGGAAGAAGGGTATCCTTGCTGATCGGAGTCCTTTCGGATACTCACGGGGACCTCAGCCGCATGGAGGCATGTATGGCTGCGATGCCTGACATCGAGTTGCTCCTCCATGCCGGCGACTTCTACGAAGACGCCCGGAAGATTGGCGCGTCATCCGGGCTTAAGGTCGTTGCCGTGACCGGTAATTGCGATTACATGGTCAAGGGACCCTCCGAGGAGATGCTGGTCGTGGGAGCCAAGCGGGTTTACGTGACCCACGGTCACCTCTACCGAGTCAAGCGAGACCTTTCTTTGCTCGTACAGCGTTCCAGGGCGCTGGGTGTTGATGTGACCGTCTTCGGTCACACGCATGCTCCGACGGTCTTTCGAAGAGAAGGAATCCTGTTTGTGAACCCCGGGAGCCCTCATAGCCCGCGACATGCCGAAGCCTCGTGCGCAGTCTTGGAGATCACGAGATCCGGCGCAAAAGCGAGGATATGTTCGCTCCGGCTTCCGGTTTGACAGTAACTACCTGCGAAATCTTTACACCTAGAACCTCACATTCCGGCGTAGATTGTCGATTCTATAATGTGTACCTGGCTCCCCCCAGTACACAAGAGTACATGTGTTGCCCCCGGGTGTTCGGGGGTATTTTCTTTCCGGAAAGCGCCTCGCGGTTTCCCTCCTGTCCGTAGGAAGAGCGCCCAACTGCTGGTTCCGGAAGTAGCTCATCTCCATATACCTCTTAGCCTGCGATAAAGAAGCCCGGCAGCCGCAAACCTCGTTCGAGGGGATCGGGTTTTGCCTGAAGCGTGATAGGCCGGTTCGGAAAAAAAGCTGGCGGCTGGTATCATACTACTTGCTTTACGCCGGTGGCACTCAAAAAATGGAAGGAGGAGCAACATGAAACGCAGAGTAGTGATCATCCTCGCCCTAGCGACCTTCATGGTGATGGGTACGGCAGGGCAGGCGCTCGCTGCTTCGTACCCGTGGTACTCACTGTACAGGTACCCCTGGTACAGGTACGTCCAGCCCAAGACGCCCGCTCCGACCCAGCCCGCTCCGAAGCCTGAGCCGACCAAGCCGTCTCCGACCCAGCCGGCGCCGGAGCCCTCTGGCCTCACCGCCGAGGAGCGTGAGATGGTGACATTGGTGAATCAAGAGCGAGCCAAAGCCGGACTAAAGCCTCTGGCCGTAGACATGCGCCTTGTCAAACTGGCAAGAATGAAGAGCCAGGACATGATCAACAAGAAGTACTTCGGCCACCAGTCGCCGACTTACGGTTCCCCCTTTGACATGATGAAGAGAGAGGGAATCACATACAGGACGGCTGGTGAGAACCTGGCCGGCGCTTCCACTGTCACGAGGGCTCACGATCTCTTGATGCAGAGCTCGGGACACAGGAAGAACATCCTGAATCCGGCGTTCACCCATATCGGGATCGGTGTCATTAAGGGCGGTCCTTACGGGACCATGTTCACCCAGATGTTCATCGGCATCTAGGAAACACGTCAATCCGCCTGAGAGACCTCCATCCTTTTTCAAGGTGGAGGTCTTCTGTTTGCCTCGACATTCTCCACTCCGCATGGACGCCTGCGTGCGTACTTGCGCCTGTACGGTCGGATCTCGGCGGAATAGAGCTTTTTGGCTCGCCGAAAGAAGGAGAGTTGAGGGGTCTTGGCATATCCAGTCATTTGTATTGCGCCGCGCAAGACAGTGAGAAGGGGCGAGTTGGAAGTTGCGGAAGCACATGAGGGATTCCGGTATCTCCGTGTTGGGCAGAGTCTCCTGGGGCACGCATGTCTGCGCTTTTTACGACAGCGCGTCTGACATGCTCGAGATCCTCATCCCCTATTTTCGCTCTGGCCTCGAAAACAATGAGAAGTGCATCTGGATCTGTTCGGGGTCTCTGGGAACTCGGGAGGCGGAGGACGCCCTCAAGGCGGCTATGCCGGATGCCGGCAGGTACTTCTCCTCCGGGCAGATGACGGTGCTGCCCTACGATGAGTTCTACGTTGATACATGGGGCGGCTTTTGTTCCCAAAGACCCATCAACCAGTGGAAGAATCTGTTGGACCAAGCGCTTTCTCAAGGCTATGCGGGCCTGCGCGTGACCGGTGACACTTCGTGGATAGACCCGTCGATCTGGGAGTCTTTTTGTGAATATGAGAGGAATCTTTATGGTGCGATAAACCATGAACGTGTGCTGGTCGTCTGCTGCTATCCCCGTCAAGGTGCATGGGTACCGGACGTCATTCAGGTTTTGGGCACCCACCAGTGTGCGTTGGTCCGTAGAGAGCACGGATGGGAAGCCATCAGTTGGGGTGGACAGCGTGAACGATATTTGGAGAGCCTGATTGACGGCATCGCCGAAGGTGTACTGGTTACTGACGAGACAGGCCGGATCCTGGCTGCCAATCACTCTGCTCTCAACTACTTTGGAGTTGACACGCTGATTGACCTTGGTCACAACATTTGTGCGTTGGGTCGGAGGTTTTCCCTGAGGACTGAGTCGGGTGGGGCGGCTCTCTCCATCCCTGCGCTGTTCGACGGGATAGGCACCGCAAGGAGACAGCGCTGGTTCGTGACTAACGAGAAAGACGGTTGCACGCTCGATCTTCTCGTGCATATCCGGGAGCTCGAAGATGCTTCCTTGTCTTCAAAGAGATACCTGGTCCTAATGCAGGACCTAACGGCAGTCCGGAGCATGGAGAGGGCAAGAGATAGGGCAGTCCGCATACTGGCCCATGAGCTCAGAAACCCGCTTCAGATACTGAAGGCAGTGATCCCCCTGATTGAGGACTCGCATTCCGCCGCGAACCTAAGGCGCTATGTCGCGGCTCTGAAGAAGCAGGTCGACAGCTTGTCCGAGTTGACCGAGGACCTGTTGCTGGCTTTCCGCACAGGCTCCGACAGCTTATCTATGTCACCGCGCCTCATCGATATCTCCCGGCTTGTCGCCGCCTGCGTGGAATGGCTGAAGACTCTTTCCGATCACGAAATCATCACTTTATACAGGCCTGATCTGGAAGTTCCCGTTTACGTCGATGAGTCAAGAATCCGTCAGATACTCACAAACATCTTCGCCAATGCGGTCAAGTACACACCTTCCGACAGGCGGATTTGGATAGATATCCGTTCACTAGGAGGAAGGGTTCTTATCAGGGTGGAAGACGAGGGCATTGGAATCCCGGAGGGTGAGAACGACCTGATTTTCCACCCGTTCTTCCGCGCCAGCAACTCCTCGCTGGCTTCCACCGAAGGTATGGGTCTAGGCCTCTACATAAGCAGGCAGTTGGCCAGACTCCACGGAGGGGACCTGTGGGCCGAGGACAGGCACGGCGGAGGGACAGTCATGACGTTAAGCCTGCCCTTGTATGCCAGGGGTATGTCCGGGCAGGCGTACGGCCGGGCGTCTGCCGGAAGCGGAACGAGATAGCGACCGTTCCGATAGCGTATCCCGGCAAGGCGTTGTAGCCGTCGACCCTTAGGTAGACTCGTGGGTGGACATCACGGAATACTGCGCCTGGCGTTGCCAATGCCGCGATTTTTCGTTGGCTCCAGAGCATATCTGGAAGCCGGTACCAGGAACAAACCGCTCTGGAACCGCGTCAAATACAGGGAGTCAGAAGGTAATCTTTCACGGAGGTACCAAAATGAAGTATGTCTTGAGAACGGTTGTCACTTGTCTACTTTCGGTTGCCGTTCTGGTATGCGCGCTTCCGGCAACAGTGCTCGCTGCCGACAATGAGCCTGTGCTTACGTCTATACGACATTCTTCAGCCGTCGCCGCCGTAGGCGTCGCAGGTGTGACCACGGCCACTCTCACGGTGCCCTATAGCCACGGAAATCAAGTAAACCTTTCACAGGGTCTCGACGTGTCCTTTCATACATCCATCTATGCAGTGGCCATCCCGACCTTCCCCAACGGGGCTACGGCAACGGTGGGCGGAGAAGCAGTTGATATGGTGGTCACCTATCAAAGGAAAAACTCAAGCGCTCTTTACACTACTACCTATAAAATCAAAGTGGTCAGGGCGGAATTCGCCGCCCCAAGCTTCTCCGGCAGCATCGCCAAGTCCACCAACCTGTCTCAGAGCATCACCTTTGCGCTGTCGGACTTCTCGGACAAATACGTGAAGAACGACGGAGGTGACCTGGCCTCTATCGTCATTAGCGGGAGCAATCCGAGCTTTGGCACCTTGAAACTCGCGAACGGTATCTACACTCCGGGTACTCCGGTAAGCGTAACTGACCTCAAGAACGGCCGGCTCACGTTTTCGGCCACGGGCGCGGGAAGTGTCACCTATCTTGTTCAGGCGCTTGCGACCGGAGATTCCGGTAACCCCATAGGCTCGGTGTTGTTGACAATCACGGCCAATCACGTTCCCCCTGCGTTTTCCGGTACCATCACGAAGACCGTATCATTGACGGACGGACTAACTCTGACATTGTCCGACTTCGCTTCGTTGTATAAGAAGAACGACGGCGGAGCCTTGGCCTCTGTGGTGCTGACCGGGGGCAATTCGTCCATCGGCAGACTCAGGCTGCGTGGTCAGGATTACTCCCTTGGGACAGCCGTCAGCGCCTCGGACCTGTCCGCCGGCCGGCTGACGTTCGCCGGAGCCAGTGCCGGAACTGCCGTCTATACAGTGAAAGCCTACGCTGCCGACAACTCGACTACTCCGGTAGGTTCGGCAACTCTCAGGATAGAAGTCCAGCATAGTTCGGCGGTGGAGATCTTCTACGTGACCGGCGAAGCGGAACCGATCACGCTGGATGCGGATGATCTGGCCGCTGCCTGTGAGGAGCTCACCGGGGAGGAACTTTGGTACGTGAGGTTCACGCTGCCTCCTTCGGCTTACGGGAAGCTCTACTACGACTATGTTTCGCCTACGAATTACGACTCGACCGTGTCGTCGGGCACCAGATACTACACGGAGTTTTCGCCGTACCTATCACGTGTCACATTTGTGCCTAAGGCGGGCTTTTCGGGTACTGCTTCGATAACCTACACCGGGTACGACGCCGACGGGGAAGCCTATACCGGGGTCGTCAAGGTCATCGTCAGGGAAGGATCGGACTCTGAAACCGAAGAGATTACTTATGTCACCAACAGCGGGACTCCCGTCACTTTTGACGTCGATGATTTTGATTATTGGTGCAAAGTTATGACGGGTGATGAACTGTCCTCTGTAGAGTTCAAACTGCCATCCACCTTCTTCGGCAGGTTGTACTACAACTACACGTCGCCCACTCAATACGGCTCAGTCGTGTCCGAAGGAGACGAATTTCACAAGTATTTCTCCCCCTATCTCTCACGGGTGACATTCGTCCCCAGAGCCGGGTACTCAGGGACGCTGTCCATCGCCTACACCGGTTACGACGAGGACGGAGACGCTTTCACCGGGAGTGTGAAGATCACCGTCAACGAGGCGGTCGGCGATATCACATACACAGCAACCAGAGGCCAGTGGGTTAGTTTTGACGCCACCGTGTTCAACGAAGTGTGTGAGGACGTCACGGGTGAGACCCTGTCTTACGTGCGATTTACGTTGCCGTCTTCGTCATACGGGACTCTGTACCACAATTTCACGTCGCCTACACAGCCGGGCTCCAAGGTCTCAAGCAGCACCAGGTATTACAGGCTTTCCTCACCGGGACTATCGGGGGTGACCTTCGTTGCGAATGCCGGCTACACAGGCACAGTCTCCATAACGTACACCGGCTACAGCGTCGAAGGCCAATCGTATACCGGTACGGTGAAAGTGACTGTCCAGGACTACAAGGGTTCCCAGTACTTTGACGATGTCGACACGACCTACTGGTGGTGCTCGGAAGCGGTGGACTACCTGTTCAAGAAAGGAATCGTAACGGGTGTAGGGGGAAGGCGTTACAGCCCAGGCGTCAGCATCTCGAGAGGTGACTTCGTGCTGATGCTGTGCAGGGCCTTTGACCTGGACACCATCGCGGGCGACAATTTTCCCGATGTGCAGAAGGGCAGTCACTATTACAACGCCATAGCTACGGCCAAAGCCCTCGGCATAGCCCGCGGCGGCGATGGCGGTCTTTTTAGACCCACTGAGTCTCTGACCAGGCAAGATGCCATGGTACTCATAATGCGGGCGCTCGATTACGCACCACAGTACTCCGTGCCATCTGGGAGCGCGTCTCATCTCACGGGCTTCTCCGATAGGGCGGAGATCGCCGAGTACGCCAGAGACCACGCTGCCGCGCTGGTGAGGGCGGGCATCATCCGTGGAAGTGATGGGAAGTTGAACCCTCTAGGCAAGGTCACAAGGGCCGAGATGGCAACGATCGTGCACCGGATTCTGACCAGGGATTAGATAATCAGTTTGGTTCGAGGGGCTCCATGCCGTGCTTCACTGCATTGGCTTGGGGCCCCGCGGGCACCATTCGGATTTGCTGCTGCTCTCGCTGGACCGGGCAGCGGCTGCATCATATCTTCAAGAGGGTCAAGGCGACCGAGCAGACGATCCAGGACACCAGCACGTACTTCCACTGCCTGCGGAGGCCAACATCCACACTGTTCTTTCCCGCGACTCCTGACGTAACCAGGATGGTGGCCGATACCGGCGATACTGTGAAGCCCAGCGTTGCTCCTAGGAGCAGCGTCATGGACATATGGGCGGGGGACATTCCGTTGGCGAACGGCCCAATGACGGAGTAGACAATGGTCATGCCGATGAGCGAGTGGATGCCGGGGACTGAGATCGCCCACACAAGCAGCGAACCAACCAGCGTCAGGGTCAAGGTGGACGGTTGAACCGCGACAGAGATGCCGGGCAAGCCATCCTTCAAGGCGGTTTGGAGGGCGGTTCCTATGAAGCCCGCTGTTGTCATGAGGAGGAATTGACTAGAAAGACGTGGCAGTCTCTTTGGAAAGTACTCGCCTGCCGCCTTCCAGATCTCTCTGGGCTTGCCCGTGAGCTTGCCCCAGAAGGTCAACGTTAACACTACACAAGGAATGATAGCCTGATAGATGGTCTGGCCCAGTTCCTGAAGTATGACCACGCCGGCTATGAATGATCCCAGACCCAAAGCCAGGATGATTGTCTTCCGCCAGGCCATCGAGCGTCCGCAGCTGTTGGACCTCACGGTGCTATCCGGCGGGCCCTCGTCGTGAGTCGCCGGTTCTTGTCGCCCCTTGTCCGCACGGAGAGCAGGACCTCCGACTTCAATCAAGACGGCCACGGCCAGCGCGCACAAGCTGACAAGGAACCCGGCTTTCACCACAGATGTCCAGGCAGCACCGGTGAGGGCCAGGGCCACCGCCATCGCCGGACTGGACGGCGTCCAGAGCAACGTGGCGTTGTAGCCCCTCGGCAGGCTGGGTACCAGGACATCGTCGGGGCTCTTGCCCATGCGGACCACTATGGGCGCGAGCACGGTCCAGACCAAGGCGATAGCGGCGTTGAGGAGGACGGAGCCAATCATGTAAGCCAGGATCAGAGCGACAACGAAGAGGTACGCAGGACGCCTGATGTCTTCCGCGATCTCCCCGAGCGCATCGGCGTACCCGCCCCGGTCGATCACTATACCCACCAGGGGCACCAGCACCATGATCATGAGTATCCCAGAGTTCTCACCGAAGCTCACCAACGCGGCCAGCGGGTCGGTTCCAACCGCGGCGAATATGCCTACGCCACATGTGACAAGCGCTAGAGACAGCCATAGAGATGTCCTGTCGGCGCCCGACAGCGCGAAGATCCACGCGATGAAAGCGGCCAGTCCCGCCGCCGTCTGGAGAGCAGGGACCGGTAAGTATTCAGATAGGGTTTGAAAAACCAGCAGGGCTGAAAACGAGGCGACTCGGGCGACCGCGAGAAGGCGCCGCTCGGATACAGCCGGCAGTCGGTCACGAGATACGTTGTTTGTGCGTTGAGAGTCCATTTGCGTGTGTGGGTCGGCCGGCTCAGCTTTTTCAGAGGCCGGTCGTGCTTCCAGTTGACCGTCTACATCCATATGTCCGATACCTCTATCCGATAGTTCGTAGCAGGGCATTTCTTCTAAGTATAGCACTCCGGCACGGATGCGCTCTGTAAACTGACAAAGGAATGCTAGTTTTCCGGGCGAAGTCTTCAATGATCCCAACACACAACACTGAGAGCCTGAGGCGTGTAAGTCGTAGAGATGCTCCTAAACTATTGCAGAAAAGAGAGGGTGATACCGTGTCGAAAGAATTGCTCGGTGGAAATGGGCGAAGCCCGGACAGAAGGTCGCTCCTGGACAAGATGATAAGTGGCGAGATAGTCACCGCCTGCGAGGCCTACGACAACCTTCGCGTACTCTGTGACGAAGGTGGAGGTAGGTTTGGGGGGTCACCTGGGGAGATACGCGCGAGAGACTATCTTCTCCAGAAGCTCCGGGAATACGGTCTCGAGAATGTACACACGGAGGAGTACTCGTACACCGGATGGGTGAGAGGACCTGCCGCTCTCAAGGTGACTACGGTGGCTCAAGCCGCCGGTTACGGCCATGCGGGGGGTTACGGCCATGCGGGGGCTTCATCAGAGGTCGCAGGGCAAAGCCATGGGGTGGGACGCGCATTTCCGTGCTTCAGCCTCCCTCACAGTCCTGCTGGAGACGTGGAGGCAGAAGTAGTCTTCATAGGACCTGGCGGTCCGCGCGAATTTGAGGAGGCCGGTGATGTAAGGGGCAAGGCCGTCATAGTCACCAACGAAGCTTCACCGGGGCTGGGCAGGATGCTCCATCGCTCTGAGAAGTACGGCAGGGCGGTGAAAGCGGGAGCGACCGCGTTCATCTATATGAGGACGGGCTCCATGCTGGCCGAGACTGGTACCGTGAGGCACAACGAGACCGGGGCCATACCCGCAGTGAGCATCACGAGGGAAGCGGGGATGGAGATCCGGAGGCTCATGGAGCGCGGTCCCGTGAGAGTCAGGGTGACTACTACAGACGATGTCAAACCGCTTGTGGGCTGGAACATCATTGGAGACGTCTCCGGAACAGGTTCGCCCGGCAAGGTTATCCTAGTTGGCGCCCACCTGGACGGGCATGATATCTCCCAAGCAGCCGCCGACAACGGAGGTGGCTCAGCAGTGATTCTTGAGGCTGCCCGGGCCTTGGCGAAGCACAAGGACCTGGTACCGAAGACGGTACGGTTTGTTTGGTTTACCGGCGAGGAAATAGGACTCCTGGGCTCCAACTGCTATGCTCAGGCACATGCAGGTGAAGCGGAGGCTATCGAGTTTGTGTTCAACTGCGATGTCGCGGGCGGAGGAGGTACGCCGGGCGTCACGACAATGGGCTTTGAAGAAACGCAAAAGCGCTTCCGGCAGTATTCTGACGAGATGCGCACACCTCTTCGCATTGGAGCGGGGGTAATGCCTTACTCTGACATGTATCCGTTCCATCTCTTGGGCATCCCCAGCGTAAGTTTTGGTTCGTCTGGGCCCGACGGGAGCTGGAACTTCATTCACACCGCCGCGGACACGTTCGACAAGATGACTCCCAGGGGACTAATGCTGGATTCACTTGTCGTGGCCAGGCTACTCACGCGGCTCTTGTATGACCAGGCGATTCCACACAAGACTCCGGAAGAGACGGCCGCTTCCATTGCTCATCTGCGAGAAGTGTTCGAGTTTGAGGGCCGGCTACCTAATGGGGCGAGCAGGGGGCTGAACCCGGCAGGTCGGTCCGTGCCCACCTGAGACTCCAGTAGTAGACGCTTAAGGGTTAAGGGTTGGAGAGTTCTGAAGTTAACTGAGGCCTCGATGCGACGTGGAAAATTGGCGAGGGAGGTGGTGTAGTCTGGAGCCGGTCCGGGTGCTGCACGTCTTCGCCGGATTGGATAGGGGCGGGGCCGAGTCGATGATCATGAACATATACAGGTCAATCGACAGGGAGCGACTGCAGTTCGATTTCGCGGCGAAGGAGTCCGGGTCCGAGTACGCTTTTGAGGATGAGATCAAGGTGCTCGGTGGCCGGGTGTACCGGGTTCCCGAGCTCACAGGCCTGAACATACTGTCGTATGCGCGCACATGGGACCGGCTGCTCAAGGCCCACCCAGAGTGGGGGATCGTACACGCTCATGACCCGGCGACTGCCCTCATAATCTTGGGGATTGCCAAGATGAGACTCAGGGTTACCGTTGCCCACAGCCACACATGTGGTGGGGCGACGCCCTTGAGGCTGGCGGCGAAGACAGCGATGTGTTATCCCCTCCGGTACATTGCGGACCACCTATTCGCCTGTTCCGGCATGGCCGCCCGATGGATGTTCGGGTCCGGGGCCAAGCGTGCCCGGATCGTCAAGAACGCGATTGAACTGAACCGGTTCGCCTACAATCCTGAAACCAGGTCCCGTAAAAGGAGCGAACTAGGTGTCAGAGATAGATTTGTCGTGGGCCACGTTGGGCGGTTTAGTGGGGAGAAAAATCACGCGCGATTGGTCGATGTTTTCGAACTGGTGCACAGCCGGCATGGAGACGCAGTCCTCCTCCTTGTAGGCGACGGCGTGCTCCGGGATCGGATTGCCGGGCAAGTGTCGGTGATGGGGCTTTCCGATAGCGTCATTTTCGCGGGGGAACGGTCTGACGTTCCGGATCTCCTGCAAGCCATGGACGTGTTTGTGCTGCCTTCGCTCTATGAGGGACTGGGCGTTGCAGTAGTGGAGGCACAAGCGGCCGGCCTTCGCTGTGTTGTGGCTGACGCGGTTCCAGAAGAAGCAAGACTAACTGACCTCGTCGAAGTCGTGCCTTTGGCGGAACCTGACCATGTGTGGGCTGCAGAGATAGTGAAGTGGACCGGTGGATATGACCGGTCCATCAATTTGGAGTTAATTGCCACGCAGGGCTATGATGTCGGGCAATCGGCCCGCCTCTTGGAGCAGTTCTACCTGCAGGAGGCTGGAGACCGGGATGTCCGGTGACTGGATGCCGGTCAGTTCTTGGTCATCTCCATTACATAAATGGGGCTTTGGCTGCGGGGGCAAGGCCCCTCACGGCGGCAAGTTGAGGGATAATGCCAAGCGGAAGTATCCCCTCGTATGATGCGATGTTATACTGCGTGCGTATCTCATACCCAC
>DUUV01000129.1 GCA_012841375.1 Candidatus Fermentithermobacillaceae bacterium
GAGACAGTTCGGTCCCTATCCATCGCAGGCGCAGGAAACTTGAGGGGAGCCATCCACAATACGAGAGGACCTGGATGGACGCACCTCTGGTGTACCAGTTGTCGTGCCAACGGCAGAAGCTGGGTAGCCACGTGCGGAGTGGATAAGCGCTGAAAGCATCTAAGCGCCAAGCCCACCCCAAGATGAGGTTTCCCACGGAGTTAGTCCGGTAAGACCCCTTGTAGACCACAAGGTAGATAGGCCGGAGGTGTAAGCGTGGCAACACGTTGAGCTGACCGGTACTAATAGGTCGAGGCCTCGACCCTTGCGCTTAAGTCAGTTCCGCGAGTCGCGAAGAAGGACGCTTCCTTGGAAGCGGCCAAAAGCGCGGACTTCCATGAAGAAGCGCTTAGAAAGCGACATTCTCTTAAGTTGTACAAAGTTTCCGGTGGCGATGGCGGAGGGGACACACCCGTTCCCATTCCGAACACGGCCGTTAAGCCCTCCAGCGCCGATGGTACTGGGTTTACCCGGGAGAGTAGGACGCTGCCGGATCTAAATTGAAAGCCCCGCTTGTGGCGACATGAGCGGGGCTTCTGCATGCTTTGCCTTGGAGGGTAGCCCGATTGTCGTGTTCACCGGAGGGCTTTGACCGGTAGTCGACAGCCGGGTTGAGGTGTTGAGGCATGGCACCTCATTCAGTCCGTCTACGAATCAGATAGCCATCTTGGTGCACTTTCTGCAGGATCAAGGCGGTGGATGGGTCACAAAAAGCACAATGCCCCTCGGAGGCGCGGACAAATTACGTATCGCAGGTGGGCGCCTTGCTCCTACTTTCCGATGCTCCTCACAAACTCCACCGCAATGGAAGCGACCTCGCGTACGTAGGTGAGATCGACTTTCTTAGGCACATCGGCGCGCGAATGGATCCAGGAGAGGCCCAGCATCCAGTAGCCGTCGGACCTTGCGAAGGATATGGCTTTCCACGGCTTGCCGAACGATAGGTGGTCTGATGGATAAAACGAAGTCGTGGAGACTTCCACTTGCCGTGCTGCGGAGGTGCTCAAGATCATCTGGGCGAGATTCTTGTCTCCGGATACGTAGATTCTCTTGCCCCTCCCAACGCAATCGAAATTAATCATGAACGAGTTGGAGGGATCCAGGTTGATACCCGGGATCCCGCGGCCTCGCCTTCCGAGAAAGCGCCTGGAGAAGGCAAGTGACCCGAAGAGGCCTTCTTCCTCGAAGTTGAAGAAAACGGGCACCACGTTCACGTTGCAGGTGCTCTTGAGATGCCTCGCGCACTCTAGGACCGCAAAGACGCCCGACGCGTTGTCGTCTCCCCCGGGTGATGCATTGCCGTAAAGGAAGAAGCCCGCCGCCACGGATGCCAATACTGCGAGTATTGGTGAAACAAGATCCGCGATCGCCAGGACTCCGACCATGAAGACTACCGTTATCAGGGATGCTGTGAAAAAGGAGCCTTGGAGAGGCAAAGAGACCGTATCGAAATGCGCTCCAAGTATTACGGTTGGAGCCGGAGACTCACCGGGTGCCGGCCGGACCCCGAACACTGCCAAGGGAGTCCCGCTCTTTATGCCGGTTGCCGTTTTGAGCATTGGGCCAAGCATGAGTGCGGTCGCGATAAGAAGGGAGATCTGGCCGGTCGCAATCCAGTACACTACAGCAAGGGCCGCGAGTCCCAGCCCTAACGGCGCCGGCAAGAGCGCGAAACGTGGATCCGCATGGATATGTGCAGTGTACCCCTCACGTTCGAGAGCCTCTTTGAGAAAACCGGCCGCCTCGAGATTGCCTTTCGAGCCTGCCAGACGTCCGGACCGGCAGAAACTGAGAAACTGTGTGTTGAGGTCCTGGGGCTCTGTTTCTTGAGGCACTGTCTTCCCCGACATCTGTCCTACCTCTACCCTTTCTCTATCCTTCTTTTTGGGTCGCCCGCTGTTTTCTCAGTTTGGAGCTTCTATTGGGCGGGCTAGCGTTCCTTCTGCTAGGATTCAGTTTGGGCTATTACCGGCCGTAGAGGTCTAGATGTTATCCTTGCGATCCCGGTCCAGGCTTACCTTGACAGAGCGATTGTGAGGTCTAAACACCCCGAGCTCGAAGGGGTCAAAGCAGAAGGCAGAGCTTTTCCGTGGCATGTATCATTCGAAATATGCTATCATATGATAGCATCAGGATGCCCGGAGGAGAGACCCCTGGCTTCACGAAAAGAAGTACGAGATCTTATCCTTGAGCTCAGGCTCACTCTGGCCCGAGAAGGCACTGTGCGTTTTGACGAGCGGGCGAAGAACCTGCAGACGATGGCGGACCTCAATCTTCTTGAGCCCGACGTGGCAGAGATATTGAGGAAGATCACAGAGGATGACTATTGCCAGGGGCCCCTTAAAGACGACCAAGGACGCCCGTTGGAGTGGTGGGTCTTTGGCCCCTCGGTAAGTGGCTGCTGCGTGTACGTAAAGGTTTCTCTGTATAGAGGTAAGGTTATCTGTAAGTCTTTTCACTTACCAGAGTGGCCCATGAGATACCCGTTGAGGATGAAGTGAGGTGTCAATACCGTGAAGAAGTTCTGCACGCATTGCCTGGAAGAGCGTGAGGTCAGATGTTCGACGCGTCAAGACACCATCATGGTTCGGGGAGAACCTATTGTAGTTGATTCTGAAGTCGCTTACTGCCGGACATGCGAGAACGAGGTTTTTGACACGAACATGGCCGAGAAGACTCTAAAGTCTGCATATGAGATCTACCGAAAAAGACACGGTCTTCTGTCTCCTCAGGAGATCAGAGACATCAGAAACAAATATGGACTCTCGCACAGAGCTCTAAGCCGACTGCTGGGGTGGGGACCTGTGACTACCCAGAGGTACGAGCAAGGAGCTCTGCAGGATGAAGCTCACGACTCTATTCTCCGGCAGATGCGTGATGATCCCTTGTTTGTGCTCAAGCATTGGGAGAAAAACAAGGACCGCTTGTCTGAGTTCGAATCTCGGAAGCTCGAACGTCACCTATGTGAGCTATGTTCGCGGATCGGGGCAGATTCTCTAGTCAAAGCTTTTCAGAAGGAGGAAGTGCTCGCATTCGGTCGAAATCCAGGGGCGTGCGGCTTTCGGGTTTTTGACCTTCCGAGAACTGGAGAGGTTGTCCTATTCTTCGCAACAAGAGTGCGTGACCTGTACGAGACCAAACTGGCAAAGCTTCTCTGGATAGCTGACTTCGCGAACTATCTGGCTTGCGGAAAGTCCATGACCGGTCTCACCTACGCCCGGCTTCCATATGGTCCAGCACCACACAGGTTTCGCATCCTGTTGGCACTGCTGGAGGAATCGGAAGTGATTACACTCGAGTCCAGGGAGGCAGAAGCATTCTCGGGCACAGTGGTGCAGCCCAAGAAGTCCACTTCTTTTAGCTCCTTAACCTCGGACGAAGTCCAGATTCTTGAGCGTGTCACCGCGAAGTATGGCCATCTCTCCAGCAAGAGACTGTCCGATATGTCTCATCGCGAGAGCATCTGGGCCGATGCCGTCGAAGGCAGCCTTCTGACATACCGGGATGCCTGTTCTGTTGATATGGTGACGAGCATCTTTCCTCCTGGCCAGTCGGAAATGTGAATGAAACCACGCCACGTCTGGCTTACTGCGGACATTCTTCCATTAAGCGACGGCACGTTCCGTCGCTTTCCCGGCACGATTTCCGCTACGACGCCGACTGACGCTGTAGAATGCTGTTGACAAGTCTGGGGATAAGCGCCATCTTCTGTGAATAACAGGGAGGAATGGGGGATTGAGGCTAACGCATTCGTGCCCTCCTTCTGACACGGTCGAGAGAAGCAAGCCGCAGCATATTCGGGACAGTGGTCCTCCTAACTCGGGTCCATCCGCCAACCAAAGCCAATCCTCACAAAGCCAATCGTCTTGAGTGAAGTTCTCTTGAGTGATCGCGGATCCAGCCGATCCCAGCCCGTTCCACGGAACACGACATGTGCCTTGCCTGTCCTACTCTATGAAAGGCCTGCATGCGGCTGCTTTGTGCCAGGGATTTCCGAGGCGGCTTAGGGCATGCGGTGTTATTATGTTAACTGTGGCTTGAGAAGGCCATGCAGGCCGAAAACACCGCTGGCGCGGGCGGTCGCGCGGAATCTAGGCAAAAAGGGCCGCGCAACCACCTCAGTCCAGAGGGAAGAGGAGAGATGACAAGTGGCAAAGCGCATCAGCGTAGCAGTGATGGTGGCCCTTGTGGCTATCATGGCACTGGCGCCGTCCGTGATGGCAGCACCTCAATCGTCTCGTCAGCCTGACATCAACTGGCGTGAGGCGCCGTGGCAAGCAAGATGGGAGCCGTTTCCGGTCTGGCCCGGTTGGGGACAGGTTCCGAGGAACGGTACCGGGCTGCAGTACTGGCTCGACTACTCGGCTGAAACCAACGAGCTCATCCTTACCGTGCATAACCCAACGCGCAGGCCAATCAGAGTCAGCACTCCCAGTGGGATGAAGACAGACTTTGTGCTTTGGAGAAACGGTAATGTCGCCTACAGGGCTACCTACGGCAAGGTGTTCACTCAGGCATTGGTTGAGGAGACGTTTAGGGCAGGCCAGAGTAGGACCTACAAGGAGGCTCTTCCCAACGAGCTCCGTCAGGGCACCTATTTCGCTCAGGCCTACTTCATCGCCGAGACCAAGTGGGCACCGGTAGCGTCAAGCTACATCAACCTGCGCCCCAGCCCGGCAAAGGACCCCCTCGAGTATACCGTGGAGTATATGGGTCCCAGTTGGTGGAGCCGGAGCCCGAAGCTCAGGGTGACCATCAAGAACACGTCCGACAAGGACATCACCCTTCCTTACCAGTACGGGTACCAGGTTCTTGTGAAGAAGTCCGGCGATAGGGATTACAGAGGCGACGTCGGGATCGGCCAGTCCATCGGGACTATCGAGGCCGGAGCCACCAGGTATGTGTTCGTACCTCTCGATGCCCTTGAGCGAGGCAGCTATCAGGTCGATGTCCGGTCCAACGTCGGTTCCGGTTACTACCGTGTCGTCAGCCAGACTTGGTTTCATATCTGGTAACTCAAGCGTGAGCAGAAAACCTGCGGCCGCACAGGCGAGACACTGAAACAACGAGGCTACCGGTGCCGAGAGTCATATTACAGGGCTCCCCCAGGAGGGAGCCCTGCATCTTTGGTAGTCTTTAGGTTGCCCTTGCGCCTACGGCAGGCGAATTGATAATATGCCCGAGGAGCTTTCTTTGTCTCTTTGTCTTTCTGAAATGCCTTTGAAGTGCTTTTTTCAAGCGTAGGAGGAGATTGCTTTGAAAGAATACTCTACGGACAACATCCGCAACATTGCCTTAATCTCTCACGGTGGAGCAGGCAAGACTACGCTGGGAGACGCGATGTTGTTCGTATCCGGCGGGAACGACAGATTTGGGCGTACGGATGACGCCTCCTCCGTTCTTGATTTCGACCCCGAGGAGCAACGAAGGAAGACCACGATCTCTACATCCATCGCTCCTATCGAGTGGAAGGGGAAGAAACTCAATATCTTGGACACGCCGGGGTACTTTGACTTCGTCGGAGAAGTGCGATCGGCGCTCCGGGTATGCGATGGCGCCATGGTGGTGGTCGACGCGACCGGAGGCGTAGAGGTCGGAACCGAGCTCGTGTGGCAGTACGCCAACGAATACGAGGTCCCGAGGCTTATCGTTGTCAACAAGCTCGACAGGGAAAACACTGACTTCCAGGCCACTCTTGAGCAGATTAACAGTTCCTTTGGCGGGCGAGCGACCCCTCTGTACCTACCCGTTGGGAAACAGGCGAATTTCAAAGGGATTGTAGACGTGGTGAGGGGTATCATGCTGACCGCCGGACCTAATGGGAAGGTGACCGAGGGTCCGGTGCCCGATGACATGGCCGATCAGGTAGCGGAAGTCAAAGAAAGCCTGAAAGAAGCCGCCTGCGACGGCGATGACGAGCTCATGGAGAAGTACCTTGAAGAGGGAGACTTGTCCGATGAGGAGATCCTGCGGGGCCTGCACCTCGCTTCTTCTCATGGCAGGATCTTCCTGGTTGTCCCGGCCGCGGCAGGCAAACTTATAGGCATCGCCCAACTCATGGACGCCGCCGTTGACTACCTGCCATCACCCAAGGACGCGCCTCCCGTCAAGGGCACTGTCCCCGGGGAAGAGACCGAGGTCCAGCGTGAGAGCAGCGAGACGGCGCCGTTCTCGGCCCTGGTGTTCAAGACTACCGCTGACCCCTACGTTGGAAAACTGACGCTGTTCAGGGTGTACTCGGGGAGATTCGCGTCCAACAGCACGGTTTTGAACTCCACCCGGGGCAAGGTTGAGAGAATTGGCCAGCTTTACACGGTGAAAGGCAAGACCCAAGAGCCGGCCGCCGTGATAAACGCCGGAGACATCGGGGCTGTCGCCAAACTCCAGGATACCCTCACCGGAGATACCCTCTGCAAGCAAGAGGAACCCGTGCTGTTCAGCCCCATCAAGTTCCCTCCGCCGATTTACTCGGTCGCGGTGCATCCGAGGACAAAGGGCGACGAGGACAAGATTTCATCCGGTTTGAGCCGGCTTACCGAGGAAGACCCCACGATTACCGTGGAGAGAAACGCCGAAACCAGCGAGACCATCCTTTCCGGTCTCGGTGAGGTTCACGTAGATGTGACCACGGGAAAACTCAAGAGGAAGTTCGGGGTTGACGTAGACCTTACGACTCCGATCATCCCCTATCGCGAGACGATCAAGGGTTCTGCCAAGGCTGAAGGACGGCATAAGAAGCAGACCGGAGGTCGGGGGCAGTTCGGGCATGTTTGGATCGAGTTTGAGCCCTCGCCTGACGCAGAATTTGAATTTGTCGACAAGATCTTCGGAGGCGCCGTTCCCCGGCAGTATATCCCGGCTGTGGAAAAGGGCCTGCGCGAAGCCATAACCGAGGGCGTCCTGGCAGGGTATCCCGTCACCGGGATCAGAGCCACGCTGTACGACGGCTCTTATCACCCCGTAGACTCGTCGGAAATGGCGTTCAAGATCGCCGCTTCGCTCTCGTTCAAGAAGGGGTGCTCTGAAGCCAATCCCATCCTCCTTGAGCCCATCATGAGACTGGAGGTCACAGTACCCGACCAGTTCATGGGGGATATCATGGGAGACCTCAACAAGAAGCGGGGAAGGATTCAGGGGATGGAAGCCAGGGGCCACTTCCAGGTCATCAAGGCCACGGCTCCCCTGTCCGAGCTCCAGAAGTACGCCATCGACCTGCGTTCCATGACCCAAGGTAGAGGGCTGTTTACCATGGAGTTTGACCATTACGAGGAAGTTCCGCAGAACATTGCCGAGGCAGTGATAGAAGAAGCCAAGAAGCGCAAGGAGCAGGAGAAGTAACACGACGAAGGTTGTATGGAATTCTTCAGGTGGTCTCAACAAGTACAAGAGAGTAAGGGAGTCCCGGCAAGAGCCGGGACTCTTTAATCCAAACCGGTCCTAAGAGTCTCTAGCGGAGGGTCCTACGGACTACTGCCACTGCTTCTCGACTTTGACGTTCTTGAAGTAGTAATTGACGATGTCCTCAGCGGTGCTTCCACGTTGGGCAAGGATAAAGGCCCCCCACTGGGACATGCCCACCCCGTGTCCGTAACCCCTGCCCTTCATTGCTATCGAGTCGCCTGACATGGACACCGAGTCCAAAAGCGTAGACCTCATAGCCGACGCGCCTAACGCAACCCTGAACGAAGGGGCGGGCACTTCCTTTCCGTTGATGATCAATACCTCGGTCCTGCCTGAAGGCCCCTTGCGTCCGATCTCGATTGACTCAACGCGGTCGATCGGCACTCCCACGCTGGTGCATGCGCGGGCGACATCGGCGTTTGAGAAGGTCCGGTACCATGTCTGGGTAGGCTCTTTCTGAACATCGTCCTTAGGCGCCACATAGGGGGTTCGTTCCTTATTATAGCCAAGGCCTTCTACGGCGCTGGCCGTGACCCCGCCGGAACTGGCATGGAACCACGCGTTTATGGGCTGGCCGCCGTACAGGACTATCTGTCCCCGGGTATCTCTCACCGCCTGTCTGACCCTGTCATTGACTCTGGCGGCGTTGTAGGCCTGGAACTCGTTAGGATCGGTGCTGGCCTGCGTACCTCTCTTGGGCACCCCGCCTTCGTTCATCTTCTTTATGGTGAACGTCCGCGCTACTATGGCCTGTGCGCGTAAGGCTTCCAGAGGCCAGGAGGGGTCCATCTCCGCGGCCACCACGCCTTCCAGATACGTCTCCAGCGGCATGTTCTGTGTCTCACCCGTCTCATGCATATAGACTGAGATGGTGGGCTCGGTTTTGGGTAGGTCCGCCTCGGATGGCTTTCGAATCCCCTTTACGACGGTGGCGAGGATGACCGCTAGGATTATCCCCGGTACCCAGAGCCACTTTTCATTTCTGAACCAGTTCCTCCACGGAGTCCGCTCAGACATCTTCATCACCTCCATCCGGGGTTTAGGTTTCCCCCGCCCAAGCGTGTAAAACCCGCTGACTGTCTTGGCTCTCGCCGGTAGCACGTGTTAGCATTCGAGGTGAAACTAGGCACACGTGGGTACCTTTCCTTGCGGAATACTGATAATGGGGTGAGAGATTTGGATTACGACATCATTGTCGCCGGCGGCGGGCCCGCCGGGATGACTGCGGCGATATACTCCGGAAGAGCAGGCTGGAAGACCGTCCTATTCGACCCCATGGGAGGCGGCGGTCAGGCGGGTACAACCGACATGGTCTACAACTACCCCGGCTTTCCGGACGGAGTGAGCGGTCCGGAACTCATGGAACTCATGGCCAACCAGGCACGTGCTTTTGGCGTGAAGATCGAGTACGAGGAAGTCCAGAAGGTAGTCCACAGTGACGCCGACGCCGGGTTCAAAGTGGATGTTGGACACGAGGTGCATGGGGCCCGGGCGGTGATATACGCATCAGGCACGCTTCCCCGGAAGCTGGGAGTGCCGGGCGAAGAGAAGTACCTGGCCAAGGGGATAAGCTTCTGCGCCACATGTGACGGCGCGCTCTTCAGAGACAAAGTCGTGGCCGTAGTCGGAGGAGGCGACTCGGCTCTGACCGAAGCCGTCTTTCTCACCAAGTTCGCCAAGGAAGTCCTCCTAATCCACAGGCGCGATGAGTTTCGGGCCGGTCTGGCCACCGTCAAGCGGGTTGAGACAAATCCTAAGATCAAGATGCTATTGTCCTCGGTGGTCGAATCGGTGAGGGGAGAAGAGGTGCTTACGGGCGTTTCCGTGAGAGACCTGAAGACGGGAGAGACCCGTGACCTGGATGTTCAGGGTTTGTTCCTCTACGTAGGCTGGTCGCCCAATGTGGAACCCGTGAGACACTTGGTTGAGACCGACGAATACGGCTACGTGATCACTAATGAAGATATGTCCACCAAGACGCCTGGGCTGTTCGTGGCCGGTGATGTCAGGCGGAAGCCGCTCCGGCAGATAACCACGGCCGTTGGCGACGGGGCCACGGCGGCGTGGTCTGCCGAGAAGTACCTCCTGGAACGGGGTTAGAGATGAGGCCGGTTGTCAACCTGCTGCCGAAAGTGAAGCACAGGGTATTCTATGGGCATCCGTGGGTCTTCGCCAGCGAGATCGGCTCTGTGGAGGGGTCGTTCAGCCCCGGGGATGTGGTGGAGGTTCGCGATCCCCGGGGCAGGTTTGTCTGTCTCGGATATCTGAACCCTGAGTCCACCATCACCGTCAGGGTCCTGTCTCGAGAAGACCGTGAAATAGATGAGGGCTTCTTCAGGGAACGCGTGAGGCAGGCGGTTGAGTACCGGCATTCGCTCTTCGGGGTCAAGTACCCTTTTGGACAGGACTCGGGAGGGTACAGGCTGGTCTACTCGGAAGGAGATTTTCTCCCCGGTCTCGTGGTGGATGTTTTCGCCGGGTATGTCTCGTTCCAGACACTCACTCTGGGAATCGACCGGTGGAAGGAGACGCTGGTAGACGCCATACATGAGTTCGTGAGCCCCAAAGGTGTCTACGAACGGAACGACGCCCCTGTGCGAAGGCTGGAGGGCCTGAACCTAAGGGCAGGTTACCTGGGCGCCCCCTTTGACCCGCTCATAGAGATGGATGAGAACGGCGTGACCGTTATGGTGGACATCCAGCGGGGCCAGAAAACAGGTTACTTCCTGGACCAGTCCGAGAACAGGCTCGTAGCCCGCAAGTTCCTTTCGGGCAGATCGGTTCTCGATGCCTTCTCTTACTCCGGCGGGTTCGGCTTATCAGCCCTGGTCGGAGGGGCCTCCGGCGTGCTGTTCATGGATGTGAGCGAAGCGGCGCTTGATCTCTGCCGGGCAGCAGCAGGACGGAATCGCTTCGACGTTGAGATGTCTTTTCGAGCCGCCAACGTCTTCGATGCTTTGAGAGAGTTCGAGCGAAGCGGGCGGAAGTTTGGAGCGGTTCTCTTGGACCCACCGGCTTTTGCGCGGTCCAGGAAGATGGTTGAGAGTGCCCTGGCAGGATACAAGGAAGTCAATTTGCGGGCCATGAAAGTCATAGAGGACGGCGGGATCCTGTGCACATCGTCCTGCTCCCAGCACGTTACCGCGCAGGAATTCGACAATATGCTGGATGAAGCGGCTTCCGATGCCAGGGTCGTCCTAAGGGTGATTGAGCGTCGTGGACAGCGGGCAGACCATCCCATCCTCGCCGGAGTCCCCGAGACGGAGTACCTCAAGTTCAGGGTGTGCCAGGTTCTGAAGGGATAGATGTGCCTTGCCAGGGGCAAAGTTTACATAACCATTCACTTATCCACATGCAATTTTGATCCTGCGAGGAAAAACTTGATGTAAGGAATTGATAGTAATATAATTAGTCAAAGAAAGACAAAGTAAAAGCAAACCTTATTAGAGGGGTGGTGGATGCCAATGGCCAGCCTGGCCGATCACATCGAGCGGTATATCGAGTCTCTCATTGCCCAGGGCGAGGGCGTGGCCGAGATACAAAGGGCATTGATCGCGGACCTCTTCAGGTGCGCGCCATCGCAGGTGACGTATGTGATCAGCTCCCGGTTCTCACCGGAAAGAGGCTACATCATTGAGTCCAGGCGCGGTGGAGGAGGGTTCATCAGGCTTACGAAGGTCAGCCTGGAGGAAGATGAGGTTCGCGACATCCTGAGCGACATTGGGGATTACCTGAGTCAAGGAGAGTCGTACCACTACCTTGAGAGGCTACGCGAGGAAGGTCATGTGGATGACAGGACCTACGCCGTCATGCGGGCCGCTCTCTCAAGGAACGTGCTCAGCACGGGATTGCCTGAACGTGACCTCCTTAGGGCAAACATATTCAAGGCGATGCTGAACGCCTATTTCTCTGTGGAACAAGAGGGAGAGTGAAGGTATATGACTTGCGAGGAATGCGGGAAGAACCCGGCCACGGTCCGTTTTGAACAAGTGATCAACGGAAAGAGAACAATCATGAGTCTCTGCGCTGAGTGCGCCCAGAAGAAGGGCGTGTTCAACGTGCTCTTCCAGCCGACCTTTTCCATCAACAGCCTGCTTTCCGCTCTCTTGGGATCACAGATGAAGGGGCTGCCCGCGCCCTCGGCGGGCGAGGAAGAGACTCGGTGCCGGATATGCGGCATGAGTTACCGGGATTTTGCCCGCGCCGGGCGGTTGGGATGCTCGAGATGCTATGAGACATTCGAGGACAGGCTCGACCCGCTACTTCGAAGGATACACGGTTCTGGCAGGCACATGGGCAAGGCTCCCGTGAAGGCCGGCGGAGCGGCAAAGGCCCGTCGTGAGCTGGAGGAACTGAGGAGGCAGCTGTCGTCTGCCGTTGCCCAGGAAGCATACGAGAAAGCCGCCGAACTGAGAGACCGGATCAAAGCAGTTGAGGCAAAGATCGGGAGGGATGAGGCATGAGGCGAGAAGACAGTCTCCTTGAGAAGATAGTGAAGAGCTCGTCGTCTCCCTGGATGGACGGCTCAGGGACCATGTCGGATGTGGTCATCTCCTCCAGGGTCAGGCTGGCGAGGAACCTCCGGGATGTCGAATTCCCTCACCGGATGGACGAGAAATCCTCCAACGCAGTAATGGAGAAGGTTTTTCGGGCTGTCAGCGATGTGAACGCCCGTAAGGCCGTTTCTGAACTGACCTGCATCGACCTAAGGGATGTGAGCCCTCTCGATAGGCAAGTGCTTGTCGAAAAGCATCTCATGAGCCCCCAGCATGCTCAGTCTCTTCCGGGCCGCGGGCTTGTGACGCGCCCCGACGAGCGGGTCTCCATCATGGTGAACGAAGAGGACCACATCAGGCTTCAGTGCCTCTACTCAGGTCTGGAGCTTGATGAAGCTTATATAACTGCCAATGGAATGGACGACCTCTTGGATGAACGACTGGACTTCGCCTATGACGATAGGAGCGGCTTCCTGACCGCGTGCCCGACCAACGTAGGCACGGGGCTCAGGGCTTCGGTCATGGTTCACCTTCCGGCGCTGGCCATCGGTGATGAGGTATCCAGGGTGTTGTCTGCCGTGAACAAGGTGGGGTTGGTGATCCGGGGCCTGTACGGCGAAGGGACCGAGGGTCAGGGAAATGTGTACCAGGTGTCTAACCAGATCACTTTGGGTCAGACAGAGAAGGAGATATTGGAGAATCTTTCCCTCATCGCGAAGCAGGTGGTGGCCGAGGAGAAGCGATACCGGGAAACACTCATGAAGAGCAGGCGGTCTGCTTTGGAAGACCGCATATTCAGGGCTTGGGGCATACTCTCTAATGCTCGGACCATGAGCTCAGGAGAAGCCGTGAAGCTATGGTCCGATGTGAGGCTTGGGGTTGAGCTCGAGCTGATCGACGGACTTAGCGTAACCCATGTAAACGAAATCCTCGTCATATCTCAGCCGAACTTCGTGATGCGGGCTCACGGGCGGACGATGTCCCCCGAAGAGAGAGATATCGCCCGGGCCGAATTGGTCCGGCGGCATCTAGCGACAATGAAACCGTAGGAAGGAGGTTTTCCACGTGAACGGAAGGCCAAAATACACCGACAACGCTTCGCGCGTCATAGCTTGGGCCGAAGAATTCGCCAAGCAATACGGCGCGGAATCTATGGATACAGAGCACATCCTGATGGGCCTCCTGAAGGCAGAAGGGGGGCTGGCCCGCAAGGTACTGGACTCAGTGGGCGTCAAGCCGTCGGACATCCAGGACGAGCTGAACAAGGTCGTCCAGAAGAAACCCCCGACCAACGTCGACAGCGCCACCCCCGCTGCGAAACGAGTGATCCAGAACGCCCAGAGGGAAGCCGTGGCCTTGGGCCACGGTTGGGTTGGTACGGAGCATATCCTTCTGGCCCTGCTCCGCGAGCAAGGCGGCATCGCCGCCCAGGTCTTGACCAAGGCCGGGGTAGAGCTTCAGGCTGCGAGAGAAGAGGTCACCCGCATGATCGGAGGCATGGAGGGGCAAGCCACAGGGCAGACCGGTTCGCCGTTTCCCCTTATTCCCGGGTTTCCATTTCCCGGGTTCCAAGCCCAGACTCCTCAGGAGAGGCGAGGGGACAGGAAACGGACACCGACCCTTGAGACCTACGGCCGTGACCTAACCGAGCTTGCAGCCAAGGGAGGGCTCGATCCCGTCATCGGTCGCGAGAAGGAAATCGAGCGGGTAATCCAGATCCTCTCCAGACGGACCAAGAACAACCCCGTGCTTATCGGAGAGCCGGGTGTCGGCAAGACCGCTGTAGCGGAAGGGCTTGCCCAGGCCATAGCCGACGGCAGAGTACCTGAGATGCTCAAAGGGAAGCGGGTCATCACTCTGGATCTCGGGGCTCTGGTTGCCGGCACCAAGTACCGCGGCGAGTTTGAGGAGAGGCTTAAGAAGGTTCTCGATGAAGTCCTGAAGTCCAGGAACATCATCTTGTTCATCGATGAGATGCACAACATCATCGGAGCCGGCGCTGCCGAAGGGGCTATAGATGCGTCCAGCATACTGAAGCCTCTCTTGGCGAGAGGCGAGCTCCAGTGCGTGGGGGCTACCACGCTGGATGAGTACCGGAAGCACGTCGAGAAAGACGCCGCGTTGGAGCGGCGGTTCCAGCCCGTGATGGTCTCGGAACCGTCGGTCGAAGAGACCATCAGTATCTTGAAGGGTCTGAAGAGCCGTTACGAAGAGCACCACAAGGTAAAGTACACCGATGAGGCCTTGGAGGCCGCGGCCAGGCTGTCCGACCGCTTCGTGTCCGACCGTTTCCTCCCCGATAAGGCCATAGACCTTATCGATGAGGCCGGCTCGAAGGTAAGGATGAAGGCGTTTGAGGCCCCCGACGGCATACGTGAGCTTGAGCGCCGGATCGAGGAGCTGGCCAAGGAGAAGGAAGCCGCCGTCGCCGAGCAAGAGTTCGAGAAGGCGGCGCAGTTCCGCGACCAAGAGCACCGGCTGCGCAAGGAGCTGGAGGACAAGAAGAACAGCTGGCAGACCGAAGACGTGCCGACCAAGTCAACGGTGACCGACGAAGATATCGCCGCGATAGTCGCCGACTGGACCGGCATCCCGGTCAAACGACTGGCGGCCGCGGAGACGGAGAGGCTCCTAAACCTTGAGGAGGAGCTTCACAAGAGGGTCGTCAAGCAGGACGAAGCCGTGCAAGCCGTCGCCCGGGCCATCAGACGTTCCAGGGCCGGGCTCAAGGACCCCAAGCGTCCTATCGGGTCGTTCATCTTCCTCGGCCCCACTGGAGTGGGCAAGACCGAGCTGGCGCGGACACTGGCCGAAGCGCTCTTCGGTGATGAGGATGCCCTCATCAGGCTGGACATGTCCGAGTACCAGGAGCGACACACGGTCTCGAGGTTGGTCGGAGCCCCTCCGGGCTACGTGGGTTACGACGAGGGCGGGCAATTGACGGAGGCGGTCAGGCGAAAGCCTTACTCGGTGGTCCTTCTGGACGAAATCGAGAAAGCCCATCCCGACGTCTTCAACGTGCTCCTCCAGGTGCTTGAGGACGGCCGGCTCACCGAGGCCAAAGGTCGGACCGTGGACTTCAGGAACACAGTCATCATAATGACGTCAAACGCCGGTGCCGAGGCAATCCACGGGAAAGCGGTCCTCGGGTTCACGACTGAGCGCGATACGGCCAAAGAGCACGAGGAGATGAAGGACCGTGTCATGGATGTTGTGAAACGGCTGTTTAGACCAGAGTTCCTGAACAGAGTGGATGAGATCATAGTGTTCCAGGCTCTTACGGTGGAGGACCTCAAGGAGATCGTGCTCTTGCAGCTCACCCAGGTGGCGAAGAGGCTTGAGGATGCGGCCAACATCAAGATCGAGATCACGGATAAGGCCAGAGAGAAGCTGGTCGAGGAAGGAACCGACCCGGATTACGGTGCACGACCTCTGAGACGCGCGATACAGCGACTCGTGGAGGACCCGCTCTCAGACCTGGTGCTCCGCGGCGAGTTCAGGGAACGGGACACGGTGGTAGTGGATGTTGATGATACCGGCAGGTTCACTTTCAAGGCGCCTGTAGGAGGGGCGGCCCAGTGATCGCCGGCGTTGGAGCGAGGCTCTGAGGAGCTTCCAGCGGTGCCTTAAGCGAGACGAGTGAAGGGTAGGACAGACAGGAATGGCCCGGGGTTTTCTCCCGGGCCTTTTGCCATGTGGGCAGCCTGTCGTCCTTTGGCGGGCGCAGTTGCACACACCGCGGCCCCGCGCGTCAAAAGGAATGCGCTTCCTCGCGGTAGAATGGTAGGCCTGAAGCAGAAAGGACTGGTTCCATGCCGCGAGTATCCTCTAAATTTGTGTGTTCGTCCTGTGGGTTCCAGTCTCCCCGCTGGTACGGTAAGTGCCCCCAATGCGGGGAATGGAGCTCAATGACCGAGGAAGTCGAGAGACCCGAGAAACCGTCGAGAGCCCGTAAGGGAGGGGTCGAGCCGGTGGTCTTGTCGAAGGTGCCCGTCCAGGACGTGGCACGCTTCAAGAGCGGCATGTCTGAGTTCGATCGCGTGCTTGGCGGAGGGTTCGTCCCCGGGTCGGTGATCCTCCTTGCGGGCGAACCGGGGATAGGCAAGTCAACCCTTCTTCTCACCGTGTCCGAGACGGTGGCCAAGGCAAGGGGACGCGTCTTGTACACATCGGGAGAAGAGTCTCAGAATCAGGTGAGGATGCGGGCGGACAGGCTGGGGATCTTGACAGACAACCTCTATTTCGCATCCGAGCAGGATGTAGACGTGATCTTGGAGATGTGCGGGAAGGTCAAACCGGAGCTCCTCATCGTAGACTCTATCCAGACGTGTGAAGACGAATCCGTGGCTTCCTTACCGGGGGGGCCGACTCAGGTCCGGACGTGCGCCACGAAATTGCAGCAGTACGCCAAGGAACACAACCTGACCTGTGTGATGGTGGGACACACGGTGAAAACCGGAGGGATCGCCGGTCCCAGGCTCCTCGAACACCTCGTAGACACCGTTCTCTATTTTGAGGGCGACTCCAACCACCTTTACAGGCTCGTGCGCGCCCAGAAAAACCGCTTTGGCCCGACCAATGAAGTGGCGGTCTTCCAGATGGAGGACCGGGGAATCGTGGAGATACTCAATCCTTCGGAGATCTTCCTATCCGAGCGAAACACCGGGAATACCGGTTCCTGCGTGGGGGTGTGTCTCAAGGGCAACCAAGCCATGTGCCTGGAAGTCCAGGCATTGGTGGCCGCATGCGTCTACGGTACGCCCAGGAGGGTTACCAGCGAGATCGAGCACCAGCGCGTCTCACTCATATTGGCGGTCCTCTCGAAGAGACTGGAAGCAGGGCTTGAGAACAGAGACGCCTATGTGAAAGTTGCCGGCGGCATAAGGGTTGACGAGCCCGGTACCGACCTCTCCGTAGGTGTGGCGCTCATGTCTTCATTCTACGACCGGCCCGTGAAGCCGGGACTGGCCTGCTTCGGAGAGATCGGGCTTTCAGGCGAGGTCCGCATGGTCTCCAGGATGGAGGACAGAGTCAAGGAGGCCCAGAGGGTGGGTTTCCAAGAGATACTCGTCCCGGCCGCGTTCATGCGAAGGCACAAAGGAGCTCCAAATCTGAAGGGCGTCTCGTCGGTGGAAGAAGCCGTACGAAACGCCCTTATGGATGCCGAATCATGACGCCTCCGGTACCGGGACATGAGAGACCTATGAGAAGTTGTACATGCCCAGGCACGCTACCCTCTCTTTTTCCTTTACGATGATGTCGTTGAGGTTTAGGTTAAGGATGTTGCAGAGAGCCGCCAAGTAGAACAAGTTGCGGCCAATCTCGTCTTCCAGCACTTCGGAGCAGTGCTCGCAGAGTTTTCCCTTTACATGAGTGCTCATGTGGGTCTTTAGGTTCTCGAGCGAGTCAAGATCAGGGGGAATCTTCTGCTTTCCGGCATCGACCTCTACGCACCCGCAGTTGGTTACTGCTTTGGCTACCGCGCGATTGACCCTGCCGGTTGATTCGGTGAGTTTGGTCATGACATCAAGGATGCTTCTGTGCCTTACAAGGTAGCTTTCTACCGTATCCTGAAAGTCGTCACAGAGAACATCTTTCACTATAGATTCACCTCGCAGAAGGGCGCTGGAGAAAGACTGGTGGACGTGGGGGGATTCGAACCCCCGACCTTTCGGATGCGAACCGAATGCTCTCCCTCTGAGCCACACGCCCATCCATGAATGCAAAATCAATTCTACTGTAGCGGTTGTCGCGAGTCAAGAAAGCCGATTTAAAGTGCGAGTTTTAGTCCTGAGCTTCTTGCGTCAGAACGTTATCGAGGATTGTTATGGTTTCTTCTCGGTTCCAGTTCTTGGCGAGAATGAGTTCGGAAATCAGAATCTCCTTCGCACTGTCAAGCATCTTGCGTTCGCCGGTAGAAAGGCCCTTCTCTCTTTCCCTGGCAGAAAGGTTGCGCACGACGTCTGCTACTTCGTAGATATCGCCGCTCTTAATCTTCTCGAGGTTGGAGCGATAGCGACGGTTCCAGTTTGTAGACATCGCAGTGCACTCTTGCTTGAGTACGTTTATGACTTTATCGACTTCCTCGGAGGATATAACATCCCTAAGGCCTATGCCCTCGGTGTTGTCAACCGGGATCATGACCTTCATATCTCCGATGGGTAGTCTCAGAACATAATAGCGATGGTGTTTGCCGAGGATCTCTTTCTCCTCTACGCCTTCTATCGTCCCGGCGCCGTGCATCGGATAAACGACGCGGTCACCGACCTTAAACATCCGCATACCTCCTATTGCACCTTACTGCACTATTGTACCATTAACTGGTGTTTTGCGTCAAACCGTAGGCGCAACCATGTCTTGGCAACCCACTCACAGTCACGGAACTCGGGACCCTTTCCTTTCGTACTGCTTGGAGGAGAGCGACAGGCTCGACTATAATAAGTCAGTCAGACTGCAAAGAAGGAGGTGCTTTTTGTTGGAAAAGGTCCGTCGCTATTTCGCAATGGCCGGCGCGCTTCTGGGAGGGGTAGGCGCCTTCTATCTGAGATCCCCGTTGGAGAGCCTACTTCAGAAGGAATTCGCTCCCGTAGTGTCCGTGGGACTGATTGTCTTCGCGGCCGCTGTGTTTGCGGTCATCTTCTTTTTTCTCGGGGCGCCCCTATCCAAAGCGATCATCGGAGGTGTGGATTGGCTTGCGAAGACGGTTGTAGGTGCTTCGCTCCAGGAAATCGTGGTGAGCGTAGGGGGCCTTATTATCGGCCTTATAATTGCCAATTTGTTGACCCCTTCTCTCCACCGAATTCCGATAGTCGGAGCGTTTCTGCCCGCCGCTGCCATGATCGTCTTGGGTTATATCGGGATAGCCGTGGCCAGGAGCAAGAAAGACGACATCATATCCTTGAGTCCGGGCCGCCTGATGCAGGCTATGAAGGGAACCCGCGCTACACGTCAGGCGGAGAGAAAGGGCGACCTACCCTTTGGACAAGCGGCACCGAAACTACTGGATACCAGCACCATCATTGACGGCCGGATAGTTGACATCTGCCGATCGGGTTTCATCGAAGGCAAGCTCATTATCCCTAACTTCGTGCTGGACGAGCTCAGGCGGATCGCCGATTCCGCCGACAACCTAAAGCGCAACAAAGGCCGCAGAGGACTTGACACCCTGAACACGCTTCAACGGGACGTTCCACTTGAGGTGATTACGTGGGATTGGCCCTCTAGCCCCAATGATGACGTAGACGCTCTGCTTCTCAAGATGGGTCAAGAGACCGGAGCCGTGGTCATCACCACAGATTACAACCTGGCCAAGATCGCCGAGCTCCAGAGGGTAGGCGTCTTGAACGTCAACCGGCTGGCCAACGCTCTGAAGCTCATGGTGGCTCCCGGAGAAGAGCTTGTCGTGGAGATTCACCGGGAAGGGAAGCAGCCCGGTCAGGGAGTGGGCTATCTGGACGACGGCACTATGGTTGTCGTGGAACAGGCCAAGAGACATTTGAGCGAGGAGATCGCCGTAGTGGTGACCAACGTCCATACATCGCCTGCCGGGCGCATGGTGTTCGCGCGCCCGAAGTATCTCGATAGGGCGGAGTAGGAATTGGACCGCTCGGTATGGGTGATTGTGGCCGCGGCGGGACAAGGCCTTAGGGCAATAGGCCCTGGCGTGGTGCCCTTCGGGCTGGCAGTGGAGATCCCAAAGCAATTCCGGCGTCTGGGCGATTCCACGGTGATCGAGACGGTCGTATCGCAGTTTCTCCGTCTGGATGAAGTGGCGGGGATCGTTGTGGCGCTGCCGCCTTCCGGGGTTCCCCGTGAGGCCGGCCTCACTGCCGCTGATATTGAGGCGTCCGGAAGTGCCGGTGTCCCTGTCATCTGCGTGACGGGCGGGTCTACCAGGCAGGACTCGGTGAGAAACGCTTTGGCTTCGGTCCCCCGAGATGCCAGGTGGGTTGCGGTTCATGACGCGGCAAGGCCCTTCTTCTCGCAGGACCTCTTCCGGAGAGTGCTGGAGGCGTGCGTCGCCCACGGAGCGGCCGTGCCCGGTTTGCCTCCGTCGGACACCATCAAGTGGGTGGAGCGTCCCTCATGTGATGCATCCACAAGTCCTTCATGCCAAGAGGAGTTGAGAGTCCACGCCACTTTGGACCGGCAGGTCCTTAGTGCGGTACAAACGCCGCAGATCTTTGAGAGAGATATATTGGCTTCCGCATACAGTCGAGCAATCGACGAGGGCTTCTCCGGAACCGACGATAGCCAGTTGGTGGAAAGGTTGGGCGTCAAAGTGGCCGTGGTACCGGGTGAATCCGGCAACATCAAACTGACTTACCCTGAAGATTTCGAGAGGCTCGCCGGTTCAAGGGAGCCGGACTGCTGTTCCGGCACCTGTCATGAGCCAACCCGTGCCGGTAGAGAGCGGGTGACCGTAACCGGGTTAGGATTTGACGTCCATCCGTTCGCGGAAGGGCGCCGCTGCGTTATCGGTGGTGTGACGATTCCTCACTCCCGGGGTCTCGCCGGCCACTCTGACGCAGACGTCTTGACCCACGCGATCATGGACGCTCTATTGGGAGCAATGGCGGCCGCCGACATCGGCGAGTGGTTCCCCGAGATCCCCGAGTACAAGGATGCTCGCAGCGTCGATCTCTTGAGGAGCATGTGGCAGAGACTCTGTGACGGGGCGACCATTGTACACCTTGATACGGTCATAGTCGCCCAGGCGCCGCGGATCGCTCCTTACGCAGGTGCCATGAAGGCCGCCATCGCCGAGGCGCTTGGGATACGGCCCGACCAGGTATCCATTAAGGCCACCACCACTGAGAGGATGGGGTTCACCGGTCGGGAGGAAGGAATCGCCGCGTTCTGTTCGGCAACCGTCAGTAGATACGTGAGGGCGGGTTCCGGGGGAAGCGCCGCCGCCAAGTGAGGACGTGAATGTGACCCGCGTGGCTAACCTGGCGAAAGAACAAGATCTCGGGAGGGACAAGTAATGTCTCAGGAAGGTTCGAAGAAGGCGGAGCTCAAGGTCAAAGTCTTGTACTATCCCTTCATGGGGACCGGCATCAACACCGAGAGGCTGGTCCTTCTCGCGCGCCTCTGCTATTCGCCCATGGGCATCGGGCGCATGGGAGACCTGCTTACGGGGGACAAACCGTCAGACGAGAAGGCCGGCGAGTTCGTCAGGGGCCTCATTGAGATGGGTCACATGGGCGCGCTGGAGCACTGGTACACTACTTTCGCTGTCGAGGGATACTCACGCATCTCAAGCCAGCAGAACGACCGGCACAGGCTCATCAAGATGTTCAAAGACCATGGAGTCGTCTACATGAACGATCCGGAACAGGGGTCGCCGGATACCTCCCAGCTTCAGCAATCCCAGCGTTACGTGAAGGAGGACAACTTCAGGTACGTCACGCCGCCCAGTTTCGACCGTCATCCTCAGTTCCTGGAGAAGTTTCATAAGCTGCAGGAGGAGGTTCTGGAGCTCCAACGAGAGGGATTGTCCCTGGGCCTCCCCGCCGAGGATGTCAGATTTGCTCTGACCAACGCCACTGAGACCAGGTTTGTCATCACCACCAACGCGCGCCAGCTCAGGCACATGTTCAATTTGCGGTGTTGCCAGCGGGCCCAGTGGGAAATCCGCCGCATGTTTACGGAACTACTTGATGAATACAAGCGAATCGCTCCAAATATCTTCTACCGTGCGGGGGCTTCATGCGAGGATTTGGGGTATTGCCCCGAGGGCAAGATGAGCTGTGGCAGGGCGCCGACGCTTGAGGCACTTCAGAAGGCGTACAAAGAAGAGCGAGGACGTTCCTGACAATTGGTAACCTCATCTCGAGATGGAGCAGGGTGGCATAACACGTGAGACGGTCAAGAGAGTCGGATTACATCCAGATACACGGCAGACAACCCGTAAACGAAGCTCTCCTAAACGGGTGGCCTATCCGTGAAGTGGTGGTAAGGAAAGGGCCGAGAGATGCCATTTTGACTGAGATGGTTTCTAAGGCGTCAGCTCTGGGAGTAAGGACCACCGTGATGGAGGCTCCCGCATTTGATCGCCGGTTCTCCAGAGATACTCAAGGCGTAGTAGCCATCGTCAAAGAAGTGCAAACCCAGAATCTTGACGACTTGAGGAGGGACATCCCTAGAGGACAAGACCCGTTGTTCGTCGCTCTAGACGGCATTGAAGACCCGCATAACCTGGGCGCCATCACCAGGACGTGCCTTGCCATGGGGGTTCACGCCGTTGTGATCCCGAAACACAGGACCGCGAGCCTTGGCGAAGGAGCCGCCAAGTCATCGGCGGGCGCCATCTTCAGGCAGCCCATCTGCCAGGTCTCCAACATCCATTACTTCATTGAGTGGGCAAAACGCCAAGGATTGTGGGTCTACGGACTGGACGCCTCAGCCACAGAGGACATCTGGAATACCGACTTATCCGGGCCTGTGGCTCTTATCATAGGGGGCGAGGACAAGGGGCTCGCCCGGTTGACGCGAGAAAAATGCGATTTTCTTGTGAAAATACCCATGACAGGGCGGATCGGTAGCCTAAACGCCAGCGTGGCCTGCGGAATGGCTATCTCCGAGTGTCAGAGGCAGCGACAGCAAAAGCCCAGCGACAGGCCATAATCGTCTCCTGTTGCTTTAATGAAGTTTACAAAAGTATAATGGGTTTGTCCCGCCTTCCGCGTTTTCGGTGAGACGGGACTGAAGCGGGTATAGAGAAAGCTCCAGCGACCGGGGGAGGGGTGCTTTTTGGCTATCGGCCCGCAGAGGGATCTGTATGCTGCGTTTGAGGTATTGCAGGATGAGGAAGTTGTCGAAATAGCGCGCGCGGGATCGGTTTTGGCTCAGGAATACCTTATCAACAAGTTCAGGAGTTTCGTTCGGGCGAAAGCAAGGTCGTATTTCCTGATAGGCGCGGATAGGGAAGATATCATCCAGGAAGGCATGATTGGCCTTTACAAGGCTATTCGAGATTTCCGAAGTGACAAGTTGGCTTCTTTCAAGGCGTTTGCCGAGTTATGCATAACAAGACAGATCATCACGGCAATTAAGACGGCCACCAGGCAGAAGCACATTCCTTTGAACTCGTATGTTTCACTGAACCGTCCGATCTACGACGAAGATTCAGATAGGACTCTCCTGGATATCATGCCTGGAACGCAGGTCTTGGATCCGGAAGAGTTGGTCATCAACACTGAGGAAGTCGGCTCAATGGAGACAAAGATCACCGAGATACTCAGCGACCTGGAATGGCAGGTCTTGAACTCGTATTTAGACGGCAAGTCATATCTTGAGATTGCCGAAGATCTGGACAGGCACGTTAAGTCCATCGACAACGCGCTGCAGAGGGTCAAGCGGAAGCTAGAGCGGTACCTGGACTCCAAGAACGGGTCCAGACCGGCGGCCGAGAACGTACTGATAAGGTAGCTTTAGGCTTACAGCGATTCCAGGGAAGCCCGGCAAGTGTGAACGCCGGGCTTTCGCGCTGGAGTGGCCGTCACCGGCCGCGGGCCGGGATGCGGCACGGTGCATGGAATGGTGTTGTTCCGCCAGAGCCGGGCGTATGGCCCCTGTCGGGGGCGCATGCGTCCAACGGTCGGTTGACACCCTCGTCTCAAGGCTGTAGCATGGTGTTTGTCGCAGTGTTGATAATTGGGCCAGCGTAGCTCAACGGCAGAGCAACTGATTTGTAATCAGTAGGTTGGGGGTTCGATTCCCTTCGCTGGCTCCATTTATTTGCTAAACCGACATGTACGCCCATTGGGACAACTCCCACAAGATTCAGCTCACATACTGGGATTTGGCCCATTGACGCCTCGTAAGAAGCCGACACAACCTCTCTCCCGATGATTTGGGCGCCTTGTGGGGAACACTTCCACCGAGGAGTATCCTTTTTGGGAGGCGAGCGCCCATGTTGAACCGGCTGCTCTACGCTATCGGCAACCCGGTAACCGATGAGGTTCTGAAACTGCTCCTTACTGAGGACTACCCCAACAACCCGTTTGAGGTTGTGACCGTAGCCGAAAAGCTCGGCCTCAGGGCAATAGTGGAGGCGGGGATGCGGGCCCAACTGGGAATGCCCCTTCAAAGACCATTTGGAAGCCCGAATGTGTTGTCTCCCTGGCACAAGATACTGCTGAACCCAAGGCAGCTCCATCA
>DUUV01000112.1 GCA_012841375.1 Candidatus Fermentithermobacillaceae bacterium
CTAGAAGACCGTTGGCGTGGGCCAGGTCAACAACATCCTTTAGGTCCAAAAGGTCGGCCTTGTGGACGTGGAGACAGTCGGCCCCGGCGTTGGCGATAAGCCTCACCCGGTCCTCAGTAAGGGGCATCGGCAGCACCTCCGCAAACCCTCCGGGAACACCAACCGTGATGAACACGTCCTGTCCTGCAACATTGCGGACACCTCGGACAACCTCGGCCATCTGCTCCATGGATATCTCGTGCCTGACAGCCTCCGCAGCGTGCATACTGGTAACGCCTTTGTACCCCCGGGCAAGGGCGACAGCCGGGTGATTGGGCTCGAGCATCTTTGCCCCGGCCTCTACGGCCGCCCTTGCCAGTCTTGCGTCATCTCCCGTGATCCCGGTCGCAAGCAAGGTGGTTCCTCCGTGTGCCTCGATGGCCGAAAAAACCTTCTGCCTTGCCTGTTCACGCTTGCGTCGCATATCTCCAATAATCATCTTGCCCCTCCCTGCAATCGTGAGCTGCCTGGTTTCCTCTCTAGTCCGCCTTGTTCTCCACATGCTTCGACTTCGCCCTCTTGTTCGCCGCTACGGCGAATAGGAACGCCGCCACCATAGCCACCAACATAGACACTGCGAATCCAAAGGCGTTGGTTGACAGGAACGGGGCAACGAAAGACGGGACGTAGGCAGTTCCCCTCACATTGAAAAGACCCACCGCGGCACCCGAAAGCCCCCCGGCTATGAGCGCGCCGACAAACACCAGCCTGTCAGAGAACATGAATGGATAAGCCGCCTCGACGAAAGTGCCGAAGCCCATATTCACCAAGAATCCCGGAGTCGCGACAGTCACTTCATCCTTGGTGCGGGGATACACGATGTTAGCCAACGTGATGCCCGCCGAGACCATGACGAGCGCGGTCATGTCGATGGACCCCAGGAAGCTGTTGCCGGCCTTCTCCATCTCCAAGAGCACGATCGGCAAAATGGCCGCGTGGTAAACCCCTCCGATGATGGCGGGCCACATGAGGAATCCGGCAACTGCCCCTGCGATTATCGGATTGAGCGCGATGAGGGTCTCAATGAGCCCTCGAATGCCATTGCCTGCCCAGAGAGAGATGGGAGCTATCAGGAAGTACACAAACAAGCCCGCTATGAGACCTGAAAAACCGCCCGCGACAATATTCGCGGTGGTAGCCGGGAAACCCCACCTGAATGATAAGACCAGAAGGTAAGACACGAGCACGCCGGCTAGTATGCCTCCGACAATCCCGCCCAGTAGACCTCCGCTGGTGGACAGCGTCCCTGCGACGACGCCGGCCACTATCGCCACCTCATCGAGGCCGGACACCTGCTTGGCCGCTACAACTGCGACGATCACAGGAAGAGAGCCTATCATGAGGTCGAATACGGGGCCTAACGCGGATAGCCCGGGGATCTTCCCTAGAGCAAGGGTAATGGCCATCGCTATGAACCCGGGGAGCGCCGACATCATGATGCCCCTGAAGTTCACTCGCGACCAAGGCGAGCCTTCGCGGTCTGCCGCGGTCGTCCCACTCTTCCCTATCATGGGACGGTACTTGAGATCCCAGTGCTTTGCCAGCGCCGTCATCCCGGCGATTGCCCTGGTCCTGTTGGTCGTCCCTGTGGTGCCTGAGACCGCCGCCACAGAGAGGCCCAACGACTGAGCCTTGGCCATGGACGTCCCACCGGTTCCCACGCCGGTAAGCCCCCTTGCGGCTGCCGCCCTAATGCTGGCGGAGTTCACGTCATCGGGGTCAGCGCTCACCAGGAACATCCCATCCACGGAACCAGCCTCGATATCCTTGGCGATCGCCTCATCCATCTCCTTAGCCTTCCCGTTCACCTCTTTTAGCGAACCGGAGAAGACCGCCGTGGGCCTACCGTCAACCATACTGTACAGGCTGGCCGGCGTAGTGGAGTTCGCCTGGTCCATCGACGCCTTGGCGGCGACGAATAGGACGTGGGATACGGTTATACCTGCTGCGGATGCCTGTCGAACAACTTCGTCAATGAGGTTTTCTGGGTCTTTGCCGCCGAGATTGAAGAGATTTCCGCCACTGGAGCCGATTAGTGCGATCTTCTTTGGCAACTAAGTCCCTCCGTTCAACAAATAATGTCCGGATGTACGTACAATTTCATTATAGAACTACCTCACGGGATCTGCAATCTCCGATAAGTGCTCGGTCCCAGCATCAAATGAAAGGGAAACAAGCCCCTCCCATCCAAGTACCTATCTGAATTCTCGGAGAGATGCCGGGAGGGAGCGTCGTGACGGTCACCAAAGAACTGTCCAGACGTCCGATTGTGCATCGGAAGGCGCGTTTCGTTGAGCATGCTCATTCCTGGAAGGCGCGCCTTTCTGTCCCACTCATTGCTGTCCTACTCCTCACGGTCTTTGGAGTACTTTGCTCGGTGATGACCGCCTGCAAGTCCGGGCTCACTACCGAAGAGAAACTGGCGGACTTCCGCTATCTCTTTGACATGCTGCGGGACAACTATCCCTATCTCGAGCTGAAGGTCCGTTCGGAGGGATATGACTGGCTCGCCCATGAGAGCGAGTTCGAGGAATGGGTTCGGCAGAGCAGAAACGACAAGGAGTTCGCTCAAGCTATCCAGCGCATGCTCTCGATGCTGAACAACGGCCACACTGGTATCATGCCGCCGCAGATCTATGAGATGTTCGCCAATGCCACTGCGGAGATGAAACCTTGGCTCGACGAAGCCGCCAAGACTGATTCAGAGACCGTATCCCGGTGGTACGGTTACCTTTCTAACGCGTTGCAGTATCCGAAGGGGCAAGGCCTGCCTTTCCGAGCGTGGTACTGCCAAGGGGAGTATGTGGTCTACTGGGTGATGGCGGACTTTGGTTCGAAGGGCGGCGTCCAGCCGGGAGACACAGTGCTCAGCATTGACGGTCAGCCCGTGCACAAGTATGTGAAGGGCCTGAGAGGGCTCACGAGGCTCCGCCTCGATCCCATTCGGGACCGCCTGTACCTAACTGAACTCCTGCCTCCTTACAGCAAGGAGTCCTACGAGGTCGAGTTCGGACGGGCGGACGGGACAGTGATCCGGGCTAAGGTTGGGTTCGGACCGCTAACCGGCCGTCTACGCCTTCCTTATTTGCCAACCAACCTCGGCCGAACCGACAACGTGTATACAACCATGCTGGCGGATGGAAAAGTCGCCTACCTGCATATCAACAGGATGACTCCTTTTGACCAGTTCCAAGAGGAAGCTCAGTCTCTGAGGGAGTTCTTCGCAGAGTTGAGGGACGTGCCGGCCCTGGTCATCGATATCAGGGGAAACGGCGGCGGGGACGACAGGTTCTGGATGCTCAACATAGTCCGCCCGCTGGCAACAAAGCCCCTTACCAAGGCCGGCGCGGGGACAATGAGGAACGGTGAGTTCGTCCGACCATTCGCTGAAGCAAACTCGGATTTTGGCCAGACGGTTGAGGGCCTAAGCGGCACCGGTCGCGTGCTTGAGCATTCTGAGATCCCCGACGCGCTTACGCCCGAGCAACTGAAGAACCTGCCTCCGGAGGTCTTGGGGCCGGAGTTCGGGCCTCTCTGGATTGGAGAGACGACAATCTCGCCCTCAGGCGAGTACCCTTACGACGGCAAGGTCTTCCTTCTGGTCGACTTTACCGTGTTTTCGTCCGCCCAAGGCTTCACGGAGTTCTGTAAAGGGAGCGGCTGGGCAACGGTGGTGGGAGAACACACGGGCGGCGGCAACGATGCGTTCACTCCAGGGATGGTGACACTGCCAAACAGCAGGATGCCGATCTTCTTCGCGGCGGGGATGGGCCTCAACCCAGACTTCACCGCCGTTGAGGAAACCCTCACGGCGCCTGACATACTCGTCGAGCGAAGCCCCGAGGACATCATCAAACTGGTAGAGGCTGCTTCCACAGGGCGGCCCTTCACGGAGCCGAGCCCCAATTTCGACCCGGCGCTCAGGGAATGCATCCGGCTGGCACTCGAGGCACCGTAGGCTGGCCCTTAAGCCCTCATCATCTCTTTCTGCGCTTCTCACGTTGAGAAAGAGCGCTCCCCGCCACGGATTTGGTTCGCCGACTAGTCCTTCCGTCACGCAGAAGCTTCGAGGCAGTACTCGCGACGCTCTTGCTCGTCACCTTCCTAGCCATCCTCATTCCCCCCTTTCACTTGTTTTCGCCACTCCCGGAGCCGCCTGTCGCACTCCTTCTTGGGGAATCGTGCGCCGTGGGAACACATCGCTTCCAGGGCATCAGCAGCTTCGGAGGGCGTCAATAGGCCGTGACGTAACATCTCATCCAGTACCCACAAACTTCCGTGGACTGTAACTCCGCGACCACTGGCAAATACCCTGAGAGCACGGTCATTAGCCAATAGCACACAACCTTCATCCTTCGCCAGCTGGAACGAAAGCAGATCATTCAAGGAAAGGGCAGATGTGAATCGTTGCTGTCTCATATGGTGGACTTGTGCAATCTGCTTGCCGCTCAGCGAGCATACCGCAATCCTTTGGGCTTCAGGTGCTTTTTCTCCGCCGAACCTCTTTCCGGACAAGGTCTACCATGATGAATTCCATAGGGAGAAGCACGAATGCAGAGATTATCCCAGCCCAATTCAGGTCTATGTAGACGCTGGCGTCAAGCACGCATCTGGGCCTC
>DUUV01000042.1 GCA_012841375.1 Candidatus Fermentithermobacillaceae bacterium
TGAAAGGACTGGCACGGCTAAAGCCAACACCCACGCCGCACACTTACTGCGACGTGTATACTTGCACATCGCCAGGCGCTTACGTGGTGCAGCACCGAGAGGGGCTTTTTGGCACCACGCACCTGATTCTGTGCCAGGACTGTGCGGAGGCCATGCTTGCCGACCTGCCGGAGGAGCTTCGGCGGAAAGTTTTCGAGACGCACCCCGAGGTCACGACGGCGGACATCCTGCATCGGCTTATCGAGTCTCCGGAGATTCGGGCTTTCGTCCGTGGAGAGCCGGTTGCTGAGGATATTCAGGAGGCACTGGGTCGATTCATAGACCTACTGGCGGCGGAAGTGCCTCGGGAGGAGGGCATCTACTGTCCCAAGTGCCACAAGGGTCCGTTTAAGTCTGAGATGGCGCTAAGAGGGCACTTAGCCAACTGCCCTGCCAAAAGCAAGGAGCCGGCGAATGATGACTGAGTGGCAGGTAGTTGCCAGTCTCCTGGCTCTCGGATTGGTCGCTCAGGCATGGGCGCACCGGAGGGAGCGCAGAGACCTTTTGGACCGGCTCATGGTCGATAAGGGGCATACGGCTTACCTCGGTGAGGACAAGCCCCCTGCCAACCAGGGTAGAGGCAGCATGATACGCGCGGGCCAGGTTAAGAGGGCGAGGAATGGCGAGGAGGCGATCTAGGTGAGCATAGCGGCACCCATCCAGGCAGTGCAAAGCGCGGTCAAGCGGGGGCTTGCCCGGCTTACCTATGCTTTTCGGCCGAAGCGCAGCCCCATATATGCCGAAGACCTGGTTGAGTTCGTGAAGGGCGAGTTCGACCGGCGCCGTCAGGAACGTCGTCTGCAAGAACTGCAATGGCGTTTGAACAGGGCTTTCATTGACGGCAATCACTACCTCGATATAAACACCTTGCGTCTTGACCTGGTAGAGACGCCTTCTATTACATGGTGGGAGCAGCGCGAGGTATTCAACCACATTGCACCCATCGTAGAAACGCGAATCGCCAGACTCGGGAGGATGCAGGCAAAACTGGCAGTGCGTCCGGCCACAGGTGAGATGTCCGATATGTCCCGAGCCAAAGTGGCGAAGAAACTCTTGGACAGTGCGGAGCGCGGCAAACTACCCATCTCCAAGAGGCAAGACTACCTCGCTTGGCTTGAGACCACAGGCACCGTGTTCCTCAAAAACACTTGGGATCCGACGGCCGGGAGGGTTATCGGTTACGCTCACGTAGACGCCGTTGACGACCAGCCCGAACCGGCAGAAGACCGCACCGAGCGGCCGCAGTCCGACGACCTCATGGCGGCCGGACAGATGATTTCCGAGCAGTTGGGGAAGCAAAGTGACCAGCAGGAGATCCCGGTGCAGGTGGAAATAGACGCTCAGGGAGCCAGAGGACGGACGATAGTCGCGGTCTACGAGGGAGACGTGCAGACCGACGTGGTATCTCCCTTCGAGATTTACCCCGACAGCATCCTGCACCCCGACATGGAGAGCGTCCACTCTATCATTCACGCCCGGGCATACCCAGTGTCGGTTATTCAGGAGACCTGGGGGCGGGAGGTAGCGCCTGAGTCCCAGATCGAGTCGTGGGGGCTCCAGCGCAACACCGTACCAGGAGGCGGTTTGGGTTACGGTGCAGGCGGTTTCCATCTGCAATCGGTGCAGCTTAAAGACCATGCCCTTGTGCTCGAATACTGGGAGCGCCCTTCCGCCGAGTACCCTGAGGGACGCTTTATCGTCGTCGCGGGCGATAGCTGCCTCTACTCCGGACCCTTGCCCTTCATGGTGGACGAGGACGGGGAACCCGGACTTCCCTTTGTCCGCACGGTGGCTTCTGTAAGGCCCGGGTGGTTCTTTGGCTCCTGCGTCACGGAACGCCTTATCCCCATCCAGCGCCGTTTTAATGCGTGGATGAACAGGCGCGCCGAGTACCTGGCGAGGGTCGCCATCGGCCAGATGGTGGCCGTCGAAGGTTCGGTCACGGACGTAACCAAGTTCGAGGAGGACGCGGGAGCTCCCGGCACGGTCCACTGGATAAAACGGGGCTTCGACGCACCCAAGTATATTGATTTTCCGAGTCTCCCAGCGTCTTTTGAGCAAGAGGGGCCGCTTCTCTTACACCAGTTCACCATGATAAGCGGAGTGAGCGAGACAACCCGCATGTCGGAGGCTCCTCCAGGTGTCAAGTCGGGTGTCGCTCTTGACCGCGTTATTGAACAGGACAACACCCGCCTTTCCCATACTGTGGAGAACATTGAGGGCAGCCACGTCCAGTGGGGTAAGCAGGTGCTACGGCTCTACAAGCAGTTCGCAGCCAACCAGCGAATTCTGAGGACAACGGGCGACGACAATTCCGTGGACATCATGTACTGGGATTCTTCGGACATCACTTCGGACGATGTTGTGATCGAGACATCGGCTCTACTCTCAGACACCCCGGCGCAGCGCAAGCAACTGGTAATGGACCTCCTGGGCGCTGGCTTCTACAACGACCCCGAGACGGGCAGGCTTTCCCGCGAGGGTCGGGCCAAGGTAGCCGAGCAGTTGCAGTTTGGTAACTGGGAGCAGGCGACAGATATAGACGAACTGCACATGAAGCGCGCCGAGAAGGAAAACCGCATGATGAGCCAGGGCCAGATGCCCTTGCCCAAGACCGTGGACAACGAGGAACTCCATATTGCGAGACACGCCGCCTATATGCTCACGGACGAGTTCGAGCAGCTGAACCAGGAATCCCAAGGCGCGCTTGAGATGATGGTAAACCAGCACATCCAAGACCACACCTTGTTACTCAGAGAAAAACGGCTTGCTCTCATGGCAGAGCAGCCGATGGTCCTAACCCAAGGAGGAGGAGAAACAAATGTTTCGTAGGCAATGGCCGTTCATAGACCTACAACTGTTCGGAGAGGGAGAGACACCCGAACCGGTTTCGACGGCTACGGAGGAGGCTCCCGTAATAACCACCGAAACCGCGTTGGAACCCCAGGCGGATCCGGAAGCGCCGCCCAGGCCGAGTGCCGAGGCGCTCAATAGGTTTTTCGCCGATCTCGAAGCGAGGGAGGCGGGGCAACAGGCCGAAGGAGGAGCGGCCGAAACTTCGCCTGCGGGGTCACCTCCTCCCACCTCGCAGGCGGCTCCTGTTCAGGGAGAGGTGCCAGGGCAACCGGTTCAGGCTCCACAAGAGCAGCAGCCTACGCAGCCCCCGGTCGTGCAGATACCGGCGGATCTTTTGACGGTGCTCGGGCAGTTGGCCACGAGAGCTCTGCCTGAGCCCACTACGCCCGTCTCGCATCCCGAACCCGAGTTACCCTCTGTACCCGAACCGCCGGAGATCCTCCGGGGCACCAAGGAAGAGCTTGAGACGAGGGTCATGGAAGACCCCGTTGGTTTTCAGACGGCACTCATTCAGCACGAACTCGCCAAGAGACAGGTCGAGCAGGAGCGGCAGCGTATCTTGGCCGAGCACAAACAGAAAGTCGAACTGGCGCAGAAACAAGAAAGCTTCAAGGCAGCCTTTATCAAGCAGGTCCAGACCCTCGGCATGGACGTGTTCAACCATCGGGCGCCTTTGGCTGAGAAGGTCTTGCAGGAGATGCCTTATCTCATGCAACTCCCGCCCGAGCAGGCCGTAGAGGCCGCTTTCCGGGTAGTTGCGGACCGGGAAGCCCCCAGGCCCATTGACCCGCAAGCACTCACTCCCGAGCAGAAGGCGGCTCTCAAGGCAGCCCTCGGGCAGGAGATCGTGCAGGAGTACATCCAGAAGGTGGCTACCGGTCAAAAGCCCCCGGTCACCATTTCCAGTTCCTTACCGGCAGGGAAACCGTCTGTGACTCCCGCCAACCGCCCCAGGACCATCCAGGAGGCAAAGCGGCAGTGGCAGGCGTCTATGCCCCAATAGCGTCGTAGGCGGCCATTTGTTTGATTACGCAAAGGAGAGTGAATACCAGTGCTTTTGGGAATTGATGCGGCTGGTGAGGCTCTACGGTCTTTTTTCCTGGACGCTCTGCGCTACCAGTTGAACGAGAGATCGAGTCCCACCGTCGCGAGGATCGAGAAAACGTCCGAGAACGTAGTTGGTAAGGATATCGTCATGGCCCTCCGGTACGGGCGCCAGGGCGGCGTAGGAAACAGGGCGGATGACGGGACTCTGCCCACCCCCTACAGCCGTCAGACCAAGCAGGCGAAGTGGGAGACCAAGAACGTCTTCGCCTACATCCAGATCACGGACAAGACCATCGAGGCATCGAAGAGCAACAGGGCGGCTTTCGCCGACCTTCTCACTACAGAGCTCGAGGAAGCCGAGACAGATGCCCGGGATTCCGTGAACAGGCAGTTTTTCGGGGTAGGCAGCGGGGCCATAGGTACCGTTAGTGCCGTTTCGAACAACGTCCTCACCCTGTCTTCGGTAGTCGGGCTCGCTGAGGGCATGGCCATTGACTCCTACTCAAGCAACACAGCCGTCAAGGCCGGCATGAGGATCACCAAGGTGGACCACAGCACCAACCAGGTCACGGTGGACGATGATGGCGACACCGCCGTCGGCAACGCGATCTACATCAACGGCAACAAGGACAAAGAACTCACCGGCTTCGGCTCCATAATCTCCACCACTGGAAGCATCTACGGACTCGACAGGGATGCGTACCCGTGGCTGAAGTCTCAGATCGAGGCGGTAAACGGCGAGGTCAGCGAGGTCGTGATCCAGAAGGCCATAGACCTCTCGGAGCTTGCTACCGGCGGCGAAGTGGACTACCTCATGGGTTCCTACGGAGTGCTCCGCAGCTACGGGAACCTCCTCACCGCTCAGAAGAGGCAGAGAGACATCCTTAACCTCAAGGGCGGCTGGAAGGCTCTGTCGTTTGGCGGCATCCCCCTTGTGCGTGAGAAGTACATGGGCACGGGCGAACTCGCCGGCATCGTCACCTCGGACATCAAACTCTACAGGATGGCCGACTGGGATTGGATGGACCGGGATGGTGCCGTGCTCAAGTGGATCGCCGACAAGCCGGCTTACGGCGCGGTCCTCCGCATGTACTGCGACATCGGCTGCCAGCGGCCCGCAGCTCAGACGAAACTCACGGGCATTACCGAGCACTAGACATGGCAGGCAAGACGGGAGGGGGCGGGAGTAATCCCTGCCTCTCGCCTCTCTCCCGGACGTGGGAGGAGAACGGATAGATGGAACTTACCTGGAAGCAGTTTCAGGAGGCGGTTCGCCTACGTCTGGAGGACGACGGCAAGCCGCACCTAAAGCCCCAATTTCGTGATTTGCACGATATTGGGAAGAGGATACGCGAGGTAGATGACACTCTCTTCGTCGTCCGGAACACCCTTAAAGGGCGGTTCGAGGTACACTGCCTCCTCCACAAACCGAATACCTTCGCCTGGATAGTGCCGTGGCAGGTTCTTGACGGGCGAGTTATCGAGAAGGCGCGGGAAAACCGGATGGAGAGGGGCGGAAACCCATTTCTTGAGGTCATGCGCCACAACGAGGAAGTGGAGCGGAGGGCGGAGAGGGATAAGCGGAGACTATTGAACGACGCTGCCAGGGAAGCACATTCGGCTTTTAGGAAGCTGGCTTATGACCCTGGATAGGCGTAATAGGAGGGGAACGGGATGCAGATTGATGCTCTTTCCGAGGAAGCCAAACTGAAACTCAACTCGATTTGTCCGGGATGTCAGCTCGGGCAGGTAGGCACCAAACTTGAAGCCCTTTGTGGCTTCATGCGGATGTTCTCGGAGAAGGAGACGCCCAAGAACGCTATAGCCGCCACCGGACTCATCACGATAACCGCTGCGGCAAACAACGACACGGTCACTATAGGCGATGTGACCTACACGTTCAAGACGGCTCTTTCTTCGGATCCGACGAAACCCAACGAGGTCCTGATAGGTTCGAAAGCCAACGACTCAGCCGCAAACCTCGTCCTAGCCATAAAGGCAGAGGGTACTGTTGGCGAAGTGGGCGTTAAATACTCGACCGGAACCGTACCTCACCCGCTGGTAACGGCTTCTGCGTCGAATAACAACGTGACCGTTACTGCTAAGACCAAGGGTGCTGCGGGGAATGACATAGATCTCGCCAAGAGCGGCACCGATCTCGCCGTCTCGGGTGCCAAACTCGGCACCGGCACCGGGGCCACGGCGGGTGTGGACGGCACGCCGGGCACCAAGGGCGACCTCAGGATAGACGACACCTACCTCTATCGCCTAAAGGCTGACCAGGACACTTCGGGAACCAACTGGGTAAGGCTTGGCACCTTCGGCGACTACAACGGCGATGGCTCGGCCTAGGGTTTGGGGGGAGGCTCAGAGCCTCCCCTTGCTCCTCTTTGTGTTTGAAGGAGGTTTGTGAACCATGGCACATACAGGCTACCTGACCCCTAGTTGCATTGCAAAAGACGTGGGAGCAACCAGCACAAAGGTGTGTGACGCTCTTCCCCCGTCCACAGGCATCACATACCGGCTTTTCCAGAACATCTCGGATGACGCGGACATTTACCTTGGTCTTGGCAAGGCGGCCGAAACCAACAAGGGACTCGTCATTCGCAAGAGTGGCGACTACGAGATGACCATCGCCAAAGGGAACCTGTACCTCGGCGAGATTTGCGCAATCCACGCCGGGACAGGGAACAAAACCCTCTTGGTGACTCAGGGCTAGGGGGTGCCGCGGATGCCACTTAAAGCAGGGAAATCGCAGAAAACCATAAGCCGGAATATCCGGGAGATGAGGCGGGCGGGCTACTCGCAAAAGCAGGCGATTGCCGCTGCCCTGAAGAAGGCGGGCAAGTCCCGCAAGAAGTAGCGGGGGTGTAAAGAATGTCCAGCAAGATCAAGATTTACATGAACAACCCGACCGCAGGAGGCACCAACGGCACTGTGCCTTCTTCGGGCACGGGCGCGACTCCCATTCAATCGGGTGCGATTAAAATACCCACTTCGGGCTATACCGAAGGTGCGTGGATAAAGCTCGCCCTGCGGTGTGATTCTGGCTACAAAACCGTACTCGATTCCAGTAGGCACGCTCGTGTTTCAA
>DUUV01000101.1 GCA_012841375.1 Candidatus Fermentithermobacillaceae bacterium
CATGCCGAAATACCTCGAAGTATCTGCGAGCGGGGCGGCGACGTGGAAGAAGCGCGGGTCATTGGTCTCAAGGGGGAGGTCGATGAGTCCCTGTATGATCCCCGTGCGGTCGTCAACAAGACACAGGCCCCGCGAGATCGCGTTTGAAATGGGTGTCATGGGCTCGTTCCCTCCAAAGACCAGAGCGATGTCTTGGGCCGTAACGCCACAATGCCGCAGGTAGGACATCTGGGCAGTTTCATCACGCGGTGGGGCTGCATATCGAAATCGCCGATCCTGAATGTGAAGAACCGGCCACACGTTAATGGCGGCATGAAACCGGTCAGGATCTTTATGGTCTCAAGAGCAGCGAGATTGCCGGTGAATCCTGAAATGGCTGCCAACCCGCCGTAGTCCACCTTTGTGGGCTCCTTGACCAGGTATTCCTCAAAGGCCATGTTCTCTTCGTAGTAGTTCCAGTTCGCCCTGGTCCGCAACTCGTAGCACGTGTAACAAGCCGTCTCGCCCGGAATGACGGTGGGACCCAAGTGGGCCTCAAAGCCGTCTACGGCTGCCTTCAACCACGGCACTCGTTCCGCCACCGCAGCCGGGTTCACCTCGCGGTAGGCCGCCACTTCCGGGCCATCACAACAGACCAACACCAGGCTGGACCGGCGGATCACGCAGCTCACAGCATCACCATCGTTCAAGTCGAGGTCCACTGCGTCAAAGGCCAAACGGGGGTTTATCGCCCGGAGCCTTTCGGCTACCACCTGAGCCCGGGGAAGGCCGATGTCTCCATAGTTGTACAACCCGCCTGATGAAGGCAGAGAAGAGTCGACAGTAAGGCTGTCAACCGCCGTGATACCCCCTATGCCGGCCCGCACCAGAGATTCAACGGCGCAGGACCCCACGCGGCCCAAGCCGAAGACGCTCACCTTTGAACCTGCAAGGGCTTCCTGAACAGCCTTCTTTCCGAACTGCGATGTAACGTCAAAGAGGGTCATCTGGGCTTCGTACTTCGGCCCTGGCACCTCCAAGGTCCGGCCTGCATCGCTTGCGGCATCTTCAACCAGACCTCTCTCCATAAGCCTCTTGATCGTGTCCTTCAGCTCAACCTCAGGTACATCGGGAAACTCTACCGCTATCTCAGCCAATCTACGCGTCCCATCCATGAGCTCCAACAACCGTCCAACGGCTTTCGCCGACTTCCCGCCGAGCAATACGGTCTTGCGAGCACCCCTTATCTGAATCCTTCCGTCTTCCATGTGTACTACTGCGAAATGGTTTGGCACCTTCGGCTTCAGCGGCAGTCCATCGTAGTCACTCACTTGCCTGCCCTCCCGGTAGGGGGCATGCCAAGGACGCCCCCTTGTCTCGATTCTTGTGACACCCAACGGTGGTCATATCCCAGAAAACGCGATGGGGGGCGGAGGAATGCCCCCGCCCCGTGACTTGGCTAGGAACGCCGGCCGCCTCCACTCAGGTTTGGCGTGTCGTTGCCTCCGCAGCAACAGCAGCAGCAACAGCAGCAGCAACAACCTCCACCGTTGCTGGTGTTCTGGCCACACCTCAGCGCGCTTTCCACGATCTCCTTAATTTCGAGATCGGACATCCCAGTTCACCTCCCGTGCTCTTCATGACCCCGGATGGCGCCATTGGGTACCAGAGCACAGTATTCACCGGGACACGGCAAGGTTACATAATGTGGTTGACCGGGTTATCAGGCCGTTGTCCAGACAGCACCTGGACGAGGTTTCGGGCGGCCATAACCGCCATTTTGGTGCGTGTGGCCACGCTCGCGCTGCCGATATGGGGGAGCAGTACAACATTGGGAAGCCCAAGAAAGGGACTATCGGAGGGCAAAGGCTCTGTCTCGAAGACATCCAAACCTGCCGCGAAAATCCTCTTTTCACGCAAAGCCTCATACAAGTCGGGTTCCCGGACAACCGGTCCCCGCGAGGTATTGACCAAGACGGCCGTGGGCTTCATAAGCGCGATCTCTCGTGAGCCAATCATGCCCCGGGTCGTCTCGGTGAGGGGCACGTGGATCGAGACAAAATCCGACTCTCTTAGAAGGTCGTCCAGGCCGCGCCACTCCACTCCGAGAGCGTCCTCCAGGTCCGGCCGCCGGGACCTGCCGGAGTACAGCACCGGCATTGAGAACCCTTTCGCTCTCTTTGCCACCGCCTGGCCGATCCTGCCCAAGCCGATGAGCCCCAAGGTCGCGCCGAACACATCGACTCCGGTGAGGAGCATGGGCGACCAAGTCTTCCACTTGCCACCTCGGAGGAATCTCTCTGCCTCAGGGACTCTCCTCGCCGCCGCCATCATCAAGGCAAAGGCAAGATCGGCAGTGGTTTCCGTCAAAACTCCGGGAGTATTCGTCACCACAACTCCTCTACGGGAACACTCCTCCACATCCACATTGTCATAGCCCACTGCCATATTGGCTACCACTTTGAGCCCGGGGGCGCGGTTCAAGAGGTCCGGGTCTACGCGTTCAGTGAGCAGGGTGTAGAGGCCGTCAACTTGGCCTACCTCGGATTCCAGGACATCTCTGGGAACTCTCTCGTCCTCACTGTCCCACATCCGGTAGTCGCATCGTCCTGCGATTATCTTGAGTGCTTCTTCTGGGATCCTTCTGGTTATGTAGACTCTCGGCTTCATGCAATCACCCCTCGCTGCAAGCATTGTATCAATCCGGAAGTGTCCCGCACATGACCGGCGCGCGTGACTCGGTGCACATGTATGGGCGCATATGACTCGGCGCACGTGACTTGGTGCACACTTATGGGCGACGTGACTCGGCGCACATGATATGACCGCATATACCCATTGCCGGCGACCGATCATCGTGAATATTGCTTCACAGCCGGGTAGCCGCAGGTTAACAGGCTTGCCATAGCGAATTGGACGGCTGACCAAATATGGACGGGAGTGATTCTCGTGACGGATATCGCGGTCTCAAAAGCGAGAGTATGTGAGGAAATCGAGAGACGAAGCGACGAGATAATCGAGATAGGAAACGACATATTCGCCCATCCGGAACTCGGTTACAAAGAGTTCAGGACGAGCGATATCGTAGGAACAATGTTCAAGAAGATGGGGCTCGAATTCCAGGATGGACTCGCCATCACCGGCAAGAAGGCCCGCATTCCAGGCCGGGAACACCGACTGAACGTCTGCATCATGGGTGAGCTGGATTCGGTGCTGTGCCCCGACCACCCCCACGCTGACCCCAAGACCGGTGCCGCCCATTCATGCGGACACAACGCCCAGATCGCGTCCATGCTCGGGGCCGGGTTCGGACTGGTATTTTCGGGAGTTATGTCCGAGTTGGACGGAGACGTGACCCTCTTGGCAGTGCCGTCGGAAGAGTATGTTGAGATAGAGTACCGCGACTCCCTGCGCCGGGAGGGCAAGATCAAGTTTCTAGGCGGCAAGCAGGAGATGATCGCCATTGGCGCTATGGACGACATCGACATCTCGATGCTTACGCATCTCTCGACCTTCGACGATCCCACCAAGAAAGCAAGGATTGGCGGAACCAGCAACGGGTTCATCGGCAAGAACGTCTTCTTCAGAGGCAAAGAGGCCCATGCCGGAGGCTCTCCCGAGAAAGGCGTCAATGCTCTTAAGGCAGCTATGCTTGGCCTCACTGCAATCGATATGCAGCGGGAAACGTTTAGGGAGTCTGACACGATCCGCATCCACCCCATCATCACAAAAGGCGGCGACCTGGTGAACATAGTGCCGGCGGATGTGCGCGTTGAAACTTATGTCAGGGGGAAAACCATTCAGGCGATCCTCGACGCATGCAAGAAAGTCGACCGGTCGCTGCGAGCGGGCGCCCTCGCCTTAGGCGCCGAGGTAGAAATTCGCACGCTGCCCGGATATCTCCCCAACAGCAACAACCCGAACATGGTGGACCTCCACCACAAGAACCTGGCAAGCCTTATCGGAGAAGACAGTGTGGGGGTCTCGGTCAGCCACACTACAGGGTCTACCGACATGGGAGACATAAGCGCCATAATGCCCACGATCCACCCGTACGGCGGAGGAGTCAGAGGCCAGGGCCATACGAAAAACTACGAGATCGTAGACCCTTACCTCGCCTACGTCGTCCCTGCTAAGGCCATGGCAATGACGGCCATAGACCTTCTGGCCAACGGAGCGGCGGAAGGACTGCGGATAAAGAGCGAGTACACACCCCTCTTTACTAAGGAAACCTATCTGAAGATGTGGGAAGATGCGGTGAACGCGGAGTAGAGCGCGGGCGCTCGGCCAAGACCACAGCCTGATATGCATGAGAGGGGCCGAGTTTAGTAGCGGAAGATAAGAGAAGGAAGCCCGAACGGGCTTCCTTCTCTTGATATGATCGGTGGGCTCAATCTGAAACCCCGCTATGCGTTCACGAACCTTCGAAATACCTCTTGAGCAGCCCGGCAAGTGCCTGTGCATGCCTCGCCTCGTCGCGCGAGGTCTCGTCGAAGTAATCGTGAGCCGGGTCAATGCCGAGTTCCTTTGCCTTCGTCGCGGCTGCCTTCTTGGCCTTGTTGGACATCTGCTCTCCTGCCAACATCTTCTTCAGGTTTTCCTCGGTTGACTCAGAGATCTTGCCGGTCAGTTCGGCGTAGCCTGCCGCGTGAGCGGCTTCCTCATTGGCGATCCTGATAAGTACCTCGCCTATCTCGGGATATCCCTCGCGATAGGCCTGCCGAGCCATTGCCAGATACAGACCTACTTCCATGGTCTCGCCACTAAAGTTCTTGCCTGCAGTTTCCTCCAGTTCGGTGTCCTTCAAGACTCCGATCTTGACGTGATTGATTAGGTCGAGGTTCACTTGTTATTCCCCCTGATCTTCTTCTTGAAGTGTCTCCGAGGACTTCCGGCAGTCAGGGCAACGTCCGTAGAAGCAGCAGTCCATGGCTAGAATGTCCCAGTTGGTGGTCGCCGAACCGTTGTGGAGAAGCTCATCCAGGAGCGGCTCCAACATGCCGTTGGTGTCGTCCACCCTGCCGCATGCACGGCATACCAGGTGAGCGTGTGGCTTAACGTTGGCATCGTACCTGTACACGTTCTCTTCCATGCTGATGCGTCGCAGAAGCCCCGCTTCCTCAAGAGAGTGGAGAGTCTGGTACACAGTGTTCGGACTCAGACCGGGGAAGTCGGGCTTCAGCTCCTGGTAGACCATCTCCGGGCTGGGGTGAGCCTTACTACCCCTCATGAGTCTCATGATCGCGAGCCTCTGGGGCGTCACCCTCATGCCTGCGAGTCTCAGGGCTTGCTGCTCGTCGGGCTTCACGTGTTCTCTTCTTTCCACCTCGGATTCACTCCTTGCTGTAACCAATCCTACATAGGAATCATTACTGTGTCAATAGCTCGGATCAACTTTTTTCTATCACGACTGGTGCGAAACCGCCATTTGGGGATGGGACGGGTGCTTGAACGGGCCGGTCGCCTAGGACGCGATCAAAAAGCAGCCATGCCGCAATTGCAAGACATGGCTGCGTAGGTCCGGCATATGGTTTCAGAAGGTCAGAGCCTCGCAGCGCTTCTAGAGGTCCTAACCGATATAGCGAACGGTGTACGCGGCAACTATCTTCGCACCCTCTACCAGATCCTTGATAGGGATGTGTTCCTTGTTGGTGTGGATGATTGAGATATCACCCGGACCGGTCATGGTGGCAGTCAGCCCTTTCTTGAGTGACCAGTATGAGTTCCCCGCCGACAGTGAACCCGATAGCCTAGACTCGCGACCGGTTATATCGCGGACAACCTCCCTCAAGAGCCTGATCGGGAGCGCGTTTGGGTCTGCCTCAACCGGGTCTCTACTCTCAAAAACACTGAACTCAGATACCTTGAACTCCGGGTCCTCACTCTCAAGTGCCTCAATGACCTGGCGGAAGCGTTGGGCGGCTTGGTCAGCGGAGTAGGGTCCGACAAACCGGTAATCAAACGTGGCTGTGCAGGTGTCTGGCACGACGTTAGGCCTCTCCCCACCTTGGATGGTGCCGATGTTCAGAGTGTCTGCGGGCATCAGGGCATGTGTGTACCTCTTCATTGCCATAAGCCGCTTGACCAACTCCATCATCTTCAGGATGGCATTGACTCCCTTCTCAGGGGTTCCGCCGTGAGCCGACTTCCCCTCTACGGTGACTTTGACCCACACCCTGCCCTTGAACGCGACATTAACCTCCCAACTGCTGGGCTCCAGGAGGAAGTGGAAGTCAGGCAGAGGCCAGCCCTCTTTCTGCAGTCCCTGCTCAATGACGTACTTGAGCCCGAACTGCCCCGCGGTCTCGTCGTCGTTGGTAGCGGAGAGAAGCAGGTTTCCTCGCGGTACAAAACCGGCTCTCTTTAGAGCCCTTGCGACGCAGATGATGATGGCGAGAGAGTGCTTCATATCAACCGTCCCGCGTCCCCAGATGGCCCTATCGCGAATGGATGCCGCCCAGGGATCCACATCCCAACCCTCGCCGGCGGGAACAACATCCATGTGCGCGTCAAGGAGAAGTGTCGGGCCGCTCGGATCCGTGCCGCGCCACAGGCCTACCACATTGGGCTTGCCCGGAGCTCCCTCCATGACCTTGACTTCTAAACCCACTTCGTCCATGAGCCGCTTTACTTCGGGCGCAATCACTGAATAGTCAGCAGGCGGGTTTGGAGTTGGTATCCTCACCAGTTTCTGTGTGAGGCCAACGAGTTCTTCTTCGTCAAGCAAGCTCTGTACCTTTTCCTCCATGGATCTATCCACTTGCCAAACCTCCTCAGCGGTCATGTAACATACCTTCGTTATCAGGCAGATTCGCACTAATGTAAAGAGTGCTGGCTTTGACCCTGCATGCACACACGAGGATTACGCGAATCCGTCGTGAATGTAGGAGTGTAGTCGTATCGCGGTAGGCCACCCGCATCCGAGGGAGGGTTCCCCATGAGAATCGTGGAATGGCAAGGCGGCGATACGGGCATTCTGAACGACCTCTGCCTCCACCCGGATGATCCCGCCGCGATGCGGCGGGTGATGTGCCCTTATGTCGACCAACGGATGGCTTGGCTTCGTCGGATGGCACCCTCGGGCCTTTGGGTAGCGGTTGCCACCCTCTCGGACGGCCAAAAAGCGGGCCTCATCGAATGCGTCCCCATAGAGCTTGCTGCCGAACCCGTCGAAGGCGGCGGGGGCATGTTCATCAACTGCCTGTGGGTGCTCCGGCAGTTCTCAGGACAAGGCGCAGGCGCGGCCCTTCTCGAGTACGTATTGGACAAGGCGGGACCGGACTCCAGCGTTTCAGTCCTGGCATATGAGGGCGACAGGTGGTTTGGATACTTCTCATACATGCCGGCGCGGTTCTTCCGCCGTTTTGGTCTTGCCGAGGTTGACCGCGACGGCAGCCGGGTCTTACTCCACCGCGGACCGGGTAGCGAGCCGGGTCCCAAACTGATGACTCCAAGGTCAAGGACACCGGAACCGTCCCCGACCGGCCTCCCTGTGGTGGAGGTACTCACCAGTAGCCAGTGTCCCTGGGCGGGATGGATGTATCACCGAGTGGTCGAAGGTTTGAGGAGACTGCCCGTCGAGGTCAGAGTGGTGTCAACAGACGATCCCGACGTAGTCCGGGAGTACGGCCTTACTCGCGGCGTATGCGTGAACGGGTATCCCCTTGTGCGCCGGATGGCTTCCGGTCGCGAAGTTGTGAGGAAAGTGATAGATTATCTCCGGGACCGAGCTGCTAAACCCTAACCCTACGGCGAAACTTGCTCAAGGAGGCGATGGGATGGTGAAAGACACTCATACCAACATTGTGGTTCCTCGTGAGCCCGTCGCCGATCTTCACAAGTACTTCGCCGAGAGAAGGCAGAAGGCCGAGAAGGAGTTAGCAAAGCTTACCAAGGAGGAACTAGCGGCTCTCATTTTGCCCTATCGCGGCAACGGCGTTCTCAGGGGGTAACTCTCCACGGTCCAGATGACCTTGGGAGCGGGGGCGTGCCGTTTTGCAGCAGAGCCCCTTCACAGAAATGCCCTTTAAGCACTGGTGCGAGGGAGGGGATTTGAACCGCTACGCCCTGCGGCGTAGACCTAGATCCTATCATCTGGAGAAGACTTCAGCAGATACCCCTTACCTCGAAAGCACTTTACGCTGTTCCCCAGTCCGAATACGTCAAGCACCTCTCTGAGACGGCACACCTGTTGACACAAGGCATGGTTTGTTACTCCGTTTGATGTGCCCCAGCCAGACCGCTTCAGGTCATCAGATGACACTATCCTGTCACGATTCCGAGCCATGCACTCAAGCAATCTGCCGGGGATAGGTGGTAGCGTGACCTGCCGCTCCCCACAAACTAGGAAATGCCCAGGGAGCAGGAGAACAGCCTTTCCAGACACGGGAAGTCCTGTCTGCACTGGTTCATCTCCTAAGGCGGAAGCCTTAAGGATGTTGCGTATCAGGTAGGATATTGCCTGCATCGCGGTCCAGAAACCAATACAGTTTGCTACACCAGCGGCTATACTGCGAACGATATCGGTGACAGTAGGTTCACCCGATGTCACGAGCGCAAGCCAGACCTTCATAGAGGATGTCAGCCGTGAAAGGGACGCAAAGAGCTCATCCGAGGGACTCTCTCCTTCCACAACAACCACTGGTGGCGCAAGACTTCGAGTCTCGCATATCTCATCGAGACGCGAGATCTCACGAAAACCGATGCCCAGGTTGGTTGCTGTCCCCCTCAGGAGATCCTTGAGCGGTGGGCTGGCTGTACAGGAAAACAGAACCCGACGAGAATCGTACATGAAGCATGCCTCCCGACCCCTCAACGCAAGGAGTGCCATGCCCTGACCTACGCTGGAACGGGATCCGGTCGCCCATCTGCTATCTTTCTACCTAATCGTTTCGTGGCAAGGTCCTCGGTTCCTGCCGCACAGGTGAAGCTCCTCACGGAAACGCACCCCCGGTACGGCTTTGAGAAGCAATACCACGTACTGGTTCATCTGGCCTTCGGACAGTTCACTGCAGCCTTCGCTGGATCCGCTCCCCCCAATCGAGCCGTATATCTGCTCAGTGAACCAATTCTGTTTGTGCCCGAATGCGAGGAAATCCCGGTAGCCTGTGTCGTGGTTGACTTCTCTGGAGTCGAGAAAACACCGAGCGTCAACAAAGCGAAGATCCGCATCGGCGATTCGAAGACAGAGATCAGTGGCAATTGGAAGAGTGTGAACGGCCTAGAGATCTCCGAGAAAAGTGAGTTTGACCGTATATGGGACCTTATGCAAAGACCGGGGCTGAAGAAAGGAGCCGAAAAAGAGTCTGTAGCGACTCTACGGCAGGCGTTAGCAGCGGTCTCGGATAGCTCCAGTGTCATAGTTGCAGACATACCCAAGCCCAAAGGGGCAGAACTCGGGGATGTCTATGAAGTGTCCGTTGAGGTATCCCTTGACTCCGGTGAAACGCTGACTGTCGCGGGCACCGCTGCGACGATGTCGCTTACGGCACCCTCCGGCTGGATCGCCGGCGATGCCCATATGCACACGGATGTTGGTTCGGATGGTTGGGGGATGATCTACACAGTCCCTAAGGCCAGGTCCTTGGGCCACAAGTATATGTACCTAACCGATCACGTAGATATGCTTCTGAGTGGGATAGGCTGGAACCTATACAGCACAGTGGCTCAGAACTGGTCAGATAGTGATCTATCTCTGTTCCCGGGCCTTGAGGTAACTCTGGCGGATGGAGCCGGGGATTGTCTTGGCTACGGACTACCGCCTACTGACGATCCAGATGATCCTGTCCTCATGACGATTGTCAACCGCCAGGACGACGCCCCGACAGTGATCTCGAAGTTACACGACATATACGGGGCTGCGGCCGCTGTTGCACACCCTGATGGCCCTGGGATCAAGTGGATTCCAAAGGGAACTGGCTACGATGCGGTGCAGGTCGTGGATGGACCAGGGGAAAGCTTTTGGAGAGCTTCCATGTCTGTATACCCCTACACCTGCAGACCTGCCGCGATCGGTGGTTCTGATTTCCATGCCCCTCTGATTAACAGCATAGGAGCGGTAACGTGGGTCAATGCAGTACCAGCAAGCAACTGGCTCACGCGGAAGTCATTGGTAGACTACGCCATCAGAGAAGGCAGGACATGTGCAAGCTCTGAGGGTTCATTCGCTAGCCTGTATCTGGGAACACATGCTCCGGGTGAGGATGTGTCGGTACCGCTCGGCACTACGCTTACCCCGAAGATCACAGTTGGGGCTATGTACTTGCCCACCTATCCCAATGTGACAGTAAGCTGGAGGTTGTACGGTGACAGCACCCAGATACGCAGTGGGAGCCTCAGCTTTTCGGAAGGCAGCTACCTGAGAACGATTAGCCCTGCGTCGGTAACGATATCGTCCAGCTCAAAAGATGCGTACTCGATCGTCGTTGATTTCGAATACAGGGATGTGTATGGCCATATCTTCCTCGACACGGCCTATTGCGGACCGATCTACATTCGTGGTTACTAGATAAGATGCGCTCGGGCGGGCCTGAAAGGGCCCGCCCAAAGGAGGTAACGCGGGACCCCGCGGCGAACGTGATGGCTGCGCCGCCTATTAGTCGCTTCATGGTAGTATGGAGGTGTTGTCTTGACCTCCCTAACTGGAAAGCGGTCCTGCGTGACTGCCATCATTGCAGTCTCTACCACCATCACGGTCTTGTGCTCTGCCTGTCACACTGCTGCTCCAGGCACGGTTGTCGACAAAGACCTCATTTTGGCCGAGTCGTTTCTCATTGAGGGATCCTCGGACCCGTACTTCGCAGCCTTCACGCTTGACCAAGACCTTTGGATTGTCGGCGAGGATCAGCTGGTTCGTCGCTATCCTGACGGCAGGCGGGACCTCTTGCGGGTTCCCATCGACGCCCGTGAGGCTCACGTGAGAGCCGGACAAGGAGCATTCTACATTCTCGAACCCGGAGTTGGGAGGATCCGTTCTTTCGATGCTGACGGTAAGGTATTGTGGCTGATTGACGACCTGGGAATGGTTCACGACGTGGCATGGAACAGAGACAGGGTCTACGCACTCTCCTATCCGGACCCCTTTACTCTGCCTCACGTCATCGAGGTAGTCCTGCACGCTATCCGCTTGTCCGATGGCAATCTCACCAGCTACACAGTCGAACTCCCCGAGGGCGTGCACTGGGAGGATTTCGCCGCCATCAACAAATCCAGCAGCGCCGGTCTAGTGGAGGCAGATTCCACTGTCTGCCTCTCATACGTCGCTTACGATGACGTTACGGGAAGGGCCGTACACTTCCTAGCTGTCCCGGACGAAAGTAGCGGGTTCCGCGTCATCATTCGGGACTGGACAGAGAAAGCGACGGTTCTCGGTGACACTTTCGCGTACCTGATTACGCAGGGCGAATGGGCCCTGGTGGCTGTCAGCCTGACCGACGGAACGGTCTTGGACAGAGCTTGCGGGCAGGCTGGGTATCGCTATATCGCACACAGTATTCCTGTCCCCAAGTTAGAGCGGACGACGTGGGAAGGTCCGTCGAAGGGCCTTATGTACCTGGAAGGCTGACATGTTCCCATTGCTGACCCTGTCTTTGTCCAGCCGTATAGCAAGTCTTCGCCAGGAAGGACTTCGTGTTGACTGCCTGTAAAGTCGAACTGGGTAAGGTCAAGGTATACATGCTTAGGGCAAAGGAGGATGCCCAATGAAGAACGCATGGGAGGCCGCCAGGCGTATCCCCGCAGGTGTGCCTACGATCATCGCCGGCTTGGCAATGGTGGTGGCATGTTTCCGTACAGAGATCGTCGATTGGTTGGATTACGTCGGGGCGGGACTACTTGGCAGCGGAACTCACATCGCCTGGACTAGCTACGACGCTGCGAACAACCTCGGCATTGTGGGCCTGATCCTGAGTACAGCCATCTGGCTCATTGCCGTTGTGGCCGTCGAAGCCCCGCCTTGGGCAACGCACGGAGAGCTTCACCTCATGGTGCCTCTGTTCATACTGAGCGGACTTGCGTCCATCGTGTTCCGATATCTGGTGTACCCGCGTCTGTCACTAGATGCGGCCAACCCGAAACCCGGTTCGGATCGATGGGCATGGCTGCTCGTGCTCGCGACAGTGATAATCCGCCTGGTGGTGTATTAGCCGTTGGTGCGAGGGAGGGGATTTGAACCCCTACGCCTTGCGGCACTGGATCCTAAGTCCAGCTCGTCTGCCAGTTCCGACACCCTCGCATGCGACTTGAGGCATTGAATAGGGCATGGTGGGCCATGATGGACTCGAACCATCGACTCCCCGCTTAAAAGGCGGGTGCTCTACCACTGAGCTAATGGCCCACAAAGCTGGCTGGGGCGGCAGGATTCGAACCTGCGAATGTCAGCTCCAAAG
>DUUV01000066.1 GCA_012841375.1 Candidatus Fermentithermobacillaceae bacterium
GTTTCTGGAGCTTAATGACGGGGCTCTTGATGACGCCGGTGGCACAGACGTTGACTGCGTACTCTTCGGCCAGGTCGCGAAGAGTCTGGGCTTCCGACAACGGGACCAGGAACGTGCCCGCCTCGACAATGGAATCCTCCGTCCGGTACGAAGTCACAGTCCGGAAGACAGGGACATCCATACCCAAGAGCCTATTCACGATCTTGACCGACGCGTTCACGGACGCGGGGACGGCGAACCACTTGGCCTCGCTACCTCCCGGGCCATGGTCGACTTCAGGTCCTACGGACTGGGCGGTCATACCCACATTATCAGTGCTGACAGAAGACGCAACGGTCAAACCGCCTGCGGGCTTCTCCAATCTCTCAACTTTCTCCAGGACAGCGTCAAACGACTTCACAGCAAGGGACGCCTTGACCCCCATCATGAGGGGCAGCGTGTGTCCCGTTACATCATAGGGAAGTTTCGGCGGCCCACCGGGATACTGGCGCAAGTCAGGATACGCTTGGACCTCAAGCAGGGTCTTGGCATAGGCACCGTATGGCTGCGCCAGCTTCACCACGAATGAACCGGCGCCAAACGGGACCCCGTTGACCTCAAACGGCTCCTTTGCCTTGTGTATCTCTACCAGGCCGTTCTCAAGTACCTTCAGAAGCTCGTAGAGCATCACCGGGTCTCTCTGATCGGCCGGGAACACGTATGCGTACGGTTCCTTCCTCTCAACGGCCCGCTTGGAGAGCCCGTAGAAGTTGCCGACCCACAGGTGCCTGAACTTGGCCGCGTGAGACAGGCATGCGTAACACGCGATCTTTTCGTAGTCGACGATATCCCTGAGGCGCCATTCCCCGCCCTTCCACGGCGCCGGATGATTCCAGGTGGCGACCTTGGGATCAAGCCCGTCTCTGGTTGGCCGCAGTTCCTCCTTCTTCCGGCTAGTGGGCGTTGCCAACCTGACACTGGCTGCCTCCGACAGGATGCGGACTCCGCCGTGATAATGCTGGTAGGCACGGGAGGGCGCATATCCGTCATAGGTGTTGAGCCATGATATCCCCGTCTTGCCCTCTGAGAGCAGCTCCCCGGCCATGTGAATACCCAGTTCGGCGATTTCCTGCTGAAGTATGTAGTCCACATTGGGATCAAACGGGTCCATGAACGGCGGGAGGAAGAAGCGGAATCCATGGTCGCCCATTTGGTGAAGGTCGAACACAATCTGTGGATGCCACACATTGTGGAGCTTCTCCACAGTAAGCCGGTTCTCCACCAAATTCAGCATGAACCAGTCTCGGTTGTTGTCATGGCCGGCGTACTTTTGATAGATGAACGGTGGCGCCGAGCCCTCATACGGTGTGCCTAGCGTGCTCTTGTACCAGTTCACGACCAAGTCCAGACCGTCCGGGTTCAGGGAAGGCACAAGCAATAGGATGACGTTGTCCAGTATCTCTTTAACTTTGTCGTCGTCCCGCGTCTCCAACTCGTAGAGAAGCTCGGGAGCCATCTGGGCGGCCCCTACCTCCGTCGCATGAATCGATGCGGAGATCATGACTATGGTCTTACCTTTGGCAATCAGTGCTTCTGCATCCTTTGGGTCAAGGCCCCTTGGGTCCGCAAGCCGGGCCTGGACCTTCTTGTACTCCTCTAGGTTCGCGAGATTCTCGGGAGAAGAAACCGTGAAGTAGTAGAAAGGTCTACCCTCGGTACTCTCCCCCATGTCCACCCAACGGATCCGTCGGGCTCCGTCAGTCAGCTTCTTGTAGTACTCTGTCAGTTGAGTCCAGTCGGCCAGTTTCCGGTCTTCACCGGGAGTGAAACCTAGGAACTCTTTCGGGGAGATGGCAGGCATTGTGGCCGGCGCCGGTCAAACGGCGCCTTTCCTCCTTTCGTCGGTTTCGGTCCGCTTGAGCCCTTGTGGGACCGATTAGGTCCCTCCGAGTCCGTCTGAATCCGTTTCAGCGTGAACCGTTGAACCCGGGATCTGACGCATATCCAGTCGCAGCCCATTGATCAGAATAGGGCTCATAGGATTTCCTCCGGCACCCCGCCATTTCCTTCCGTAATCGAAATAAATCCTAGAGACTGCACACCCCGTCGCATACCCTTTCCGGTGCGCAGGCCGCGGAACGTTACCGAGCGGGGCCATTGCGGCCTCACCTCTGCTCTCGACCTACCTCTACCTATTTCCTCACAATAGAGGCGGCCAGGCTGAAGAACGACTTGTTGCGCGAAAGGACATCCTCCAGGGCGTTCAAGACGAAGTCGATCTCTTCCTTTTCCACAATCAGGGCGGGCTCCAGGCGAATCACGTTTGGGTTGTTCAGCGTGTACACCGAAATGACCCGGTGGCGCTTCATGAGCTCGGAAGCGACGAGAGCTCCGCAGTACTCCTCGGCTATCTTGTTGACCGAACCGGCCGTAAGGATATCCAAAATTCCGCCGGGTTTCCTGAACTCGATGCCCATCAGGAGCCCCATGCCCCGGACATCCTCAATGATCTTGTAGCGTTCCTTGAGGGTCCTGAGGCCGTCCAGGCAGTAGGCGCCCAGCCTGGCCGACTTCTCCACAAGGCCTTCCCGGGCGATCTTCCCGATGGTGGCAAGCGCCGCCGCGCAAGCCCTTGCCCCACCTCCAAAAGTAGACGTGTGGAGGACTGCCCTCGAAAGTCCCCCGTAAGCCCTTTCCCAAACCTTCTTGGTAGCCATGGTGGCGCCTACCGGCATCACTCCGCCGCCCAGTGCTTTCGCCAGACAGAGAATATCGGGGCGGACTCCCTCGTGGTCTGCGGCAAACATCTTCCCGGTACGGGCGAAACCGGTCTGGACTTCATCCAGTATGAGGAGGGCGCCGTACTTCTCGGTAAGCTCCCTGGCTTTCCGGAGATAGCCCGGCGGAGGGACGATGACACCGCCCTCACCCTGGATTGGCTCGGTTATGAATGCGACTACCTTGTTTTCTCGCAAGGCCTTCTCCAGCGCTGCAGCGTCACCGAATGGCACTTCAACCGTACCCGGGACTAAGGGGACAAACGGCTTCTTGTATTTCTCACGGCCGCCCACCGAGAGTGAGCCCAGAGTCTTTCCGTGAAATGCGCCCGAGCAGTATACGAAGACCCCTTCTCCCATGGCGCCACGGGCCAGTTTGAGGGCCGATTCTACGGCTTCGGTACCGCTGTTTGAGAAAAAAGTGATCTCCAGTCCATCGGGTGCGATCTGCGCCAAATCATGGGCCAACGCCGCTTGATAGGGACTGGTCATAACCTGAAGGTAGTTAGGTACTTCCTTGACTTCATCGAGGGCCGCGAGGATGTCCTTTGGGCTGTGGCCGAATGGAAGACACCCGTAACCGCCGACGAAATCCAGGTAGCGGTTCCCATCTTCATCGTAGACTGATACTCCGTCGGCCCTCACGAACCTCTTGTCAAACCCAACTACGGATTGGAGGGTCTTAAGTCCCGGATTTACGTATTTGCCGAACAGCTCTCCCATTGCCTTCTGGCTCAAGCCAAGCGCTCCATTGACTCCCAACAGCTCTTTTTCCGGCATGCGGCATCCTCCTCATGGGCGGTCTGCCAAGAAGTTGGCTCCGCGTATGTGCACACTTCTGTGCACGTGGTTATCTTACACTGGCAGCAATCATCCAGACAATAGGGGTCTTGCCGGACTCTTGCGGGATAACCATATTGGTGTAACCCCTTACATTATGTCAACATACCGTGGAAATGAGGCGCGGTTCCTTCCCTCCCCCAGGAGCCGCGCCGCTGCCATACCAGACCGCCTGCGACCGGCCGGCCGCCCTAATCAACCGGGGCAGCTCCGGAAGACAACGCTTCCCTCGCTTTCCGTACATGCCCATATGGTCTCTCGCAGGTGATTGATATAGAATCGGTGTATTGTAAAGGGGGAGATATCCATATCAAATCCTGCGGCTTCATACGATGAGTCTGTTGCCCGAGAACCGTCCAAGAGGGAGCTCCGGAGGACCATCGCCCATCTAGTCTGGCCCGCCACCGTCGAAAGCGTTCTACAGATGGGGGTCGGATTGGTCAACACGGGCATGGTCGGGCATCTGTCGGCAACGGCCATCAGTGCCGTCGGCCTCACCAACCGGGCAACCATGGTCGCTTGGGCCCTGTTCCAAGCAGTATCAACGGGCACCACCGTGCTTGTGGCTCAATCGGTGGGCTCAGGTAGACGAGACAGGGCAAGGGCAGTGGCGTCTCAAGCCCTCCTGTTCGGCACTTCCAGCGTAATGGCTCTCGCCCTGGTATTCGCCATCCTCGGCTCAAAAGTGCTGTCGATCTTCCGGCCCGAGGCTTCGCTGTTGGCCACAGCCACAGGGTATCTGCGGATCGTGGTCTTGGGGATGCCGGCAGTAGGCATCATGACCGCCTCGGGAGCCACAATGCGTGGAGCCGGGAATACCAGAACTCCAATGCTTATCGCCGTCTTTGTGAACCTTGTCAACCTGGCGGGCAACAGTGTGCTCATTTACGGCAAGCTCGGTTTCCCGGCTATGGGGATCACCGGTTCGGCCATTTCCACAGTGACCGCCCAATGGATTGGCGCCGCCCTGGCCCTAATGGCGACTATGGGTAGAAACTCACCCCTAGGAGTGGCTTGGCGCGGACCCTGGAGGTTTTCCCGACGCGAACTAGGCCAAATGTTGGAGATCGGCCTGCCTGCCACGGGAGAATCGTTGTTCTGGCAGGCAGCGGCACTTATCCTGACCCTATTCATCACCGGGTTCGGAACCGAAGCCCTGGCCGCTCACCAGTTGGGCGTTCAGGCCGAGTCACTATCGTATATGCCCACCGCGGGCTTCGGGATCGCGGCCACCGCCCTCGTGGGCCAAGCGATTGGCGCGGGAAACCCCCGTCTGGCAAGGAGAGTAACCCGCGAACTCGGGATGCTTGTAGCTTTGATAACCGCGTTCACCACGGGTCTCCTGCTCTTTCTTCCCAAACAGATCCTCGGTCTTCTGACCAATGATTCTCACGTGGTAGCGTTGGGGGCGATCTACCTGCGCCTGATGGGCACCGCACAGATCCCGCAGCAGCTTTCGGGGGTATTCACCGGCGCGCTTCGGGGAAGCGGCGATACCCGGACGCCGATGTACATCGCGGCGATCGGCCTTTGGGGCGTAAGACTGCCCCTGGCTTACATCCTGGCATTCCCGCTTAACATGGGGATCGCAGGGATTTGGACGGGGATGACCCTTGACCTTTTCGTGAGGTTCACACTTACGGCCATACGATATCGCAGGATCCCTTGGGCACGCGGCGAAACTCTAGAGATCCGGAACGTGGCGCCCGGGGTCGACTAACGGCAATCGAACACTTGGACTGAGGACGTGTCTATTTAGTGGGTATACTGGGACTTATCGCAACCGCCTTTGTCGTGGGCCTTTCGGGTGCAATGGGCCCGGGAAGCCTTCTAGTCGTCGTGGTTACCGAAACCGTCAAACGCGGCTTCTGGGCGGGTCCTGCGGCGATAGCGGGGCATGCCGCGGTTGAGATAGCCATGATGTTTCTATTGCGGGTGGGTCTCGGCAAGGTCCTGGCCTACAAGCAGGTGCTTGGGACGATCGGCTTGTTGGGAGGCGTCATGCTCTTCTACTTCGGTCGCGGCACCGTGAAGACTGCCAGGACGGCGACGCTTTCGTTGGACACGAGCGAGACCAAGACGGCAAACGGGGATCTCCGGGCCAAGTCAGGCCCCTCCGGCCACGCTCAGCGTGGAGGTTTCATGAGTACCGCCTTGGCGGGGATGGCGGCCAGCATATCGAACCCTTACTGGGTCATATGGTGGGCGACCGTCGGAGCAGCGTACGTCGCCACTTCGGCCACATACGGTCCGATCGGGCCCGGAGCCTTTTTCCTCGGACACATAGCCGCCGACCTTGCCTGGTATTCCCTGGTTGCTTTCGCCATCGCTACGGGGACCCGCTTTTTCAACGACAGAGTCTACCGCGGAATCCTCTATGTATGCGGAGCCTTATTGTTCCTCTTCGGGGGCTATTTCCTGAATCTGGGATTTCAAAACATCCGGCTATGATGATCTCATGAGGTACAGAGGCCTGCCATCCAAGCGGCAGGCCTCCGTCATTCTTCTGTCTCTCCTCTTACTCGGCCTTGGGTTCCTCTGCTTCCTTCTTGCCCTTGCCGATCTTGATCTTGCCGAGGGCTTCAGGCAGCATGGCGACGATCTTCTCGATGGCGCCCTTGCCACCTAGGGGGAAGACCTGGACGTCGGTGCCCTTTACCGCCACCACGGCGATAGGCCGGAGAGAGGCGCCCGCTCCGGAGCCTCCACCGGTCCCCGACTGCTCGCTCTGCTGGCCTTCTCCGCCCCCGGTGCCGTACCCGAAGGACGCTGTCTGGATCGGGATCAAGGTAACGTCGCCGATGACAATTGGTTCACCGACACAAGTCTTGGTACTAATGAACTTCTCCAAACCGGACACCGTAACCCCCAGCATCTCCTGCAGGTTCATTTCGCAAACCTCCTCGTTCTATCTCCCATCTTTTCACTCTACCCGGATGTATGCGCCCCGAGTACCGGCGCTTTCCTGGACTCCCCCGCGCGCTTCTTCCGCCAAAGCGGTCTTATCTCGCGCGACAGAAGGAATCTCCCTGCAACATACGCCATCTGAACCGGAAAGAACCGTGTCTCGCCTTCCACTCTCACGAGAATCACGTCATCGACGAAATTGGGTTCAAGAGTCAACCATCTCTGGCCGGTCATACCGGACCAGGTGACGAAAGCCGCGTAGGCCATTCCGGTCACGCCCGGATCGCCGACGCCGTATTCGGCATGGACATGTCCCCTAAGCCGCATGCCTCTGACCAGGCGCTTGGCAGTCCTGAGAGCCATCTCCCTGACCTTGGGGCTGAACCATCCCCCCGCTCCTTTGGCTCTCAGCGTCAGCGCGAAGCCCCTCTTCCTTCCCGCGCTCTCACCTCTCCCCTCTGCCTTCGAAGACCGCCTGGCCTCTCGGGCCTTCAGAGGCCCGGCCTTCCTTTGGATCTCAACGGATTCGGACGTCTTGGGCGCGATCGCCTCCTCCTCTTCTGACGAAGAGGTCCTTCTGCGTGCCCTTGCGCCGAGAGGGAGCCGAAGAAACGGTACGCCTGCCAGAAGAGCTTTCAGCGGGTCACCCGTGTGATACTCAACGCCTAATAGCCCTCCGAGGACGGTAGCTCGCGCCGTCCCGTCAGGTATGACCGTGATGACAGGCTCGGGCATCTCTCCGAAGTCAGTTCCTCCGGCCTCCAAGAGCGCGTCCAGATCGCCCTCTGCCCTACACTCTCCCTGAACGGTGGCCCTCACGGGAAGCACGATCAAGAGGAGGGCAAGGAGCACAAGCCCGACCAACAAGAAGACAAGTACCTTGGCCACCACAAAGAGTACGGCCACGAAGACAGCCATCAGAACGCCACCTCTAATCTCATCAGGGCAGGCCTCAAGACGGCACCTATTCCCCGCGCCAAGGTCTTGCCCGCGGCTCCTCCGACTCTAGCGGCGAGGGGAACCGCCCTGGCGGTCGTCGCTACTAAAGGACGGACTACCTCTACCCCTTTACCAACCACCTTTCGTGTCGCCCGGGCTACCTCACCGGCCTCCCGGAGCATGACCTTCCGCAGATCAAACGGCTCTCTGGAGATGACACCCTCCCGAATCATTTGGCCCAGCACCTGCCGTTCCGCGGCCTTGACGTCCACCTCATCGCTATCAGGAGGGCACTCCAAAACACGGAGACTCGCATCTATTGCGTCCATGCCCCTCCGCATTCTGGCCACTTCCGCCAGACAACAATCGCACGAGCTCAGGTGCCTGAGTATCTCCACTTCCCGGTCAGACGACAACTCTGAGTCAAGGAACTCATACAGCGTCTCTTCACCGGGACATTCATCCATACCCACGAGTCTCACCCGCCTCCGCCGCTTCCCAATCGGTAGTCTCCCATCACCCTGGCCAGAACCTTACGGGCGCGAAACAGATTAGTCTTCACAGTCCCTAGGGGCCAGCCCGTTTCGTCGCATATCTCCCTATATGAAAGGCCTTCCTGATGGAACAGGATCACGACCATCCTCTGCTCGGGACTCAATGCCTCCATGGCTCTCGACAGCATGTCACGGGTTTCCTTAAGTTCCACTTGCCTTGCCGGCCCGTCCTGAGTGGCCCCGGCGATCCCGCTCAGTGAGTCCACGTTACCAGGCTCCAGGTGACCGATCCAGGCCACGGCCTCCTCTTGGATACGGGCCATCCATCTCCGCCGGTGGTTTAGACAGACGTTCAGCGTCACTCGCCTCACCCACGGCTTCAACGGGCATCCGGGTCGAACCGTCTTGATCCCTCGAAAGATCGCCAGATAGCTCTCTTGGCAAAGGTCCAAGACCTCTTCACGATTGCCGGTCATCCGGTAGCAAAGCGAGTATATGTATCCCCGGAACATATCGAAGAACTGCCGAAACCCTTCCTGTTCGCCTTCTTGGCATCTTGCCAGGACAAGGGCTTCACTTACATCGGCCATCCGCTTCTCCCCGTCAGTCCCTTCAGTAACCTAATACACCGCCCGGAGAAAAAGGTTTCACGGGGGACCAAAGGGCACTCAAGCGCCGGGATGACTCACCGGCCAAGCACTCCGGACAGTTCCTTGAGCAGCACGGGAAGTCCCTCCACCAGCCTGTCGAACTCCTCCAGGCGGTAGAATTCATTGGGCCCGTGGACATTCTCGTCAGGGCTGGATGTCGCGAAGAACACCAGGTAGGTCCCTAGAATATCCAGGAAGGCCCTGGCGATCGGCAGCGTCCCGCCCATGCGGACGATGACCGGTTCCTTTCCGTACAGGTCCTTGAGCACCTTCGACATGACAGGCATCACGGGGTGGTCGAAGGGGATCACGTAGGGGCGTGAATTCCCCGGGAAAGCGGTTACGCTGACACGCACACCTCTGGGCGCGTGCCTCTCCACATGCTCCTTCAGGAGGGCTACAACCTTGTCCGGCTCCTGATGGGGCACGAGCCTGCAGGTTATCTTGCACGAGGCCCTTGCCGGGATGATCGTCTTGACGCCCTCACCCTGGAAGCCGCCCCATATGCCGACCACATCCAGAGTCGGCCTGGCCCACAGACGTTCTGTGACCGAAAATCCCGGTTCGCCGAAGAGCTCCTTGACTCCGGCCCGCTCCATGTACTCACGCTCGTCAAAAGGAGTCTTGGCAAACGCCTCACGCTCGCTCTGAGTGAGCGCCGCGACATCGTCGTAGAAGCCCTCCACCAAGACCTTCCCTTCCCCGTCCTTCATGGTCGCGATGAGTTGGGCCAGGGCTATCAACGGGTTGTTCACGGCGCCGCCGGCGCTTCCCGAGTGCAGGTCCTGCTTTGGACCGTACACGTCTATCTGGATACCGCACAGTCCTCGAGAGCCGGTAGTCAGCGACGGGACCTCACGGGAGTACATCCCCCCGTCTACAGAGACGACCAAGTCGCACTTGAACAGGTCTTTCTTCGCGGCCAGCAAGGGCTTTAGGTTGGGGCTGCCTATCTCCTCTTCTCCCTCGAACAGGAACTTGACGTTAACCGGCAACCCGCCTCTCGCAAGGGCCTTCTCGATCGCCACGATAGCCGGAAGGACACCGCCTTTGTTGTCGGCGGCCCCGCGGGCGAACACCTTCCCATCTCTTACCTCGGGCTTGAACGGCTCGGTCACCCACTCGTCCAGCGGATCCTCAGGCTGAGTGTCGTAATGCCCGTAGATGAGGACTGTTGGAGCACCGGATTCGGCTGCGGCAGCCAGTCCGTACACAACGGGATGCCCTGCGGTGGGAATCACCTCTGCGTCTTGAATCCCGGCCCTCTCCATCCTCGCCTTGAGCCATTGGGCGGCTCTCTCAATGTCGAGCTTGTGCTCGGGCGAGGCGCTGACACTGGGAATAGAGAGAAACTCCAGGAACTCTTCTATGTACGGCGCATGCGGCATTCTGATGTCTCCTTTCCATCTGTTTCTGGTCCGCCGTCTTCACAATCACTATACTTATTGTAATCTGTAAGGCAGATGTCGATTTTCCTGCTGACTGACGACAAGAATGGGAGGCTTTTCGGTGGACGCGGTACTGTTTGACTTGGACGGCACACTCATAGACACGACAGAGGCCATTCTGACCAGCCTTCAACATACGCTCTGGTATTTCACAGGGGAGAAGCGTGACAAAGAGCATTTCAGGGCTTACCTGGGTATCACTCTAGACGAAGTGCTGAAAGACCTCGTCCCGGACCACGCCCGGGATGCCCACCACGTCTACATCGATCATAATCTCGGCATACACGACAAAACGGTCAAGCCGTTTCCAGGGACTCTCGAAACGCTAGCCGAGTTGAGGCGCGGCGGCCTCAAGCTTGCGGTCGTGACCTCCAAACGGCGGCACTCGGCTCTCTACGGGATGGAGATCGCAGGACTCCTAGGCTACTTCGACGCCAAGGTATTCTACGAAGACACCGCCCGGCACAAACCGGATCCCGACCCTATACTGAAGGCTCTGGACCTCTTGGAGGTTCGTCGAGGATCTGTCTTGATGGTAGGCGACAGCATCTATGACATAAGGGCCGCCAAGAACGCGGATGCCCTATTGGCTCAGATAGCCGTGAAGTCTGCGGGAGCGGCTTACGGGCCGTCAGGTCGGGCCACCCTCTCTGAAGAGCAGCCCGACTACATCTTGGACTCGGTGAGTGAAGTCCTTTCGGTTTTCGGAATGCCTCCCCTTACCTGAACGACACATCGCCGCTCACGGCCTCGACCTCGATCGCCGTTGAACCGGTGCCCAAGGGCCCTGAGGCTTGGCGGCGTCCGGAGGCTTTCGTGATGTTCAGTGTGCCTTTCGAGTCAGTGATTGAACCGCTCACGGTCTTCGCTTCCACCGAGCCGCCTGTTCCGGCAGGCACCTCGATCTTGACGTCACCGCTAACGTTCTTGACGAACAGCTCATCCATGTCGTTTCCCAAGACGCCCTCGAAGTCGCCCGAGACCATGTTCACGCTCACTCGAACGGGGCTCTCATCAACCCGGACATCGCCAGACACGCTGTCCAGGACTAGACTGCCGCACACGCCATCAACCTCGATATCCCCGGATACGGTGCGGATCTCGAGGTCCGAGTCGCTCGGAACCGTCAGGACAAAGGATGGATACATGCCGATCGCGGCGGGAACGGAACCCGGCCGGCTGATCTCAAGATAGAGTGTCTTTCCGGAATACCTGGGCACCAGCTTCATCTCTTCTGCGTACCGCTTGGCCTGTTCAGCGGTCCTCGCCCGAACCCTGACCGTAGCCGTCCCTGTGACCGAACCCGTACCCTCGCCGGTCACGACAACATCACCCGCGGCGCGCACTGAGAGACCTGTGACGCCTGTCCCGAACGCCTCGTTGATTGGGACCTCTACGGTGTATGTGTGAGAACCGGCGATAAAGTCCCCAAAGCCTCCCAAGTGGAATAGATCGCTCCATGTGGAACCTGCGTGATAGAACCACGCGGTGGCCAAGACCAAAACGGTCAAGAACACCGCGCCCCCGCTGATGCGTACTTTCACCTCTGGATCACGCGACACGAGAAGGTACTCAACACCCAGGAGCACAATGGCCAACGGCCACCATTTGACAAACTCTGCCCGAAACGCGGGAGTCACTCCGCATACCTCCAGCGCCAGTGCGACCCCAAGCGCCACGAGGACAATCCCTAGGGTGTACCTGCCCACTGTCTTCTGCATCTCGATCACTCTCCTCTTAGCCAGCCGTGCGTTAATACGCCTGACATAGGGAAGGGTAACGGGCTTTCGTGGCAGAACATGGGACGTGGAACCATGCATGTGAGGAGGTACTCAAGTGGACCTGAAGCCTTTCCCAGTTCGAGTCCCGCCCCCGCCGGAAACGCCGTCCAGACCCGTAACCGACGTGGTTCACGGTGTAGCCATTGAGGACCCCTATCGCTGGCTTGAAGACGGCCAAGACCCGGAAACCGTTAGGTGGACGGAAGCCCAAAACAGAAGGACTGAAGACGTAATCGGGCAGATCCCTTCCAGGGGCTTCTTCGTCGAGGAGCTCACCCGTTCCCTTTCCGAAGACTACGTAGGATCGCCTGTGTTTCGGGGCAACAGATTGTTCTACACTAAGAGGACCTCCGGCCAGAACCAGCCGGTGTTGTGCGTGCGGGAACTCACCGGGAGCGCGCCTGAGCGGATCATCCTTGATCCCAATAAGGCCAGCGCCAGGGGAATCGTGGCGCTTGACTGGTGGTATCCCTCAGAGGACGGTAAGAAACTCGCCTACGGCTACTCAGAGCGCGGAGACGAGTGGAGCGTGCTCAGAATCCTGGACCTGGAGTCGGGCGAGACCTTGCCCGACCGGATCGAAAGAGCCAGGGGCGCGGGTGTGACGTGGGAGCCGGACGGGAAGGGTTTCTACTATAGTCGGTACCCCAAGCCGGGAGAAGTCCCGCCGGGAGAAGAGAACTATAACCGTCACCTGTACCACCATACCTTGGGCCGGGATGTCGAGGACGACCCCAAGGTTTTCGGCGAAGGACGCCCCAAAGAAGAGATGTTCGGCACCTCCCTTTCGGATGACGGCAGATACCTGCTCCTAACCGTGGGACACGGGTGGAACAGCACCGACATCTTGGTGCGAGAAGAAGGCGACATGAAGGGCCCCTTCACCCCCGTCGTCGAGGGGATTGATGCCCTGTGGAGAGGTAGGATCCACGGTGGCACCCTGTATATGATGACCAACTACAAAGCATCAAGATACCGGATCGTGGCGGTGGATCCCGGTGATGTTGCCGAGTCGTCATGGCGTGACATCGTACCCGAAGACCCGGAGGTAACGCTCACAGGGTTCTGGGTTTGCGGGGGCCACCTGGTTGTCGCAGGGATGAAAGACGCGTCTTCACGTCTGTTCGTCTACGGTATGGACGGCTCTGGCAAGAGGGAGATACGCCTCCCGATCCTGGGCACAGTAGGGTCGGTATCGGGACAAGCGGAAAGCCCTGAGGTCTTCTTCGAGTTTCAGTCGTTCGCCCAGACCAACGCGATCTACCGGTTCTACGTTGACGGTTCAGGCAGCCCCGAGTTGGTCCTCGCGGGCACCCAAAGCCTGGACCCGTCTTCGGTCACGGTCAAGCAAGTCTTCTACCCGTCCAAAGACGGAACCAGGATACCCATGTTCATCGTCCACCGGACGGACCTCCTGGAAGGCGAGGGCGCAAGAAAGCCCCACCCCACCGTTCTGACCGGCTACGGCGGGTTCAACTTGGCAAGAGTCCCTGCATACGCGTCAACGGTTTTGCCCTGGATAATGAATGGAGGGATCTACGCGTCAGCCAACCTCCGCGGCGGCAACGAGTACGGTGAAGAGTGGCACCGCGCCGGGATGCGCGAGAACAAGCAGAACGTGTTCGACGATTTTCTAGCCGCGGCCGAGTACTTGATAGGAAAAGGCTATACCGACAGAGAGCACCTGGGTATCTGGGGGCGAAGCAATGGAGGCCTCTTGGTCGGAGCGGCGATGACCCAGCGTCCGGACTTGTTCAAGGCAGTGTCTTGCGGAGTCCCTCTCCTGGACATGGTGAGATATCACAAGTTCCTGATCGCCTACATCTGGGCATCTGAGTACGGAGACCCGGACGACCCTCAAGCATTTAGGTGGCTGTACGCTTACTCGCCGTACCACAAGGTAAGGGACGACGTGTCATACCCGGCGGTCCTTTTCTATACTGCGTCGTCGGATTCCAGAGTTGACCCGATGCACGCCAGGAAGATGGCCGCCAGGCTCCAGGCGGCACAGATGAAGAGCGGCAGCGACAACCCCGTGCTCCTTGTGGTCGAGTCTGACGCCGGTCACGGCGTAGGTAAGCCGCTCTACAAGGTAGTCCAGGAACAGGCGAATATGTGGGCATTTCTTGCCTGGCAGCTGGGGCTGGAGATTGAGGTCGGGGACTAAGCGCAGGCGAACCACAGGTTAGGTTCGACCGTCGTTCTTAGCGCCCGGTGAACGCGGATATACTGTACCAGGAACACACCACGACCGTCTAAGGAGAGTGGTCCCATGTCCTGGCTTGCCTGGGCCGTCGTAGCCGCCGTCTTCTGGGGCGTTGGCCCCATTTTCGCCAAACTAGGACTTGAGAAGCCCGACGCGCTGACAGCGCTCCTCATCCGGAGTGTCGCGGTCGTCGCAGTTCTGATCGTGTGGGTCCTGGTCCGCGGCGACTTCCGGGGCAGCCTTGCCGAGGTGAACGGCCGGACGTGGGTCCTTCTTCTCCTGGAAGGGGCGTCTGCTTCGGTGCTTGCCCACTTCGCCTATTTCAAGGCCCTGCAGGCGGGCAGCATCACCGGCGTCGTCCCTATTGCCGCCGCGTATCCCCTGATCTCCGTGACCCTTTCTGTGATACTGTTAGGAAGCAAACTATCCGTGGGAAAGGGCATTGGGGCCATCGTGACCGTCCTGGGGGTCTACTTGCTGCAGCGATATTAGGAGACCGGTGCCTCCCGCGGGACGAACGGAGGGTCTCCAGTGGCTTTCTCTACCGCCCTCATACAGCATGAAGCATACGACACAAGGTCGTCGGGAGACGGCCTCGCCAGGGTCCTGAACCTAATAGACCAGGCCGCCGAGGCCCGTCCTCATCTAGTGGTCCTTCCCGAGTGCAGCTACCCGGGGTACTACTTGGGACTTGAGGAGAACCCATCAGGAGCTCTTTCGGGTTGGGAAGACGCCTTGAGGCAGTTTCGAGAGAAAGCCAGGCTGCACAAAACCTACCTGGTGGCAGGCCTGGCCGAGCTCGACGGCGACAAGGCGTACAACTCGGCCTATTTGATAGGCCCGGACGGAGAAGTCATCGGGAGGGCTCGAAAGACGTTCCTCTGGCATTTCGACTCCAAGTGGTTTGCCGCCGGAGACGAATACCGGGTTTTCGACACACCTCTCGGTAGGATAGGCATCCTCATCTGCGCAGACGGGAGGTTGCCCGAAATCGCCAGAGTGCTTGCCCTCAAGGGCGCCGAGATCATCGTGGATCCAACCAACTGGGTCACGACCGGCAAGGACCTGGAGTCACTCCGAAACGCCCAGCCGGACTGGATCATCCCTACGCGGGCGTTGGAGAACGGAGTATGGTTCCTGTGCGCCAACAAGGTAGGCTGGGAAGCCGAGTCAGTCGTCTACTGCGGACAGAGCCTTGTAGCGTCGCCGGACGGCGCAGTACAGGTAAAGGGTTCAAGCGGCTCTCCGGAGATCATCACCGCAACGGTCGATGTGGACCCGCGAGACAAGCAAAGGGCTGCAGCCCTCCGCAGGGAATGGTTCCGGGAGGAGTACTCGCTCCTCCTCACGCCGAACGACAGGGTTCCGCTGGCTTCCGTGTTGGAAGCGCCCCTCGCTCCTGCCAGGTCTCTCCGCTACTTGGCAGTCGTGCAGATGGACAGGGACATCTCGTTGCAGGAGTTCCTATCATCCGGCGCGTCTATGGCGAGAAGGATGGCGGAACAAGGAGCCGACCTCATCGTCTTTCCGGAACTCCCCGTGACCGTCATGAGGGACTTCGCCAAGCCAATCACCGAAGCCCTCCTGCCCGTAAGTATCGCGACGGGTGCCACTATCGCGGTAACTACAAAAGCAGGGTTACGTCCTGTTACGACGATTCTCGACCCCAAGGGAAAGGTAACCACTCTGGGCGCAGACGGCCCTGCCGCCCAGGTCGTCGACATTGGAGGTATAAAGACCGGCTTCCTCTTGGGGAATCAGGGGTTCGTACCCGAAGAAGCGAGACTTCTGTTTCTCAAGGGAGCCGACCTGATAGTCTGGCAGACCGACTCGGCAACAGGGAGAGAGAAACAAGTCGCCTTCACCAGAGCCCTTGAAAACCGGGTGTTCGTGGCGCTCGCGAACTGCGCGTCCAAGAGTCCGGTCAGGACCTCACTGGTCGTATCTCCCGGAGGCCGGCTCTTGTCGGAGACGTTTCCTTCATCCCGACAGGCCATCATGGCTCAAGTGTCTCCCCCCGAATCGCGAGTGAAGGAGATCGTTCGAGGAACAGACGCCTTTAGAGACAGAATGCCGTCTCTATACGGTCCCTTGGGCTCCTTGTAGGATGACTGAGTCCAGCGCTCCCAACCGGCTCTCGCCGGGGCGGGGGCAAGGATCTCAGAGCACAGAGATCAGAGGCAATAGCTGCGTCCTTCTTGGGCCAGTTCCGAGTTGGGGAACACATCCCTGCATTCCCGGAGCAACTCGTGCTCATCGTAGAGAGGCCAGATATGCGTCAACAACAGCCGTTTGACACCCGCTTGAGACGCGATTTCGCCTGCCTGTCGTGAGGTAAGGTGCCCGGGCGCTACGTAATCTGCGTCGGCCTGAACCCCTGAAGCCTCGCAGAGGAACAGGTCGGCGCCCTGCGCGGCCTCAACCAGAGCGTCACAGGGACGCGTGTCACCCGAATAGGCCAAGACGCCCCCGGGTCCCTCCACCCTTACCGCAAAGGAAGGTATCCCGTGGACACCCTGGTGGAAAGTAAGCCTCAAGGGCCCAACTTGCAGCGACATCCCCGAAGACAGGGCATGGCCCGAGGTGGCCTCCTTGTACGTCAAGAGCGAGAACTCGTTTTCCGGCTGACAAGGCGCGTATATGCGGACATGATGTGGAAGCTCTCTGTAACGACCATCCGCGGCCGCCGCGTAGCGGAGAACCGTCACGTCAGAAATATGGTCAAAATGCAGGTGCGACAGGATTACCGTATGTATCTTCGATAAAGGACCCACATGCTCTTGAAAGCGGGCCAGCACTCCGGGACCACAGTCCAGAAGGACACCGGTACTCGATCCTGAATCGCCTTGGTCGCCCCACTCAACCCAGTAGCCGGGACCCGCCCCGCCGACCGGTGGGTAAGGAGAGTACTTGCCCAGCACCGTCAACTTCACGGTCGACCACCTCGTCTATAGAGCATGAAGCATTGAATTTGTCTTCACCCTGTTTGTATGCTATCATATTCTCTGCACTAAACGGTGGGGGTTTAGCTCAGCGGAAGAGCGCACGGTTCACATCCGTGAGGTCACTGGTTCAAGCCCAGTAACCCCCACCACTTGATTTTTCTGGCACACCAATGCCTCTCAGTATCTGTTCGCCACCCTATCGACTTCCGGATCGGCTTTGATCCGCCTTCCTCAGTCGCATAAGCAGGAGCGTACGCATTGATCCGTCCTCCCACTTGGCGGTTAGCCGCGCCTCGGCCTTGAACCCGACCTTCTGGTAACAGCGCCGGGCCCGTATGTTGTCTTCGTCAACCCTCAAAAAGACCTCTTGGAGTGCCGTCATCGTGAAGTACGCGTTCACCAGTGTGTGGATGGCGTCCTCTCCGAGCCCGCGGTCCCACAAGTCTTTCTCTCCGATAAAGACCCGCATTTCCGCCGTCCCGGTCTTCCACGTTATGTTCAGCACTTCTATCTCGCCTATCAAGCGCCCGTCGTAGAGCTCTATGGCGAAAGTCCTGTGCTGCAGTGTTGGCCGTAAATGCCAGTCTCTCGCGTCCTCAACCGTCTCGAACTTCTTGCCTGCCCAACGGACTATGTCCGCATCCTTCTCCCACTCCATCAGTTGCGGGATATCCCTGTCCTCGACCGGGCGCAACCTGACTCTCTCACCCTCTAGGACCCGTAGTTTCCCGCCCCGATTGGCCTGTGCAAACGACATCCGATACGCCTCTCTCCTACCTGGGCACTGCAAAATGCCACCTACCAGGTAGTTCTGGGGTTTCTACGAGTGGCGCATCATTTCCCTTCCTGTAGCAGGATGTAAATTAGGGCAGCCCTAGAAGTGAGTGACTCCCGGCCTAGGTCGGCACACTGACCGTCGGGCGGCAGGACGGCCTAAGACAATGACGGGCGGACATCCCTACACGTCCACCCGCCAAAATCCATCGGGTCAACCGCATGAGAAGTCCGCCTCGCGACAATCCGGCAGGACTACGCTATCTGCCTCACAAGGGACGAGGTGATGAGATGCTCCATCTTGTGGCGCCTGAGGGCGCAGGCAAGGATGCCGTTGATCAGGTCGGTGTACGACCATCCGCCCTTCTCGGCGATCCTGGGATAGTCCGAGAACCCAGGGGACAACCCCGGAAGGGGATTGACCTCCATCACGTTGGGAACCCCGTCCCGGTCGAGCCGGAGGTCCACCCGTGCCAAGTCGCGGCAATCCAGAGCTCTGTATGTTCTGAGAGCCGTTTCCGTGACCAGAGCCTCAAGGTCCTCAGGTATGGGCGCCGGGCACATGTAGTAGACGTCATCTGACCAATCGGCCTTGAACTGCCTAGAGTAAACCCGTGCATGGTCAACAGGGATCGCATCGAAGTTGATCTCCAGCACGGGGAAGATCACCGGGTTCTTGTTCCCGAGGATTCCTACCGTAAACTCCCTCCCCGGGAGATACTCCTCTACCAGTACAGGCTGGCGATAGAGCGTGAGAAGCCTCTCTGTCTCGCTCCTCAGTTCATTCATGTCCCTGCAATACGAATTCGAAGAAACACCTATGCTCGAACCTTCGTGAGCGGGTTTGACGAACAGCGGGAATTCCATTCCGGCGACATCGATCTCGTCGCCTGAGGTAAGCACCCGGAATCCCGGAGTGGGAATTCCGTGATACGACAGGACTTTCTTACTGAGAGGTTTGTCGAGTGTGAGCGCCAGAGTCAGCACCCCTGAACCGGTGTAGGGGATGCCGAGCATCTCCAGCATTGATGGGATGTGGCTTTCCCTAGACTCTCCCCTGAGACCTTCACACATGTTGAAGACGATGTCCAAACGGTTGGATAGAAGTTTGAGGTACGCGGTGTCATTTCCCTCAATCAACTGCACTTCGTGACCGTGCGCGCGAAGCGCTGAAGCTACTGCGGCTACTGTCGACTCCGAGTCCAATTCGGCGCCCAGGTCTGGAGGCTCTCCCTCCTCCGGCGGGGCACCCTTCAGGTTGTACATTACGCCGACAACGGCCATCCCAACCACTTTCCCCCTTCATAGGGCTTTGTCGCAGTGAATTATTGCACGGAGGCAGATCACCGTCAACTGGAATAGTAGTGGCTTTGGGATGGCCGTTTGGCTCCTTATTTAGTGCACATCGCTAATGGCTTGTGGCTGCTCACGGCCCTTGTCGGCGACGACGGGAAGCCCGACCAGATCTTCGGACGCCTCTTTCGCGAGGGCCATCGCCAACACCTCATCCATATGGCTGACAAACGACACGCTCATCTCGTCGCGAATGTTGGCAGGCACCTCCTCCAGGTCTTTGCGGTTCTCCTCTGGAAGTATGACGCTCATGATCCCTGCCCTGTGAGCGGCCAGCACTTTCTCCTTCACGCCGCCGATGGGCAACACCCTGCCCCTTAGCGTGACCTCGCCCGTCATGGCGATGTCGTGTCTGACCGGGCGGTCCGTGAGGGCCGAGGCCATGGCGCAAGCCATCGTGATGCCCGCCGACGGTCCATCCTTCGGAATGGAACCTTCGGGGACATGGATGTGGATGTCTACGTTCTCGTAGAAGTCCTCGTTGAGACCCAAATCGAGGGCTCTCGACCGGAGGTAGCTCAAGCCTGCGTAGGCAGACTCCTTCATCACGTCTCCCATCTGTCCTGTAAGCGTCAGCTTTCCCTTGCCCTTCACAACGCTTACCTCCACAGAAAGGATATCCCCTCCCACGTCGGTAACTGAGAGAGCCGTCGCCACGCCGACCTGGTTCTCCTTCTCGGCCTGACCGTAATGGAACCGCGGGATCCCAAGGTACTTGGTCACATTCTTCGAAGTGATTCGCACACGCTTGCTCTTGCCCGAAACGAGGTCCTTGGCGGTTTTCCTGCATATGGTCGCGATCTGACGCTCCAGATTCCTGACGCCCGCTTCACGTGTATAAGACCTGATCATCTCGCGGAGCGCGTCCTTGCCTATCCCGAGATTGGACGGCTTAAGCCCGTGTTCCTTGAGCTCTTTGGGTATGAGGAACTGCACTCCTATCTGTGTCTTCTCCTCCTCGGTGTAGCCTGGAAGAGTGATGACCTCCATCCGGTCAAGAAGCGGCCTCGGGATGGTGTGGCTTGAGTTGGCCGTAGTTATGAACATCACCCGCGAGAGGTCAAAAGGCACCTCAAGGTAGTGGTCGCTGAAGGAGCAGTTCTGCTCAGGGTCTAGGACTTCGAGCAGCGCCGCGGCCGGGTCGCCCCGGAAATCCGACGCCAGTTTGTCTATCTCATCCATCAGGAATACGGGGTTACGCGAGCCCACGGTCCTCATACTCTGAATGATGCGGCCGGGCAGGGCGCCTATATAGGTACGCCTGTGGCCGCGTATCTCTGCCTCGTCCCTCACGCCGCCCAGAGACATCCTGACGAACTTCCGGTTGAGCGCTCTGGCGATGGACTTGGCCAGTGAGGTCTTCCCCACTCCGGGCGGGCCGACGAAGCACAGTATTGGACCCCGCGGTTTGTCCACAAGCTTTCGGATCGCCAGGTACTCAAGGATCCGCTCCTTGACCTCCTGGAGCCCGTAGTGGTCCTCGTCCAGTATCTTCTGGGCCGACCGGACATCGATGGTATCGCCGGTCAGGACGTTCCAAGGAAGTGATACCATCCACTCAAGATATGTCCGGACTACAACCGCTTCGGCCGACGCCTGAGGCATCTTCTCAAGGCGGTCCACTTCTCTCAAGGCCCTCTCCCTGGCCTCTCCCGACAGACCGGCCTTCTCGATCTTCTGACGGAACTCGTCGGACTCGCTCATGGTCTCGTCACGGTCGCCCAGTTCCTTCTGGATCGCTTTCATCTGCTCGCGGAGCCAATACTCCTTCTGGCTCCTCTCGATTTGGTCCCGGACCCGCCTGCTTATGCGTTTCTCGAGGCCCACCATCTCTATCTCTTTGCTCAGGAACGACACCAGTTTGGTGACCCGGTTCTTTATGGGGATGGTTTCGAGGATGTCCTGCTTCTCAGGCAGGCTGAGAGGCATGTGAGACGCAATGGCATCGCACAGCCTGCCCGGGTCCGAGAGAGTCGCTATGGATATGAGGGTTTCGGCGCCGACCTTCTTGGTTACGCGCACATACTCCTCATACTGCTCCGTCAATGTCCTGATGGCGACCTGAGCCTCGGTCGCAGGCAGCGTGTCTTCGGGCAACATACTCACACTCACTACATAGCCGGGCGAGGTCACCAAGTACGACTTCACTTTGAGGCGGGACACGCCCTCGATCACGATCCTGTAGTGTCCTTGTGAGGTCTTCTCGATATCCCTTATGAGACCAAGCGTCCCAACTTCGGAGATGTTCTCCGGAAGCGGGTCGACTACATCGTTGTCCTTTTGAGTGCACATGGCGATACGCATGTCCGAAGACCGCGCCATCTCTACCGCCTTTACGGATCTGGTGCGGCCAACCTCCAAAGTCGTCGTGGTGCCGGGAAACACCAGGATATTTCTAAGGGGTAAGAGCGGGTAGGACTTTTTCTCTGTCTTGACCATATCCAAAACTGCACCTCCCGCATTCTCCTCATGAGTTCTCAGCCATATCATATTAGCCTCTTAAGCGGAAGTGACATGGCCTGGAGAACGCGAGAGATATATTCTCGTAGTCTCAATACAAGTCCTTCACCGTATCTATGGGAAGCTCTGGACGAGCAGCAATGATGCTGTGTGCTTATCCAGGTTAAGACATAGCCATACCGTCCAGCACCTGACCCAGATCCGCTACCGGAATCACCTTTACCGGGAAGAGCGAGTACCTGTCTTGCCAGTTGGCCTTTGGAATGAAAGCCCGTTCAAGGCCCGCCTCTCTTGCGGCCTCGAGTTTCTGGTCTACGCCCCCCACCGGCCTCACTTCGCCTCTGATGGAGACTTCACCGGTGAACGCCGTTTTTGGGTCCAGAGGAGTCTTCGTGATTGCCGAATATACGCTGGCGGCGATGGCCAGTCCGGCAGACGGGCCGTCCACAGGGGTGCCGCCGGGGAAATTGACGTGAATGTCGCACGCGTAGGGACGTATCCCAGCAACCGAAGTAAGGGCAGTCCTCACATTCTCAACCGAGGACATGACCATGCTCTTTCTGCGCAGGATGTGCGTGCCCTTTCCCATCTCTTCCTCTTCGATGATGCCGGTGATGATCACTTCTCCCCGTCTTCCTTCCACATCCTGGACGACCTGACACTCGACATCTATCACGCACGCCATGCCGGGGCCGTATACGGCGAGGCCGAGGGCGGCGCCAACCAAAGGCTCAGAGTGGATGCAGGGCGTGGGACGCGGGCTGTGATGACCCTGGGCAATGATCCATTCAATATCGCCGAGTTCGATGGCCTTGCGCCCCTCTACGGTGATGAGCCCCGACGCCATTTGGACAAGGTTCACGGCATCGCGTCCATTGTCTGCGTATCTCTTCACCATCTCCACGGCCCTTGGGTCGATGTCGACACCGGCTTTTCGAGCGGCTCCCTCCGCGATACGGCCTACTTCCTCGGGAGATAGGGCCCTGAAAAACACCTCCAGACACCTGGATCTGAGGGCCGGTGATATATCCTCGGGCAATCTCGTGGTGGCGCCGACCAAGCGAAAATCGGCCGGCAACCCATTCTGAAAGATGTCGTGGATGTGTTCAGGGATATTGGTGTCCTCCTGAGAATAGTAGGCGCTCTCCAGGAAGACTTTCCTGTCCTCAAGCACCTTCAAGAGCTTGTTCATCTGGACCGGGTGCAGTTCACCGATTTCGTCCAAGAACAAGATGCCGCCGTGGGCTTTGGTCACGGCTCCGGGCTTGGGTTGAGGGATCCCTGCCACCCCCATTGCTCCCGCCCCTTGATATATGGGGTCATGTACCGAACCAATCAAGGGGTCGGCAATGCCGCGTTCATCGAACCGGGCAATGGTGGCATCCATCTCAATGAACTTCGCGTCTTTGGCAAACGGAGATTGGGAACTCCCCTTGGCTACCTCCAACACCAGCCTGGCCGCTGCCGTCTTCCCCACCCCGGGCGGACCGTAGATGAGGACATGTTGGGGATTGGGGCCGCACAGTGCTGCCTTCAGGGCCTTTATCCCGTCATCCTGCCCGATGACTTCCTCTAGAGTTGACGGCCTGGTCTTCTCACTAAGAGGCTCAGTGAGACGGATACCCCGGAGATGCCTGAGACGTTCAATCTCTTTCTTGGATTCACGGCTGACCGCGATCTTCTGGGTTTCCTGGGACCTCAAGAGGTTCCAAAAGTAGAGCCCCATCACGATGGTGAGCAAGAGCTGGAGGTAGATAAGAACACCCGAGTTCAGCATGTCCACGACCCCTTACGTTGCGCTTCACAGGCTATGTTCTGCCTAATCGGATGGGATTATGAGGATACGGGTAGCGCAACCGGCCGGGACCAACAGGGCGAGAGCTGTCAACTGTAGCCAACAAAGAAGCCTCCCCGAGGAGAGGCTTCTTACTGTCGGATATCTACCTTCGACTATCTACGCAGTCTCTTCCTTCTTCTTATTGCCGGACTTTCTCTCCGCCGTAACCAACACCGGCGGTACTTCTCCGGTCACCGAATCCTTGGTCATGATGCACTTCGAAACGTCGCCCCGGGACGGGATGTCGTACATGATCTCCAGCATCCTGTCTTCCAGGACGGCCCTCAAGCCGCGGGCGCCGGTCCCGCGCCGAATCGCCTCTTTGGCGACCGCCCGGATGGCCTCTTCTTGAAACTCAAGCGTGACGCCGTCCATGGCGAATATCTTCTGGTACTGCCTCACCAGCGCGTTCTTGGGCTCAACCATTATCTTGATGAGGTCTTCCTCGGATAGAGCATCCAGCGTGACAATCACGGGGATGCGTCCGATGAACTCAGGGATCATCCCGTACTTGAGGAGGTCCTGGGGCAGGATCTTGGCGAGGATCTCGCCGATATTCCCTTCGTGCCTGGATCTGACCTCGGACCTAAACCCCATGACTCTTTGCCCGACGCGGTTCTGTATGATCTTCTCGATACCGTCAAAGGCTCCGCCGCAGATGAACAGGATATCCGAAGTATCCACCTGGAGGAACTCTTGATGGGGGTGTTTGCGCCCCCCCAGAGGTGGAACGTTGGCCACTGTCCCTTCCAGGATCTTGAGTAGAGCCTGCTGAACCCCCTCACCCGATACGTCGCGGGTGATGGACGGGTTCTCGGATTTCCGGGCAATCTTGTCAATCTCGTCGATATAGATGATGCCTCTCTCAGCCTTTTCAACATCGTAGTCGGCTGCTTGGACCAATCGCAGGAGGATGTTCTCCACATCCTCGCCAACATAACCGGCTTCTGTGAGAGTAGTGGCATCGGCGATCGCGAACGGGACGTTCAGCATCTTGGCCAGGTTCTGAGCCAAATACGTCTTCCCCACCCCGGTGGGGCCCAGCATCACGATGTTGGACTTCTGAATCTCCACATCATCGTTCTTGTGCCGGCGTCCGACCCTCTTATAGTGGTTATACACCGCAACAGACAGGATCTTCTTGGCCCGTTCCTGGCCAATGACGTACTGATCGAGGAACTCCTTAATCTCTCTCGGTTTCGGGACATCCTTGAGGCTCTCTTCGGCGTCCTCGTCCAGCTCCTCGGTGATTATCTCGTTGCACAGCTCGATGCATTCGTCGCAAATATAGACACCGGGACCGGCGATAAGCCGCTTAACCTGGTCCTGGTATTTGCCGCAAAATGAACACTTTAGTCCCTTCTGTTCCTCGAATCTGAACATCCTTTCACCTCGGTATTATGGGGCTTTGTGAGTGGAAACGAGGATATCATCCACCAACCCGTAAGCCTTCGATTCCTCGGCGCTCATCCAAAAATCTCTATCGGTGTCTCGCTCGATTCTCTCCAGAGGCTGACCGGTGTGTTTCGCCAGGATTTTGTTGAGCGCGTCTTTCGTTCGAAGGATCTCCCTCGCCGCTATCTGTACTTCCGTCGCCTGTCCGTGGACTCCTCCAAGCGGCTGGTGAATCAAAGTCCTTGCATTGGGTAGGCAGTACCTCCGGCCCTTGGTCCCGCCTGCGAGAAGGACGGCGGCCATGCTGGCAGCCAGCCCCACGCAGATGGTCGAGACAGGCGGCTTCACATGCTGCATAGTGTCGTATATGGCCATGCCCGCCGTCACCGAACCGCCGGGCGAGTTGATGTACAAAGAGATCTCCTTGTCAGGATCCTCGGCCTGCAGGAACAGGAACTGGGCGACGACCAGGTTCGCCACGCTGTCGTCAATCGGGGTCCCGACGAAGACTATCCTGTCCTTGAGCAGCCTTGAGTAGATATCATATGCGCGTTCGCCTCTGCCGGTCTGCTCGACTACCATCGGCACAAGGTGTCCCATTATCCCATACCTCCGTTCTCGGTGTGAGAGTTATCATTTCCACGGGAAGTCGACTCTATCGCTTTCGTTTCGCCCAAGCGGTTCTCCGCTCACCGAGCTTTCTCGGGCTCAGAGTCCTCAGGCTGAGGCTCAGGATCCTCGTCCTCGGATTGTGGACGCTTCTCATCCGGCAAAGGCTCCACCTCAGCAGCTTCTCCTGGAGCAGCTGCCTGAGCGTCTTCGTCAGCAGCCTTGCCGTCCTCATCTACCTCTTCGGCTTTTTTCTCCTCAAGAGGAAGAGGAGTCCCGGCCTTCTCGGCAGCCTTCACGGTGAGTTTCTTAAGGACTTCGAGCCTTCTAAGATCCCTCACGATGCCGTCCAAAGCGCCCCTGAATTGCAGCGTCGTCTTTATTGTATCAGTGTCGCTGCCCGTCTGACGAGCGAAGGCTTCCACCACTTGATTTACGGCCTCTTCGGGCACCTGGGTATTCTCCTTGTCTGCGATCGCGTCAAGGACAAGGTCTCTGCGCACGTCTTTCTCGGCTTCCTCATGTAAGTCTTTCCTCAGGTCGTCCACGGTCTTGCCGGCAGACTTCAGATACGTATCGAGGTCCATGTTGGCTTCCTTCAGGCGGTCGGCGAACCTCCCCAGCAGCTCCTGCTCACGTTGTTCTATCATCACGGCAGGGATCTCAACCGTGGCCTTGGAGAGCACTGCTTCCTCTACCTTCTGAGAGTGAGCGCGGCGGGCAAGGTCTTCCCTCATCGCGGTGACACGCTTCCTTATGTCTTCCTTCACCTCATCAAGGTTCTCTTTGGCAAGGTTCTTGACTAGCTCCTCATCGGAGGGAGTGTGCTTGCGATAGCACTCCTTGACCTCAACGGAGAACTTGGCGGTCCTGGGCTCCTCACCTTCCTTGGCAGGGTAGGTACCGGTAAACTCCTTGGTCTCGCCCTTCTTCATTCCCGTGAGCGCCTCGGAGAGACCGGGGATGATGCCGTACTCCCCGCCGACCTCCGCATATGAAAGGTCTTGGTCTATGTCGGCCTCAATCGAACCCCCCTCGATACCCTTGACGTGGCAAGTGGCATAGTCGCCTTTCTCTAGGGCCTGATCATCGGAGAGGGGAGTGAGTCTGGCTATCCTTTCGCGAAGGAAGGCTACTTGCTGATCCACATCCTCGTCAGTAACCGGCTGCACCTCATAAGGTACGGCCAGTTCTTCGTAATCATCCAGTGTGACCTCTGGACGCACATAGACAGTGGCTTTGAGAGTAAGAGGTTCGCCCTGTTTGAAGTTCACTTCGTCAAACTCGGGCTCGCCCACGGGTTCTATCTTGGTCTCTTGGACCGCCTGCTCATATTGCGCGGGCAGGACTTCTCTCATTGCTTCCTCGTAAAGAGCTTCCTTGCCTACGTGACGCTCCAAGATGAACCGGGGCGCCTTGCCGCGGCGAAAGCCGGGCACGTTCACCCTCTTGACGACGCTCTTATATGCCTTGTCGAGGGCCTCGTCAACTACCGAAGCCGGCGTTTCAATTGTAAGGACTACTCTGGAACCCTCGATCTTTTCCGCATTAACCTTCACAATCTGGTCCTCCTTATGAACCCTGCCTATGTGGTATCGTATTGCTCTTCCCAGGATGTGCTGCTTGTCCTTGGTCTTCCGCTGGAAATCAAATCAATCTTTAGTATATTACCAGATCGAACCGGAAGTAAAAAGGCTGCCGCCAACTGTCTACCGGAGTGGCGAGACCAATGCCCGGCGACAAAATTGGATCCGGGTGTAGCGGAACAATGACCAGCCCAAAGCGTCATTATATATGACACGCTACTTCGGAGGCGAACGGAATTGAAACGACTCTTTTGGACCGGACTTGTCGTCCTTATTGCCCTATCCTTCATCGGAGGATGCACCAACTCGATGAACCTTGCCACGCCGCCCCAAGGGGGAGAGGATGACGAGCTCAGCGAGACCGCTGTTCAGGAACTCGTGACTCAGTTCGGCGGAAAGCTCCAGATGGTATCGCTCTTGGCGCCTGAGGATGTCTTGAGAGAAAGCCTTGACGAGAACTACGGCGGACTTGTGTCTCCGGCACTTCTCGAGAAGTGGATGGAAGAACCCACGGCTGCGCCCGGCAGACTTGTTTCCAGCCCGTGGCCCGACCGTATCGAGATCGCCGGCGCCACAAAGATATCGGACGAGGAGTATGAGGTTGAGGGCCACATTATCGAGGTGACCAGTGTCGAGAAAGAAGGCGGAGGGGTTGCGGCCAAGAAACCCATCACTCTGACCGTCATCAAGATAGAGGGCAAGTGGGTCATCGACAAAGTGGTACTCGGAGACTACGAGGAGACCGCTTCTCCGGTTTGCGATCTGCCGGATTACGGTTTCAAGATCCGGCTGCCTGAGACCTGGGCCGGATACTCGATCATCGAGGAAGAATGGGAAGGATACGCGCTTGACGATGAAGGAAACGCTGTGGAAGAAGGCTCCGAAACCGGGCCGTTGGTCCTGATCAGGCATCCCGAATGGACCGGGGAAAACCCGCGGCAGGACATACCCGTCATGGTCTTCACTCACGCCCAGTGGGAGGCGCTCCAAAGCGGGGAATTCCACATCGGCGCGGCGCCAATGAACCCTATTGAACTGGGCCGAAACTCTGACTACGTATTTGCCCTGCCCGCCCGGTACAACTACGCGTTCCCGGAAGATTATGAGGAAGTGGACGATATCATCGAGAGCGGCGCCTTCGAGGCGTATGACGTGTAGCAAACCAGGAGATCTCGGAATCGTGATGGAATCTGTTGCCTGCCAGTCTCACGAAAGGGAGGCCATACCATGGATGTCTCCGAAGCGATTTCTCAAAGGCGCAGCATAAGAAAGTTTGATGACAGGCCGGTGCCTCGCGAGATGATTGAGAAGATGCTACACGCGGCAACTCTCGCCCCATCCGGAAAGAACGCCCAGCCGTGGAGATTCATTGTGCTTGAGGGCGAGAAGAAAGATGAAGTAGTAGACATCCTAGAGCGCTCTGTAACCTCGCTGAAAGAAGCCGGTCTGCCGACCGGAAGCGCCGAATACTCGGCTAGGACCATGCGCCGGGCTCCCGTCGCGATATTCGTGCTGAACCCACGGAGGACGGCTCAAGAGTTCAAAGACCGGTGGGATCAACTGGGATGCCTCGTAGACACTCAATCGGTCGGCGCTGCCATCCAGAACATGCTCCTCCAAGCTACGGCTCTTGGGCTTGGCACTCTCTGGATCTGCGACGTGTTCTTCGCCGACTCTGAGATCGGCAGGCATTTTGATACCGGCCATGAGCTGATCGCGGCCGTCTCGGTGGGATATCCCGCTGAAACGCCGCCCCCCCGCCCAAGGAAGTCGTGGCAAGAGGTGACGACCTGGTTGGGTGGGCCTGCCGACTAATATCTCGGGTGCCTCGCGGTAGCGCGGGAGAGCTCGCCTCAACGATGATACGGCTCTCCCCTCCCGATCCTAAACGCCCTGTACAGCTGCTCCGCGACGAGCATCGGCATGAACTGGTGGGGGAAGGTCATGGGGCCCATTGACAGCCGCAGCCTAGCGCGAGAAATGATCTCCGGCGCCAGTCCTGTGGTGCCACCGATCACAAGCGCCAAGTTGGAGCTGCCGGAAAGGGCACGTTCCTGAATCCACCGGCTGAGATCCTCAGAGGACATCTGGGTGCCCTGGACGTCGAGAACAACAACATACTCGTTCTCACGGAGCGTCCGCAGGATGCGTTCCGCCTCAACCTGCCTGGCCAGAGCGAGCTGCTTCTCCGAAAGGGTCTCTGGGACGGACTCATCCTCCAGCTCGACCAACTCCACATGAGCATACGGCCTCAGGCGCTTAAGGTACTCGGCCGCGCCTTCCCGCAGGTATCTCTCCCGAACCTTGCCTACCAGGGTGATCCGTATGCGCACTCGGGTTCCCTCCAATCGATTTCCAGCCGGGCTCCGGTCACAAGCAGATCTCTAAAGAGTCAAGTACCACAGCAACATAACTTCATCTCGTACATCGTCGTGATCCCCCGGCGCTCCTGCGTACGCAAAGCGGTTGATTGCGCCGAGCTCCGCCCCCTGACTCGCATAGAACCTGCATGCAGGCAAGTTAACGTTCTGAGTCTCTACCTTCAGCATCTTCATGCCCATCTTCCTGCATCGCTTGACGACCTCCGCGAAAAGCGCGCGCCCTATCCCCTGCCGCTTGAACTCGGGCGCCACGCGGATATCCCACAGAACGGCTAGGTCGTCGCGCCCCTCCAGCATTCGGACCCCGGGGGTTTTCATCACAATGCACGCGCCTCCGACCGGTCTACGGCCGGCCATCGATCCATCCCCTACTGTCGCCAGTAGGATTTGCCACTGGCTCATGTCCCACTTCCGGGGCCAATCAGCGGGAGTCTCTCCGTCTGAATCGTAGTCTTTGACGTACGGCTTCGTGACAGGGACTTCCTGGAGCGCCAGTCCTCCGAATCCGCCATCGACCGCCGTCACACGCAAAATTGACTGAACGTCTACCCGAATCGGCACAGCGCAGTACTCGGCCAGCCTGTCCGGGCCGATACACTCAATACGGATGTCGCTGCCGTTCGCCGGCCCGCCGGTCTCGCCGTCCGTGGA
>DUUV01000102.1 GCA_012841375.1 Candidatus Fermentithermobacillaceae bacterium
CCCTTCTCCCAGACGAATGAGCAGCGCTTCCCTGTCATCCAGATCGGCGACCATGACCTTGAGCGACCGGGCGCCTCTCTTCACGGCGACCAGGAACTCAAGGTCTCCGGCGACAATCTCCAGTCCCAAACCCAAACGCCGCGCAAGCACCGGTTCAGATGTCCCCCGCACCAGGTTCTGCAGGAGCTTCTTTGAGACCAAATCGTTACCGCCCGGAACCATTGCCCCCGGGCGCATAGATAGCTCTTCGACCATCACCTCGGAAGGTCGGAACTTGTCCAATGTCATAACTTGAGACATCCTCCCACCCCCATCGGAGAAGGTTCTCTTTTCAGGCAAACTTTTCCTGCGGGCTAGAACAGAGGTCGCGCCTTAATGGCGGACAAAGACCGGGGAAAACCTCTGGCCAAGTCACCGGTGCGTGTATAGACGGCAAGGAGACGCCGCCCCTTGCCGCCTGCAAGTACATATTCATGGACGTCGCCAAGCCAGACGCCCAACTCGGGTATCTCGGTCTTTTGCCCGATCTGCGCCGCATCTTCGGGCCCTAACCATAGAGCCACCTTGCCCTGCTGACGGCAAAAGGGAACCGACAGTTCCAACGATACCCCCGGACGGGCCATGGCCCTAGTGGTCACCAGGTCGTACTTCCCAGAGTATTCCGCCTGCTTAGCCGCTTTCTCAGCCCGCCAGGGCACTATTTCCACGTCTCGTAGTCCGGCGTATTCCACGAACCCTTCAAGAAACCGGCATGCTCCCAGCCTGGAGTCAAGAAGTGCCAACTGAGCGCGGGGTCGTAAGGCCTTCACCGCCAGACCGGGCCAACCGTTGCCGCTGCCTAGATCGATGGCTCTCATTCCTTCATCTGTATAAGGACAGTCAATGGCTCTCTCTATCGCAAGAGAGTCGGCGATCAGCTTGACGGCAATGTCACGGACATCGGAAAATCCTACGACCCGACGGCCGGGCCAACTTTCATAGAAGTGGAACCATGCCTCCACCGTGCCGGCAACACCCGGCCCGTGGCCAACTCCCATCTCCCCGGCCGCTTCCAGGAAAGCCTCTACTCCGGATGTCACGAAAGACCTGCCCTCGTCACCCATCTCCGCCCTGCCCTCCCCTCGCGCCCAAATCCTTCATATATGCCAGCAAGATGAGGACGTCTGAGGGGGAAACTCCGACCTCAAGCGCTCTCCCGATGGTGGAAGGGGCATACTTCTCCAGCTTGTCTCTGGCTTCGCGGGAGAGGCCCGGCACGTCAGCCGGAGAGAGGCGGGCCGGTATCCTTTTGGAGGAGTAACGGCGAAGCCGCTGGGCCTCTCGCTCTTGCCGCTTGATAAAACCGCTGTACTTGGCCTCCAGCTCAACTTCCGCCTTGATGTCCTCGGGGAGCCCCGCCAAGCCCGGGAGCACCGGGGCGAAATCTTCAAGGTGGACGTCGGGCGTCCTGAGCCTATCTCGGACCTCGATTCCGTCTACCTTCGTTCCAAGAAGCTCTCTGCCTCTATCTAGCATGGTTTTCTTTTCCTGGAACACTCGCCACCTCCGGTCGCTCACCAGTCCGACCCGCCTCCCGAGAGGGGTGAGCCTTTGGTCGGCGTTATGCTGCCGGAGGAGCAATCTGTACTCACACCTGGAAGTGAGCATGCGATACGGCTCGTCGATCACGTTCGTCACCAGGTCATCGATTAGGACTCCTATGTAGGCCTCGTGGCGTTCCAGAACCACCGGGTCGCGACCTTCCAGCGTAATGGCCGCGTTGATACCGGCAATAAGGCCCTGAGCAGCTGCTTCCTCATATCCCGATGTACCGTTTATCTGGCCTGCGCAGTACAGGCCTTTGATGGCCACCGTCTCGAGAGACGGCTTGATCTGATTGGAGGCGATGCAGTCATACTCAATGGCGTACCCGGGCTTTATGATCCTGGCGTCCTTCATGCCCGGCAGGCTGTGCACCATAGCGACCTGCACATCCACCGGCAGGCTCGTGGACAGTCCGAGGATATAGACCTCATGCGAGTCCCTGGACTCCATCTCCAGGAAGATCTGGTGGCGCTTCCGTTCAGCGAACCTGAACACCTTGTCCTCGATGGATGGGCAGTACCTGGGGCCGGTACCCTCTATGGTACCGTTGAACATGGGAGCGCGGTGGCGATTGGCTGAGATTATGCGGTGGGTCTCCTCGTTGGTATACGTCGAGTAGCAGGCATCATTCTGCCAGACCCGTGGTCTCGATAGGAACGAGAACGCCAGCGGGATGTCCGAACCGGTCTCGCGCCTGAGCTCTTCCCAATGTATTGAATCCCTGGCTATCCGTGGGGATGTGCCCGTCTTGAATCGTCCCAAGGATATGCCGAGCCTCTTCAGAGACTCGGATAGCCCCTTGGCCGAAGGCTCTCCCAAGGGACCCGAATCCTCTACGACGTCGCCCACAATAATCCGGCTTTCGAGGTACACGCCGGTGCAGAGGACGACTCTTGGGGCGCGGACACGGTCGCCATTGGACAACACGATCCCCTGGACAGCCCCCTCCGACACACTCAGGTCCGTGACCATGCCCTGGCGGAGAACTACGCCCGCCCTGCTAAGGGCTTCCCTCATGTGCCGGGCGTAGGCTCTCTTGTCCACTTGGGCCCGGAGAGACTGGACCGCCGGTCCTTTGGACGCGTTGAGCACTCGGAGCTCTACGGTAGATCCATCTACGGCAAGCGCCATCTCGCCGCCCAGCGCATCGATCTCGCTCACTATCTGGGCTTTTCCAGGACCGCCAATGGCGGGATTGCACGGCATCCCGGCTATGTTCCCGGTGTCCAGGGTCACCACACAGACCGAACGCCCAAGCCTTGACCCGGCCAGCGCGGCCTCAACCGCGGCGTGACCGCTCCCGACGACCAATATGTCAAATCTCTCGCCGCTACCTGTCATTTCCCAACACAAAACCTCGCAAAGACCTGTTCCAGGGTCTCTTCACTGACGTCTTTCCCGGTCAGTTCCGCCAGTGCCTTAAGAGCTTCTTCCAAGCAGAGGACCACTACATCCTCGGTCCAGCCCTCGCTCCTCCTCGAGAGCGCCTCACCCAAAGAGGAAGAGGCCCTTCTCAGACAGTCAACCTGGCGGGCAGAGCCCGGAGATAGGAGTCGAGGGTCTTGGCCGCGCCGGAACCAATCCGTGACCCTCTTCTTGATCTCCTCCAGTCCAGCCCCGGTCACGGCGGAGGCCAAGACAAAGGCCCCCCCTGCCACTTCGTTCATCTCGGATTCACTCACCTTGCACGCGCCGGCATCACTCTTGCCTGCAACCAGCAGCACTCGCCTTCCCTGCTTCAGCCACTTCCCTATCCAGTCTCTGTCTTCACTCCCGAGGCCCAGGGCGCTGTCGAACACGTAGATGATGACCTCTGACTCAGATGCCGCACGCTCTGCCCTTTCCACGCCGATGATCTCTACAACGTCGGAGGTCTGACGCAGTCCTGCGGTGTCAAGCAGTATAACCGGCAGCCCGTCCCACTCGGTCGTCTCCCTGAGCACGTCTCTCGTGGTACCGGGCACTTCGGTGACAATGGCGCGATCAGCGGCAAGGAGCGCGTTGAACAACGAGGACTTTCCCGCGTTGGGAGGTCCCACAAGGCAGGCTTCTATCCCGCAGCTGAGAGCCAAGCCAAGTGGCGCCCTGTCGAGCAACGCCGCGATCTCTTTGTGCACTGAAAGCACTTCTCCCATGGCGTGGGATGACACTTCGTCAACATCCTCGGGGAAGTCGGCGCTTGCCTGGAGGGCCGCAAGGGCCGAGTACAATCGCGTTTCCCATTTCCGGACCCGGGCCCCCAGCTCTCCCCTCAGCCTTCTTCCTGCCTGAGAAAGGGCGTATTCGGTGGGCGCGTTCACCACTTCCAGAACCGCTTCCGCTTCCTCAAGGGTTATCCTCCCGTTCAGGAAGGCCCTCCGGGTGAACTCGCCGGGTTCGGCATGCCTGGCTCCCGCCTCCAGCACAGAGGCGAGAACCTTCTGGCTCACGAGGCTTCCCCCGTGACACTGCACCTCAACCAGGTCTTCGCCTGTATATGACCGGGGGCCTCGCATGACCAAGACCAATGCCTCGTCGATGGCCACCCCTTCCCGGTCCACAACTGAAGCCAGCCTCACTGTCCACGGTCTCACCGACGAGAGGGGAGCTCCCGAACGAAGTCTCAGCGTCTTCCCCGCTGCCAGGACAGCATCCGGGCCGCTCACACGCACAATCGATATGCCCCCCGTGCCGGGAGGTGTCGCTATGGCAGCGATGGTTTCCTCTTTCACGTACATCCTCCGTCCAAGAACAAGAGCCCCGTTTCCGGGGCTCCAAATCTGCTGTCCGGCCGGCTCAGCTGCCGGGCCTCTCCGGCCCCGGGTGATCCCTCAGCGAGATGACTACTCGTCTGAAAGGCTCCTCTCCTTCGCTCTGAGTGGTAACCTCGGCGCTGTCCTGAAGCGCCAGGTGTATTATGCGGCGATCTCGCGCATCTAAAGGCTCGGTGGTGACGTTCGCGCCCATGCGGATCGCCCGCCTCGCCAGACTCCTGGCCATCTCCTCGAGCTCCCGCTCGCGTCTCTTCCTGTAGCCGGCGATATCCACCACAACTCGGAGCACTTCGCCGCCACCCTTTGAAGAAGCCAGGTTCGTGAGAAACTCCAGCGCCCTTAAGGTCTCTCCCCTGCGGCCGATCAAGAGTCCCATGTCTCTTCCAACTATATCCAGATTCAGGGTTTCACCCCTCGGCCTTACCTCGATGGCAGCTTCGGTATTCATGCGTTCCAAGACTCCCGCCACAAAGGCTTTGGCGAGTTCAACCCTGCTTTCCTTGGCGGTAACCCTCACCCTGGCATCCTTGTTCCCTAAAAGTCCCAGGAAGCCCCGGGAAGGCTCCTCGAGTACTTCCACCCGGCAATCGCTCCTGGGGACCCCCAATTCAGCGATGGCGCTCAGAACAGCCTCGTCTACCGTACGTCCGGTCTTCTCAACGCTTTTCACTGGGTCTGGCTCCTTCCGGAGTTAACTGCGGTTGCGGCACAACGTACTTCTCTAGAAGGCCCATCAGGTTGGCGGTGATAATGTAGAGCGAGACGCCTGCCGCGTACTTCCAACCCAAATACAGCATGAGACCCACCATAAAGATGACCATGACAGTTTGACTTTGTCCTTGCGGGCCTGCTCCCATGGTGGGTGAAAACTTGAAACTCAGGTACGTGGTAAGCCCCGCTACGACGGCCATTACCCATCCCCCGGGCGCCCCAAGGGTGAGGCCTAGGAACGTTGCTCCCTTGAGGGACTCATTGAAACCCAGTGCCTGGATCATGGCCATGAGGAGCGGCATCTGTACCGCCAACCCAATGCACGAGCTCGCCGGGTTTACCTTGTACCTGCCGTAGAGATCCATTAGCTCCATTTGAAGTCTCTCGGGATCGTTTTTGTACTTCTTCCTTATCTTGTCTTCCTCGGGCTTGATGAGATTCACCATCTGAAGCGACCGGGCCTGCATGATCGATAACGGCAGGAGAACCAGCCTAAACGCCACCGTCAGGCCTATGACGGCCAGCCCGTAACTCCCGGTGAGACCTGCGAGCCAGTCGATGATGCTGCTGAGGAACCTCACTACGTACTGCATTCACTGACCCCCTTGGCCTCTGCAAGTCGTTTCCGCGCGGGAGGAACCGGGTCGTAACCACCGGATGAGAAAGGATTGCAGCGCAAAACCCGCCAGGAGGCCATAAGTATACCTTTCAAAGGTCCGTGGGCGAGGACAGCCTGCCTCGCGTATTCGGAGCAAGTCGGATAGTACCGGCAACACGGTCTCTTTAGAGGCGAGATATGCACTTGGTACAACCGTATGAATGAGGCTAGAACTTTCCTGACCATTCTAAGGATTCATCCTTCTTACCAAGTCTCTCACGGCTTTCTCAATCTCCTCATACGTTGCCTCTCTCGCCTTCTTGCGCGCAATAAACGCAAACTGGCCTCCGCCTGTGGCGGACGGCCCCAAATGCCGGAACGCTTCCTTGACTCGACGGCGAATCTTGTTTCTCTGAGTCGCCTTGCCCAGTCGAGCCGATACGCTTACCCCCATCTTCACAGCGTCATCCGACAAGAAGTACAGCACAAGATACCTGTTCGCTACGGAACGTCCTTGTTTGTACACTTTACTATACGATGGAGCAGGTATCCTTCCTCGCGACAAGAGGAGAGCCTCACTTTGCTTATGCCGACAGGCGTTTCCTGCCCTTCGTCCTGCGCCGGGCAATGATTTTCCGCCCACCGGCAGTATTCATCCTACTCAAGAACCCGTGGGTGCGAGCTCTCTTGCGCCTCTTGGGTTGGTATGTGCGCTTCATGGAAGATATCCTCCTAGAATTCCTGGGGCTTATCAAATGGTCCGAGAGATTATATCCTGGCAAGAGTTCGAGTGTCAACGAAACCTGCGGGCCCCGGCATCCTGAACTTGCCTGCTAACAAGCATAATTCCCCGGGCCGGCCCCGAGGAGTCGTACAACCGTTTCGATTGCCCCTTCCGTTTCACGCCTGATATAGTCTTCACGGTAAGAGGGGTTTTACGGCGAAATACGCATTTCGCTGCGGAATTCCCGGGACTTTATCCACACCTGTTGATATCTTTGTGCATAACCTGTGGGTTTCATATGCGTAAGCGAAGTACCATGGGATTCGCCGTCGGGTCGTTGAAGCACCCTAGCCTACGAGCACTATCGGGCTGACAAGAGTTTCATACATAGATGCATAACGCCCTTTTTTCGGCTCCGCGGCAGAGGAAATTCTTCAGCGAAAGCGGAATCACGCATCACTAGACAAGAACGAAACGGTGGTATCGGCTATGGCTCGAAATCTGGAACAGGCCTGGACTGACACGCTTACCCGCGCCGCAGCCAGACTGTCTACGCCAAGCTTCAGCTGGCTCAAAGACACAAGACCGGCGACACTCAAGGCCAACACTCTGACAGTGACCGTACCTTCTGAGTTCGCCAGAAACTGGATTGAATCTCACTACAAAGAAGATCTCATGCGGGCATGGAAAGAAACCTGGGGCTCGTCGTGTGACATCAAGTTCACGGTTGTGGCCCAGGAGAAGATGGTGGCCAGCCTCCTTTTCCCTGCCGACGCCATTGCGCCCCGTGAGAGAAGGCGCAAGAGTTCAGAAGACATCTCCCAGTACCTCCGGGGACTGAACCCGCGGTACGTATTCGAAAACTTCATCGTCGGAGCCTCCAACCGCTTCGCCCACGCCGCGGCTCTGGCGGTATCTGAGACACCTTCCAAGGTCTACAACCCGCTCTTCATCTACGGCGGAGTGGGGCTTGGCAAGACTCACCTAATGCAGGCAATCGCCCATTACGTGTTGGCACATCACCCGGCGCTTAAGGTGTGCTACGTGTCGTCTGAGACTTTTACCAACGAACTGATTTTGGCGATCCAGGAGGGCACCACCGCTGAGTTCAGGAACCGCTACCGGGGAGTTGACGTCTTGCTCATCGACGACATCCAATTCGTCGCCGGCAAGGACGCCACCCAAGAAGAGTTCTTCCACACTTTCGACGCGCTCCACCAGGCCACCAAGCAGATCATAATCTCTTCGGACAGGCCTCCCAAGGAAATATCAACTCTGGAGGAGAGGCTGCGGACCAGATTTGAATGGGGCCTCATCTGCGATATTCAGCCCCCGGACATTGAGACAAGGATGGCCATCCTCCGCAAAAAAGCCGAGATAGAGGGCAGAGAGGTTCCAATCGAGGTGTGCCAGTACATAGCCGAGCGGATCCCCAGCAACATCCGGGAACTGGAGGGGGCGCTCATCCGCGTCTTGGCTTTTACCGGTCTCCAGAAAAGACCGCTGACCGTCGAGGTTACCAAAGAAGTGCTTCACGATCTGTTGCCCGATAGAAGACCCGTCCCTATCACCGTCGACATGATCAAGAAGGTGGTCGCGGAGCACTACAGCATCGATTTGGCTGACTTCTCGGCCAAGCGCCGCACTCGCAATGTGGCGTTTCCCAGGCAAGTTGCCATGTATCTCTGCCGGAAGCTGACCGATTCGTCTTTACCCCGGATAGGTGAGCAGTTCGGCGGAAGAGACCATACGACCGTCCTCCATGCGTGCGATAAGGTTGACACCCAGAGAAAAGCCAATCCTGACCTGGAGGAGACGCTCAATACTCTCATCGCCAAGATCAAAGAGGCGTAGGTCGTCAGCTATGTCCTGTGCAAAAGCCTGTGGAACGACACTTACTTCCCTGTTGACAAGCTGTGAACAGGCAGTCACGCTGCCTCTCTCGTGCGGACTTGTCCACATGCGTCCACAGTCCGTCCACAACACATCGTGGATGGAGGGAATTGCCTTTACCTGGACGAATAGAGGTTATCAATAATTACACAGCGCCTACTGCTACTGCTGTTTGAGAGATATACACAGCTCAAATAGATATAGAAAGGGGAACCTTTCATGAACGTAACAATCTCAAGAGACCGTCTCCAATGGCTGGTCCAAACAGCGTCACGACCCATTCCCGCAAGGACCACTTTCAGTTCGATCAAGGGTTGCCTTCTGGAGTGCACCTCGGATAGCCTTATCCTTTCCGGAACCAACCTTGATTGGGGAGTAAGGGTTTCTTCAGAAGCAGACGTGCGTTCTTCCGGTTCCCTCGTGGTGTCTTCAAAGATACTGGAAGACGTAGTGAGGACGCTCTCCACACCGGAAGTAACGCTTTCTCTCGATGAATCCGCTTGGGCCTTGACGGTCAAGTCGGGAGCATCGGAGATGGTCCTAAACGCCATCCCTGCCGACGATTTTCCGAAGTGGCCGGCGAGCCCAGACGGGCAAGAAATAGAAATCGACGGCCAGTTGTTCCGCAATCTCGTAAAGATAGGGGCTACCTGTGCCGTGTCAAACCCCGCGAGGCCTTTGTGGGGTGCGTGTCTCATCGAATTCAAGGACGGCAAAATGATAGCCGTAAGCACCGACCAATTCGCTCTATCAAGGGCCAGGGCGGATGTGGAAGCCGATGAATGCCGCGCCATAATGTCGGCAACCATCCTGCAGGACATCGCCCGGCTGACAGATACCGCCGGCGGATCCAAAGTCAAGGTGAAGATATCTGACAACCACGCCTACTTCACGACGGATGACGTGTCTTGTTTCTCCCGGCTCATAGAGGGGCAGTACTATGCATATGAACAGGTTATCCCCAGACAGTTCGTATCTTCGGTGCGCGTCCCCACTGAGGCCCTCATGCGGGCGGCATCCCGCGCGGCGATCGTGGCCTCGGAGGAAGACCGGGCTATGAGGATGATTGTCAAGAAAGAGAACGGGACACTCACGGTAAAGGCCGGCTCTCCCGACCGCGGGCGGATGGAGGAGGACCTACCGGCCATCGTCGAAGGCGATTCGATAGAGATTTGGGTGCAACACAAGTACATTCTCCAGGCCCTCGGGAAGATCGGGTCGACCGAAACCTTCCTGGGTATGTCGGGTCAAGTGAGCGCTATGAAAGTTGAGCCCGTTCCGGAGAAAGACCCGGAGACAGAGGCAGAGGATGACAAGGTCGAAGCAGCGTACGTGATTATGCCCATGTCGAGTCCGAGAGGAGCTTTCTGACGCAGTGAACATATCGTTCCTGCTTCTTAGGGACTTTCGGAACTATCGCCATCTTGAACTCACGCTTAAGCCGGGAGTCTCCTTGTTTTTCGGCCGGAACGCGTCGGGGAAAACCAACCTCTTAGAGGCCTGTTATTACTTGTCTTCACTTAACTCGGTAAGGGCCGAACGCGACTACGACCTGGCTCGTTGGGGGACCCCGGGGTTCAGCGTGGGGTGCAGGGTAGACCACAACGGAAGCGCCAAGACGATCAAGGTCCAAGTCAGAGTAGAGCCGGCGCTCCGGAGAAAGATCACCGTGGAAGATGTGGCAGTGCGGAGAAGCGACCTGGTCCGGGTGCTCCCGTCAGTGTACTTTTCACCTGATGACCTTTACATGGTGAAACGTGGCTCGGCCCTCAGGAGGAAGTTTCTCGACTCGTTATTGGGGAGGATCGATCCCGAGTACAGCCGCCAGCTCACCAGGTATCAGGACGCCGTGAGCCGCAGGAACAGTGTCCTCAAGAAGATACGGATGGGCTCCGAGTGGCGTACGACCTTGGAACCTCTCGACTGCATCTTAGTGGAGTCAGGGTCTGTGGTACTGGCAAAAAGGTTGGCAGCCATGCCGGACCTACGGAGGGAAGTTTCTGAGACCTATAGGTTCATTTCCGGACGGCCGTGCGATGTAGTTTACGCCGCATCCATAGGCGAGAGCCTTCAAGAGGACCATACCGTCCGGGATATCGCGAGGCAATTTGAAGAACGCCTGGCGTCTCTCAGGGAAGAAGAAACCGTCAGGGGTATGACGTTGTCGGGCCCTCACCGGGACGATATTGTCCTCAGGCTTGACGGAAAGGCAATCAGGTACTTCGGCTCGCAAGGAGAACAGCGCAGCGCGGCCCTTGCGCTGAAGATGGCCGAGTCGAAGATGCTGGAGGCTGTCTTCGGCAGGCATCCTGTGCTCCTTCTGGATGACGTGTTCTCTGAACTGGACGAAGAGAGACGGAATAGGGTGCTCTCCCTCTGTGATTTCGGACATCAGATCCTTATGACGTCGACTGACCCGATTAAGAGCATGGTGCCGCGTGTGGCTGAGTTCCTGGTCGGCGGCGGCACCGTCGAACCCTGCGGGGAGGGGTTGAGGCGTGAGTAAGCGCGGCACCGGCGGGGCGGGCGTGGCTCCCGTCGCGCAGGTCCTCCAGAAGTCTTTGACCAACCTGGGCCTTCTCAAGAAGATGAGGAGATATCAGGTTTTCTCTGTATGGCCCAAGGTCGTAGGGGATATCGCGCGTCACGCGAAACCAAGAAGGTTGGCCGGAGACGTGTTGTATGTGGCGACCGCCTCATCCGCTTGGTCACAGGAGCTCACCTTCATGCGCCAGAGTATCCTCGATAAGCTCAAGACCGCCCTCCAAGGCGAGTATGTCCGGGAAATACGTTTCTCAGAACATCTATGGGACCCTACCGAGCTCGAAAACGGCACCGCCGTAGACCTTCCGCTGATGGCCAAAGGCGAGGGCGAAGCCGCCATGGACGCCATTCCTGACCGGCAGCTCGCTCACTATGCCAAGCGGTTCTGTTCCATAATGGCCAGGCGCAAGGTGTATCTCTTGAGAAAGGGATACGTTAGGTGCGCAAGATGCGGGTGCCTATATCCTTCCGCTAAGCGAGAATGCCCTTTTTGCGCAGTGGAACGGGAATGGAGAGCCAGGCGAAGAGCCATAGCTATCCTCGAAAAGGCTCCTCACCTGCCTGACGAAGAGGTCCAGAGTCTCATCGGCTCTGTTTGCCTGGAGCCGGTCCGGTCGGCAAGGCGGGAACTGGAGTCGAGATGCCTTACCATAGCGAGGAGCGCTCTTAATGCCGATGGGAAATGGGCCGCGGTAGACAGGAACGAGATTACCGGGGCCATCGAGAAGATGGCAGCCCTAAGGTCCCTGAAGCCCGCCGCTGACATGACGGCTCACGAGATTGAAAAGGCAGTAGGCAAGCGGCTCTTCCTCGCTGCGAAGAGGGGTAGCCAATGGAGCCGTGGATCGAGCTGGGCCCGGAAAACGTGATTCATGCAGGCGACATAATTGCCGTCATTGACTGGACACACGGAAAGACAATAGGCGCGAACAGGGAGCTCGTCGGCTACGCCCGGGCCCACGAGTTCCTGGTTGAAGACTCGGGCGAGCAGAAGGCATCGTTGGTCATCGCAAGAGACAGGGTTTTCCTGCTTAAGGCTTCGACCAGGAGCATTCGGAAGAAACTGGATCGAACATAGATTCGTTACCAGTCTTTGTGTTAAGATGGAGTTCGAGAGGTGGTTCCAACTTGAAGGAGAACGGAGACATCCGGCAGGAGTACGGCGCCGAACAGATAAAGGTGCTCGAAGGTATGCAGGCCGTCAGGAGACGGCCGGGCATGTATATCGGGTCCACTTCATCCCACGGCCTCCACCACTGCCTATACGAGGTAGTCGACAACGCCATCGACGAAGCCATGAACGGCTTCTGCGACAATATCAAAGTCACGCTTTCCAAGGACGGTACCGCTTCCGTGGAGGACAACGGGCGGGGGATCCCGGTGGATATACACCCGCAACTGGGCATCCCCGCTGTGGAGGTCGCCCTCACCAGACTGCACGCGGGATCGAAGTTTGAGATAGGTGCCTACAAGGTATCAGGCGGCCTGCACGGGGTAGGAGTATCGGCGGTAAACGCACTCTCCGCTTTCCTCGAGATCACCGTCAAGACTGACGGCGGTATCCACTACATCAAGTTTGAGCGTGGCGAAACGGTCGTGCCGCTAAAGCGGTTGGGGGATACCGACGAACACGGGACCCTTGTCCGCTTCAAGCCCGATGACACGATATTTGAAGAGACGCGTTTCGATTTTGACACCGTTGCCGTGCGGCTTCGCGAACTTGCGTTCCTGAACAGGGGGTTGGAGATCACCCTCTTGGACGAGCGCAGTGAACGGACTGTCGTGTACAAGTTCGAGGGCGGCATCGAAGAGTATATAAGGCAGCTCAACAAGAACAAAGACCCGTTGCACAAAGACCCGGTCTACGGAGCCACAACCAAGGATGATGTCGACATTGAGTTCGCCTTCCAATATAACGATGGGTACGCTGAAAACATCCTTTCCTTCGCCAACACTATCCGGACGACGGAAGGCGGTACCCACGAATCGGGCTTCAAGACCGCTTTGACCCGCGTCATCAATGACTACGCGCGAAAAGCAGGGGTGCTCAAGGCTTCCGACAGCAATCTCTCCGGCGAGGACATCCGCGAGGGGATCGTAGCTATAATCAGCGTAAAGGTTAAGGACCCGCAGTTTGAGGGTCAGACCAAGACGAAGCTGGGAAACTCGGAAGTGGCGGGCATCGTCTCGGGAGCAGTAGGGGAGATACTCAACTCGTACTTCGAGCTTAACATAAACGTCGCCAAGACGCTGGCGCAGAAGGCCGTGGTGGCGGCGAGAGCCCGGGAAGCCGCCCGGCAGGCCAGGGAGCTCACCAAACGCAAGAGCGCTTTGGAAGTGACCTCCCTCCCCGGCAAGCTGACCGACTGCTCCACCCGGGATCCCAAAGAGGCAGAGCTGTTTCTCGTTGAGGGAGACTCGGCCGGCGGCTCGGCCAAGCAGGGAAGGGACCGGCATTTCCAGGCGATCCTGCCGCTCAGAGGCAAGATCCTGAATGTAGAGAAAGCCAGACTCGACAAAGCTCTGGCCCATGAGGAGATCAGGTCGCTCATAACCGCGGTGGGCACGGGCATAGGTGACGATTTCGATATCTCCAAGCTCCGGTATCACAAGATAATAATCATGACCGACGCCGATGTCGACGGAAGTCATATCCGCACGCTTCTATTGACCTTTTTCTACCGGTTCATGCCCAAACTCATCGAAGGCGGTTTCCTCTACGTGGCGGAGCCCCCTCTGTATATGGTGAAGAGGGGCAGGTCGGAAAGGTACCTGCATTCGGACGAAGCGCTTGAGCAGTACTTCAAGAGGTACGGGAGGCAGGGTACCACCGTCCAGCGATACAAAGGTCTTGGAGAGATGGACTATCACCAGCTCTGGGAGACCACAATGGACCCGGATAGACGGACAATGAGGCTCGTGACCATCAAGGATGCTGAAGCGGCCGACGATATTTTCACGGTCCTCATGGGGAGCAAAGTGGAACCCAGGCGCCAGTTCATCGAAGCGAACGCCCATCTTGTGAAAAACCTGGATACAATCGCGTAGGAGGCCCGCCATGGCAGAAGAAAACACCAGAGTAGTCCCGACACCAATAGAAGAGGAAATGCGGAGGTCGTACATTGACTACTCGATGAGCGTCATCGTCTCGCGAGCTCTCCCCGACGTTCGCGACGGGCTTAAGCCGGTGCAGAGGCGGATCATCTACGCCATGGACGAGCTCGCCTTACGCCATGACAAACCCCATAAAAAATCAGCCAGAATCGTCGGCGAGACCATGGGTAAGTACCATCCCCACGGGGAGTCGGCCATCTATGACGCCATCGTCAGGATGGCTCAGCCGTTCAACATGCGTTACCCGCTGGTTGACGGGCACGGCAACTTTGGATCGGTCGACGGTGACCCGGCGGCCGCCCAGAGGTATACCGAGGCGCGCCTGACTGCTCTTGCAGAAGAGCTGCTCACCGACATCGACAAGGATACGGTAGATTGGCTGCCCAACTTCGATGACAGCCTGCAGGAACCTGCGGTACTCCCGGCCCGCATCCCTAACCTTTTGGTGAACGGTTCGGCGGGGATCGCCGTAGGCATGGCGACCAATATCCCGCCCCATAACTTGAACGAAGTGATCGAGGCACTGAACGTCCTTATCGACAGGCCCGACGCGACGGTCGAGGAGCTCATGCAGCATGTCAAGGGACCCGACTTTCCGACAGGTGCCCTCATCATAGGCAACGACGCCATCAAGTCTCTCTACACGACCGGCCGGGGAATCCTGACTCTTCGCGCCCGAACGCAGATCGAGAGGGAGAAGAACGGCAAGCAGGCCATCATTGTTGATGAGCTGCCTTACCAGGTGAATAAGGCCAGACTAATCGAGTCCATAGCCAACCTGGTCCGCGATAAGAAAGTCCAGGGAGTGACGGACCTCCGCGACGAAAGCGACAAGAACGAGGGCCTCAGGGTTGTCATTGAGGTCAGGCGGGACGTCGATCCCGAGGTGGTCCTTAACCAGCTCTTCAAACATACCAGCCTTCAGACAAGCTTTGGCGGTATCTTGCTTGCCCTGGTAGACGGGCGCCCAGAGGTCCTGACACTGAAGTCGATGCTCTGGAACTACATACTGCACCGCAAGGATGTCGTGGTAAGGCGGACCAAGTACGAACTGCGAAAGGCCGAGGAAAGAGCACATATCCTGGCCGGCCTTGTGATAGCCCTGGATAATCTGGATGAGGTAATCGCCCTCATCAGGGCATCGGAGAATCGCGAACAGGCCCAGAAAGGCCTAATGGAGAGCTTTGGTCTCGACCAGGTACAAGCCAATGCCATCCTGGAGATGAGGCTTGAGCGCCTTACCAGGCTCGAGCGGGGCAAGATTGTGGAGGAACGTCAGAGACTGCTCAAAGAGATTGAGTACCTGAGGGCTGTTCTCTCGTCTGAGCGCATGGTGATGGGCATCGTCAAGAAGGAACTGGGCGATGTGAGGAAGTCTTTCGGAGATGCCCGCCGCACGCGCATCATCGAGCACGTGGGCGACATAAGCGAAGACGAGCTCATTATCGAGGAAGAGGTCACCGTCCTTCTCACCAATCTCGGGTTCATCAAGAGGATGCCCTTGACCGCGTACCGCAGCCAGAGAAGGGGCGGTATGGGGGCCAGCGCCATCCAGACCCGGGAAGAAGACTGGGTCGAGAAGGTAGTTGTGGCCACCACTCGCGAGTCGCTTCTCCTCTTTACCACTGAAGGAAAGGCGTACTGGCTGAAGGTCTACGACATACCTGAAGCCTCAAAGCAGGCAAAAGGGTATCTCGTTTCCCGCCTAGTGCAACTGGCCGAGAATGAGAGGGTAACGGCCATGATCCCCGTAAAGGCCGACTCTGAAGGAGACCTCTTCTTCATTACGGCCAAGGGGATATGTAAGCGTACTCCAATCTCCGAGTTCGCTTCCTACAGGAAGTCGGGTCTCCGGGCCTTGAACTTGCGGGAAGGGGACACTCTCATTCAAGTCCGCATGGTGCGGGACGACGACGAGGAGATCCTCATGGCCACCGATAGGGGGAAGGCCATTCGTTTCAGGGTGAGCGACGTCCGCCCAATGGGTCGAGTCGCCGCAGGCGTGAAAGGTATCACGCTCCCCAAGGGGGATACCGTGATTGGTGCTGACGCGGTCGGTCCTGAGGGGAAGGTATTGCTCGTCAGCGCCTATGGCTATGGAAAGATGACCGACGTGTCTGATTTCCCGCTCCACCGGAGAGGCGGGTCGGGCGTGATTGCGATGAAGACCGGCGAAAAGAGCGGACCGTTGGCCGTCATGCGGATCATCACAAGAGAGGACGAGATCCTGCTCCTCACCGCGGAGGGAACTGCGATACGGACCCTTATCTCCCAGATAAAGGTGCTTCGCAGGGCGTCTCTCGGTGTGAGGTTGATGAAAGTTGAGCCCCCCGATAGACTGGTTGCCTGCAGCGTCTTTGAAGGTGACTGAAAAAAGATGGGAGACGGGCGGGGCCGGTCGGGCTACGAGTACGCCAAGCACGTCGCGGATGTCAGGATAAGGGCGTGGGGAAGCGGGCTTGAGGAGACCCTTGTGGCCGTGACCGGTGGCCTGTGGCGATACGTACTTGGAAACGCATCCGTGCCCATCACTAGGTCGTGGGAAGTATCCGCCAGAGGACAGGACCTGGAGGACGCCCTCGTAGGTTTTCTGAACGAGCAGATATTCCTGTATGAGTCGGAAGGACTCCTACCCGCCTCGGTGAAAGACTTGAGGGTCCGGGGAGAACACGGCGCCGTATCATTGCGCGCGCTGTTCGAAGGGTGCCTTTCCAATGAAATGCCCACCGCTCCCGAGAGACAGGTGAAGGCCGCTACTTTCCACGAACTGGTGGTAAGGCCGGAACTCATAGAAGTCACGCTGGACGTGTGACATGGTGAGGTGAGAACATGTCGTCAATCCGCCCGGCGCGAGACACAAAGCGCGAGTTTCACTGGATCATTGAACCCTCCGGTTCAATGCGGGTACCAGGTGTTATCTACGCCACCCAAAGCATCATCAAGGACCTTGCAGGGACCAAAGCGCTCCAGCAGGTGGCAAACGTAGCGTGCCTTCCCGGCATCCTGGAAGGTTCATTCGCCATGCCCGACATCCATGAAGGCTACGGTTTTCCAATCGGCGGAGTAGCCGCCGTCCCTGCCGGCGATGGGTTCATCACTCCCGGAGGCATCGGGTACGACATCAATTGCGGCGTCAGGGTGCTCCTTTCGCCACTTGCTCGAGACCAGGTTCAAGGCAGGCTTCCACGGCTCGTTGAGGCATTATTCCGGAAGATTCCAAGCGGTGTGGGTAAGGAAGGCCCGATCGCCCTATCGCCGGACGACTTGGAACGGGTGTTGGTCGACGGCGCGCAGTGGGCCGTGGGCAAAGGCTACGGTTCGCGAGAAGACCTGACCCACTGCGAAGAGGGCGGCGCCATGGCGGGAGCCGACCCCGGGGCCGTGTCGGAGAGGGCCCTAAGGCGGGGGAGGAGAGGGGTCGGGACTCTGGGCTCAGGTAACCATTTCATCGAGGCAGGGGCCGTATCAGAGATATTCGACTACGAGGCCGCGAAGGCGTTCGGGCTCTTCCCGGAGCAAGTGGTCTTTTGGGTACACTCAGGCTCCCGGGGGTTAGGACACCAGGTTTGCACCGACTATCTGGTAACCATGCGCCACGCTGTCTCCAAGTACGGTCCTCATCTGCCGGACCGGCAGCTCGACGGCGCGCCCCTTTCGTCGCCTGAAGGGCGCAAGTATTTCTCGGCCATGGCCGCCGCAGCCAACTACGCCTGGGCAAACCGCCAGGTCCTTGCCCATTATGTACGCCAGGTAGCCTGTGAGGTTTTCCCGGAAATAGGCGGGGAAGAGAACCTGCCCCTTCTCTATGACGTTGCCCACAACATAGGAAAGCTGGAGCGACACACGATTGGCGGCCGCGAGATGATGGTCTTGGTGCACAGGAAAGGGGCAACGCGCGCTTTCCCTCCCGGCCACCCCGACATCCCCGAAGGATTTCGTACTGTCGGCCAGCCCGTGCTCGTGCCGGGCGACATGGGTCGGGCGTCTTACATCCTGAGCGGCACGCAAGAAGCAATGGGTCTGTCGTTTGGTTCTGCCTGCCATGGGGCAGGGAGGGCCAAGTCCCGGGCCGAAGCGAGAAGAGACTTGTCCCCCGAAGCGCTGCAAGGAGAGCTCAGGCAGAAGGGAATCCATGTGAGGTCAGCTTCTCTGAAGGGGCTTGTGGAGGAGGCGCCTTCGGCCTACAAAGATGTGGATGAAGTTGTCGCGGCCACTCACGGTGCCGGTTTGGCGAAGAAGGTAGCCAAGCTTAGACCGCTGGCAGTGATAAAAGGATAAGAGGACGCGCGGCCGAGGTGAAGTCTTCCCTGCCGTGTCACGTCTCAGAATTAAGGAATGGAGGAGGGGAAAGGAGATGGAACGTTCGGCCGAGATCGCCGTCATTGGCGGCACCGGGTTCTACAAACTCCTTGAAGAGGCTCAAGAAGTCAAAGTCGATACGCCGTTTGGGGCTCCCAGCGACCTTATTTCCTTGGGCAGCATCGCCGGTAGAAGGGTGGCGTTCTTGCCCCGCCACGGCAGACACCACCAGTTTCCCCCCCACATGATCAACTACAGGGCGAACATATGGGCCCTCAGAGAACTAGGCGTCCAGCGGATCATTGGTCCTTGTGCGGCGGGCAGCCTGCAGCCCGAGGCAAAACCCGGCGATTTCGTGATCTGCGACCAGTTCGTCGACCGCACGACAGGCCGGAAGGATACCTTTTACGATGGGCCCAGGGCGATACATATCAGCTCGGCGGAGCCATATTGCCGGGAAATGCGAAGCGTTGCGATTCAGGCCGCCGGGACGCTGGACCTGCCGTTTCACCCCTCCGGTACCATGGTGGTCATCCAGGGTCCCAGGTTCTCTACCAAGGCCGAGTCCCGGTGGTTTTCGTCTCTAGGGTGGAAGGTAATCAACATGACCGGCTATCCCGAGGCGGTCTTGGCCAGGGAACTGGGCATGTGTTACCTGAACGTCTCTCTGATCACCGACTACGACGCGGGACTTGAGGGCAGGGAGGATGTAGCTGCCGTAACTCAAGACGAAGTCGTAAGGGTGTTCCTGGAACATAACGAGCACCTGAAGCGCCTTATCGGGAAGATCGTTGAGGCCCTTCCACCTGCCCGTGGCTGCTCGTGCGAGGAGGACTTGCGGAGAGCGAAGCCCTAGGGTATTTGCGGGGAGACCGGTGGACTCCGGCGTTGGAGGTGGCATAGATGATACCGGCGATTGAGTGGGAAGACGGGAGGCTCGTCCTCCTCGACCAGAGGTACTTGCCTGGGCGGATAGAGTTTGTCCGTTGTAGGGATTTCCGGGAAATAGCAGGCGCCATAAAGGATATGGTAGTGAGAGGCGCCCCCGCCATAGGCATTGCCGGCGGATACGCGGTGGCCGTTGCCGTTCGAGAATGCAGAGACGGGGCGCGAGGGACCGACGGAAAGGACCGCCCTCTTGCCATAGAGGCGGATCTTGAGAAGTGCGCCGCATTCCTGAAAGAGGCAGCGGACCACATTTCGGCCGCTCGCCCTACTGCCGTGAACCTCATGTGGGCCGTGGACAGAGTTCTAGAGAAAGCACTGTCTGTACTCCGTGACATCCTGAGGGCAGGTTCTGGACTCGAGACGGCTCTCGCGGAGGCGTACACCTCGGCGCTGGAAGAGGCCAGGGCTATCGAGAGGGAAGACCTGGAGATGAACAAGAGGATCGGGGCCAACGGCGCCCGCCTGATCCGCCCGGGTTCCCGGGTGCTCACCCACTGCAACGCCGGCGCCCTTGCCACGGGGGGTTATGGGACGGCCCTGGGTGTTATCAGGAAGGCTTGGGAAGAGAAGAAGATATCCATGGTCTACGCCTGCGAGACACGTCCCTACCTGCAGGGCGCCCGGCTGACGGCTTGGGAACTCACTCAGGATGGTATCGACGTTACGTTGCTGGTGGACAGCGCCGCAGGGTATCTCATGTCCAAGGGAATGGTCGATTGCGTTGTAGTGGGGGCCGATCGTATCGCTCTGAACGGTGACGTAGCGAACAAGATCGGCACATACACTCTGGCGTGTCTCGCAGGCATCCACGACATCCCGTTCTACGTCGCGGCGCCCACCTCGACCTTTGACCCCACCATTAGCGATATGTCGGCGATCCCCGTAGAGGAGCGGTCACCCGAAGAAGTCCTCCATTTCAGGGGAGCGCCCACCGGGCCGGAGGGGGTTAAGGCTGTGAACCCGTCCTTCGACCTTACACCCCACAAGCTCATTTCTGCCATAATCACGGAGAAGGGCGTCATAGAGCCCCCGATACCCGAGAACTTACCCAGGGTCATCAAGGGATAACGCTGTTCTCAAGACGGAGGTACAATGAACGAGAACAAAGGCCGGATCGAAGAGCGAGTCAACAATGAGGAGCCGGAGCCGACATTGATTAAGTCCCGTTTCATAGACTCAGGCTGGCGTCTTACGATCCCGAAAGCCATAAGGGATCGCCTCGGCTGTTCCCCGGGCACCCCTATTTGCGTCAGCTATGACGGCATAGACATTATCGTGAAGTGCCCGACTACGTGCACGGATTGCCCCGATGTCGTACGCATGGGGTCGCTGGGCAAGGTTGTGTTGCCGCCCCGTGTCAGAGCGGAAGCGAACCTCTACAGGGGCCAGGTCATGACATTGAGTGTTGAAGACGGAAGAGTTCTTGTGAAGAGCGGAGATTCGCAGGTCCGCTGCAAGGCCTGCGGGTCGGAAATGGATGTCAAAGAGGAACTGGCCAACGTCCATCTCTGTCGCAGGTGCAGAGAGTCTCTGCAGAAGGCGGCAGTAAGAGCAGTAACCTGGAGGTAATCGATGAGACTTCAGGCCACCAAGACGCCAAGACAACATATGTCTACCTTGACCAACGGCTGGCGGTTCACGCTTCCCACGGCCATACGGAAGGCTCACGGGTGGGGTGCGGGCACAAAGCTCACTGCCATGATAAGGGGCGCAAGCCTGGTTTTCAGCACTAACCCTCAAGTGGAAGACAGTCACACGTCCACCAATGGCAACCTGGCCAGAGAATTCGGTGACGAGATGTTCACTCCCGTCGAGTGCCATCTTGGCTCAGGCGGCAAGATTGTGTTGCCCGGTCCTATTAGGAGGCACCTGGGATGGGTCGTCGGCAAGCGCCTTGTGATTGTTGATGAGGGCGACGCTGTCGCCGCCACTCTTTGCTGTGATGCGAAGCGATGTGAATCGTGTAGAAGCATATCGGGAGTGCGGGAGGTCATCCAGAACGTCTTCCTATGCTCACAGTGTTGGGGTCAGTACCTTCGCGAGATGAACTCCAAGCTCCGGCTTGGGAAGGTCAGGGTTTAGAGCGTCGCCCATTGATACTGTTTGTCGCAGTGTGTGCAAGCGGCGCACAGGCTGCGCGTGTGAGTTGCGGAGCTTGATATCCGAGGGTATAATTGAGTTTGCCGAGCGGGAGTAGTTTAGTGGTAGAACGTCGGCTTCCCAAGCCGAAGGCCGCGGGTTCGAGCCCCGTCTCCCGCTCCAGTTGATTTCCGCGGCACTCATGCGGAAAGGTCAGACGAGCCAGCGTAGCTCAGTGGTAGAGCAGCGGTTTCGTAAACCGCAGGCCATGGGTTCGAATCCCTTCGCTGGCTCCATTTAATTCCTCGCTCAATTCTTGTGCCTTAGAACCACTCCCGGCCTCGCTCCGGTATGCTCTCCTTCCTTCACCACGGGGACCCCGTTGACCAACACCCACTCGATTCCCGTCGGATACTGATGGGGCGCCGTGAACGTAGCGTTATCTATAACCGTACCGGCGTCGAACAGCACGACGTCGGCCCGCATTCCTTCCCGGAGAAGGCCCCTGTCCTGCAGCCCGAGCCTCCACGCCGGGAGAGACGTCATCTTGCGGATCGCTTCCTCGAGGCGCAGCAGATTGTGCTCTCGCACGTACCTCCCAAGGATCCGGACAAAAGTGCCGTATGAGCGGGGGTGAGGTTGGCCTTTGGCCGTCTTCACGTTATACGCCCTGCCGTCAGACCCGGCCATCACCCAGGGCTGGCGCATGACCATTCTGACGTCGTCCTCGCTCATCGCGAAATTCACGATGGAGACGACGCCGCCGTTTCTCTGCAGCAGTCCGAACGCCGCCTCTTCCGATGTTATCCCTTGCATCTTGCCGGTTTCCTCAATGCTCTTGCCGATGAATTTATGGTCATCCGGGTTGTCCAGGGACGCGATCACGATCTTGTCCCAGTTGGCCCTCGCCCTGAGCGCATCGAGTATCTTCTCGCGCTCAACCGGGTCGGTCAGGAGCTCAGAGCCCTTCCCGCCTCTCCATGCCGATACCGGCACCGGAGAACCGAGGCCTGTCGATGACGCTATGTACGGGTATTGGTCGGCGGTTATGTCCAAGCCGGCGTCGCGCGCCTTCTCGACCATGGCTATGGAGTGTTCCACCATGCCCCAGTTGGCTTCACCCATGACTTTGAAATGGGATACCTGTACCGGTATACCGGCGGCGAACCCGATGTCTATGGCCTCTTGCAGGGCCTCAAGCAGCCGGACTCCCTCGCTTCGAAGATGAGTGAAATAGTAGCCGCGATGCTTGGCCACGATTTTGGCCAGTTCAATGACTTCGTCTGTCTTGGAGTATCTACCCGGAACGTAGATGAGCCCCGACGACATCCCAAAGGCTCCCTGTTCCATAGCGTCGTCCACGAGTTTCTTCATTAACTTCAGCTCGCGTTCATCGGGTGCGCGGTTTTCCACGCCCATGACTTGGCGGCGAACTGTCCCGTGTCCGACAAGCGGGGCTACGTTGACGCTGATTCCCTGATCCTCAAGTATCTTTATATAGGAAGCCATGTCGGTCCACTGGTGCGTATCGACGTTTTCGTCGTCGTCCTCTTGTGCGTCTTCTGTGAGACCTAAGCCCCTCGGCGCACCCGAAGACCCGCACTGGCCGATGACTTCGGTTGTGACTCCTTGCATTATCTTGCTGTCTGCAGTCGGGTTTACTATGAGCGAGAGGTCGGAATGTGAGTGGGCATCGATGAAGCCGGGCGATAGGTACTTGCCCCCGGCGTCGACCACATTCTTGGCTTCCCCATCAATGGATCCAATCTTGACAATGGCGCCGTCTTTGACTGCGACGTCTGCGATGAACCAAGGCGCGCCGGTTCCATCCAGGACCCGGGCTTTCTTGAAGACTATGTCGAACATCGGACGGACCTCCTCGGGGATTTCATTATATTGGTACATTTCAAGACCATAAGTGACTAATCCTGTCCGGGTGTATTTTCCAGGATGCATAAGTATTCCGATTGCCGGATCTGGTTTCCATCGGGAACCAATCCCTACCTTTACCTGCCTTGACGCCCACTAGCCTGTCTGTTACTTTTATGAGAGATAGTACGTTGTTTCACGTACGTTTTGGCAGTGAGTTAAATGCATCAGGTAGATCACTTCTAGGAGGAAGGGCTCGTGTCAAATCTGGTTGAGATCCGCTGGCACGCAAGAGGCGGACAGGGCGCAAAGACGGCGTCGACCCTGCTCGCGGAGTCCGCTCTCAGTGCCGGGAAATACGTTCAGGGCTTTCCGGAATACGGCCCGGAGCGTATGGGGGCGCCAATTCTGGCTTTTAACAGGATTGGCGACGAGCCGATCACGATTCACTCCAACGTCGATAGTCCCGACGTTGTGATGGTCCTCGACCCGTCCCTCATCGGTCCCGTCAACGTCGCCGAAGGTCTTAAGGAAGGCGGCGTCATTGTCGTAAACACGGATCTAGATCCCGAATCAGTAAGAGAAAAACTAGGCGCAGGTGGCAACTACACGGTGGCGACTGTTGACGCCAGCGGCATCGCCGTGGCCACTATCGGTAGGGATATACCGAACACTCCAATGATTGGCGCTCTCCTCAAACTCAGGGAGTTCCTTCCGTTTGAGTCATTCATGGAACGGATGCGAATCGACTTGGAGCGGAAGTTCCAGGGGCGCAAAGGCGTAGTTGAGGGGAACATTAACGCCATGCGTAGAGCCTATCAGGAGGTGAAGCAGGCGTGACCATGAAAGGATACAAGGACTTGCCGGAAGGTGGCGTCATTCCCGAGAAGGGCAACTCAGTGCTGTACAAGACCGGAGAATGGAGAAGCATGAGGCCCGTATGGCATTCCGAAGGCTGTGTGCACTGCCTCATGTGTTGGGTATTCTGTCCCGACTCATCCATAAAGGTTGAGGACGGCAAGATGGTTGGCATTGATTACGACCACTGCAAGGGCTGCGGGATTTGTGCCCGTGAGTGTCCACGGAAAGAAAAAGCCCTTCAAATGGTCAAAGAGTAGACCACCTAGGGCAGTTCTTTCTTAAGGAGGACACAAGAGGATGGCATCAGAGAAAAAGCAGGTGGCTATGACCGGCAATGAGGCCGTAGCCAACGCTATCAGGCAAATAAACCCGGATGTCATGGCCGCTTATCCCATCACTCCGCAGACAGACATCGTACAATTCTACTCCACGTTTGCGGCGAATGGGCTCGTAGACACCCAGATGGTTACGGTGGAGAGCGAGCACTCGGCGATGTCTGCTACAGTGGGTGCTTCCGCCGCGGGTTCCAGGGCCATGACCGCGACGTCGTCTCAGGGTCTGGCTCTCATGCATGAGATCCTTCACATTGCTTCGGGATTCAGACTCCCCATAGCCATGCCCGTCGTCAACCGGGCGGTCTCGGCTCCCATCAACATCCACTGCGATCACTCGGATACCATGGCTGCGCTCACGACTGGCTGGATTCAGCTCTACGGCGAGAGCGCTCAAGAGGCCTACGACAACATGATCCAGGCAGTGAAGATCGCCGAGGACCCGAGGGTAAGGCTGCCGGTCATGGTGTGCTACGACGGCTTTATCACCAGCCACGCCGTGGAGAACCTGGTCTTGGTTCCCGATGACGCGGTGAAGGCGTTCGTGGGTGAGTACAAGTCAGAGTACGGGCTCTTCGATTTCGAAAAGCCGATTACTTTCGGTCCACTGGTCCTTCCGGATTACTTCAGTGAACTCAAGGCTCAGCAGAGCGACGCCATGCTCGCGGCCAAAGAGGTAATCCTGGAAGTTGCCGAGGAGTACGAGAAGATATCCGGCAGGAAATACGGTTACTTTGAGGCATACAAGCTGGACGACGCCGAGAGAGTCATAGTAGTCCTTTCATCGGCGGCCGGGACGACCAAAGCCGTGGTGGATGAGCTTAGGGCTGCAGGCGAGAAGGTCGGTCTCTTGAAGCCCAGGGTTCTCCGGCCGTTCCCCGCTGAGGAATTGGTGAAAGCCCTCTCGGGCGCCAAGGTCGTGGCGGTTATGGACAGGGCGGAGACCTTCTCCACTCAGGGCGGACAGCTCTTCGCCGAGATCCGCTCGGCGTTCTACGAGGCCTCAAAGAAGCCGCTCATCAAGAACTACATCTTTGGTCTCGGTGGGCGCGATACCACGACAAGCGATATACGGAAGGTCTACGAAGAGCTTAAGAAGGATCAAGAGCGCGGGTCTGTGGACCGCAAGGTCACTCACCTGGACGTCAGAGTATAGGAGGGGAGACATAGATGGCAAGCTTGAAGGAACTATCTGCGATACCGGAAGTGCTTGCTCCAGGCCACAGGCTATGCGCAGGCTGCGGCGCTCCCATCGTAGTACGCCAGATCACCAGGGCCGCTCAAGGTCCCCTGGTTGTAACCAACGCTACCGGTTGTCTCGAGGTATCAACGACGGTATACCCGTACACTTCGTGGAATACCCCGTGGATCCATAATGCTTTTGAGAACGCCGCCGCGACGGCGTCGGGAGTCGAGGCTGCTTACCAGGCACTAAAGCGCAGGGGCAAACTCGATAAGGATGTCAAGTTCGTGGTGTTCGGCGGAGACGGCGGCACTTACGACATCGGTTTCCAGAGCCTCTCCGGAGCAATGGAGAGAAACCACAACCTCGTGTACGTTTGCTACGACAACGGAGCGTACATGAACACCGGCATCCAGAGGTCATCGGCCACCCCCAAGGGAGCCGACACGACCACCAGCCCGGTGGGCAAGCTGAGCTACGGCAAGCGGGAGAACAGGAAGGACCTCACCCTCATCATGGCCGCTCACAACATTCCGTACGCGGCTCAGGTATCTCCTGCACACTGGAACGACCTTTACCAAAAGGCCGAGAAGGCCTTCGCAGCGGGCGGCGCCGCGTTCATCAACGCTTTGGCCCCGTGCCCCAGAGGGTGGAGGCACGATTCCAAAGACACCATCGCGATCTGCCGCTTGGCGGTTGACACCTGCTTCTGGCCTCTCTACGAAGTGGTAGAGGGCAAGACTCGTGTGACCTACAAGCCGAGAGAGAAGAAGCCCGTAACCGAGTTCCTCAAGGCTCAGGGCAGGTTCAGGCACCTGTTCCAGCCCGGCAACGAGGCCATCCTTGAGGAGATTCAGAAAGAAGTCGACCGCAGGTGGGAAGAGCTTCTGGCGCTTGAGGAGATCTCAAACCGCCAGGGTGAGACCGCTTAGGCCGAAAGAAAGGCCCTTGTGGCGCAGCTTTTCGGCACACCACGTTGGGAGGTCAGTTGCGAACAGCGTGGTATAATAAGGGACGCGGAGGGCGGGAGCCGATCCCGCCCTCTTCGTAATCACGGATCCCTGTGGACGGAACGCGGCGGCCGTCGATCGACGGTTGTGACCGGTGGCCGGGCCGGCAAGCAAGTGAGAAGGAACGGGGTGTTTTCTGTGTCAGAGGTGCGCGTAAGGTTCGCTCCCTCGCCGACCGGATACTTACATATCGGGGGCGCGAGGACTGCCCTTTTCAACTATCTTTTCGCGAGGCATCACGGAGGCAAGTTCATCCTCAGGATTGAGGACACCGATACGGAGCGGACTATCAAGGACTCTGCCGAGAAACTCATGGAAGCCTTTCGATGGCTGGGCCTTTCCTGGGATGAGGGCCCGATTGTCGGTGGGCCCAAAGGGCCTTACTACCAGTCACAGAGGCAGGACCTCTACGCCAAGTACGCTGAGGAACTGGTGGCTAAGGGCGCGGCCTACAAGTGCTATTGCACTCCCGAGGAGCTCGCCGCCGAAAGGGAGAAGGCCAGGCTTGAGAGGAAAGCCCCCCGTTACAGCGGGCGCTGTCGTTCTTTGACTCCCGACCAGGTCGCCCTTTTCGAGGGCGAAGGCAGAAAGCCCGTCATCCGGCTTCGGACCAGGGATGAGGGAGTTACCGTCGTCCATGACTTGGTTCACGGTGATGTGACTTTCAGGAACGAAGAGATCGCAGACTTCGTGATAATGAAGTCAGACGGGTTTCCCACATACAACTACGCTTGCGTGATCGATGACTGGCAGATGGGTCTCACCCACGTCATCCGGGCCGATGAGCATTTGTCGAACACTCCCAAACAGCAATGGATTTATGAAGCGCTGGGCGCACCGATGCCCAAATTCGCCCATGTGCCCATGATCCTGGCGCCTGACCGGTCCAAGCTCTCTAAGCGACACGGCGCCCAGACGGTGGAGGAGTTCATGGACAAGGGTTACTTGCCCGAGGCCATACTTAACTACATCGTGCTCTTAGGGTGGACGCCCCCTGATGCGACCAAGGAGATGATGACTCTCAGCGAAATGGTCGAGCTCTTCGACCTTGACAGGGTCTCATCGACTCCGGCCGTGTACGATACCACGAAGATGACCTGGATGAATGGGCAGTATCTCCGGATGAAAACGCCCAAGGAACTCATGGAGATGTACATCCCGGTGGCAGAGAAGCTGGGCTTGGCTACCGAAGAAGAGTTGCGAGGGCGTGGGACCTGGCTCCGAAAAGTGATCCTGGCGCTTCGTGAGCGGAGCAAGACAATAGATGAGATGGTCGAGTCATCGGCCTTCTTCTTCCGCTCTCCTCACGAGTACGATGAGGCAGGTGTGAGAAAGCTGTTCACCAAGGCCGGCGTGACAGAACTCCTGAGAAAAGGCGCAGCAGCGCTCGACGCCGTCCAAGACTGGACTCTCGAGAACGTCGAGAGCTCGTATCGCCAGCTCATCGCGCGCGAGGGGATCAAGGGCGGAGACATCATCCACCCGACAAGGCTCGCGCTGAGCGGCAAGACTGTGGGGCCCAGCCTTTTTGACATCATCGAAATCCTGGGCAAGACCGAATCGGTTGCCAGGCTGAAAGCGGCTGCCTCTTACGTGGAGGAGAAGGGCCTCGAGGGGTCAAAGAAAGCATAGTCTGGCCCGCATGTGGGCTGGTCCATCCATTCTGAACTGCAAGGGGGATTCGTCAGTGGACGTTATTGAAGCGATCAAGAAGCGCCGTAGCATCAGGCAATACAAGGCGCAAGAGGTGCCTGACGACGTCTTGAATTCCATCTTGGACTGTGCCAGGCTTGCGCCGAGCGCAGGCAACAGGCAGCCTTGGACGTTTGTTGCGGTAAAAACGCAGGAGATCCGCGACCAACTGGTTCAGGCTGCGGGAAACCAGCAAATGCTTGGAAAAGCTCCTGTTGTCATTGTAGTGTGCGCCGATTTGGAGGTTTCGGGAGCCAGGTATGAGGACCGGGGGAGGACGCTATATGCCTTCCAGGACACTGCGGCCGCCATCGAAAACATGATGCTGGCGGCAGTATCCTATGGTCTAGGTACATGCTGGGTGGGGTCCTTCAGGGAGACCGAAGTGCGCAAGATCTTGGAGCTGCCCGTAAACCTGAAGCCCGTGGCCATGATGCCGCTTGGTTACCCCGACCAGGAGCGCGGGCCCAGGGACCTGAAGCCAAGGGAAGAAGTGGTCTGGGTAAGATAACCGTTTTCTAGTGTGTTGCCTGCCTAAACCGGTGATGCTATAATGAGAAATGCTTGTGTTGGGGGATCGGCTAGTGGTAGGCCAACAGACTCTGGATCTGTCTGCGGAGGTTCGAATCCTTCTCCCCCAGCCAGTATGTGGCCCCATCGTCTAGTGGCCTAGGACACCGCCCTCTCACGGCGGAGACAGGGGTTCGAGTCCCCTTGGGGCTACCAAAGAAAAAGACCCGCGAAGGCGGGTTTTTTGTTTGTGAAGCCCAGGACCCTCGCTGAGCCTTAACGTTTTGGCCACCCCTGAGGATTGCTCCGGGACCTAGTGAATAGACTAAAAAGTGACCTAGCGACAGTCGTCACCTGCACCCACTACTTAGTCGCGTCATATCTTGAGCCTGATTTAAGGAAATCCGTCTTGCTGTGCAGGGGTTTTCTGTAATACATAGTAATATAAGCCATGGGGTAGAGAGATAATGATGACCTCAAAAGGGCGCGCGTTTTTGGGTGGGATTAGCTTTGTCTAGAAGGTCTTTATTGATCACGGCCGTGCTTATCTTCTCGTTGGTCTGCATCCACAGCGCGGTCAGCTATACCTCTGCTGCCATAGGAAATGGAGTTGAACTCACGATTACCGACCCTTATCACGGTCTGGTATCCTTTGTTGCTTGCTCCTCGGGTTCTCTTGATATAAAGCAGGGAGAAAGCAATGACGTCTTGATCGTTACAAACAACCTTGGGCAAGGCATCTATAATCTCAAAGCAACAATCTCGAGTTGCCACCCGCGAAGTGTCCGGGACTATCTATCGCTAGGATCGCTCTATCCTGACTCTCTGGCCCCCGGAAAACGCTCAGTCGTTACTCTGAGCGCTGCAGACGACTGCCCCGTGGGACCCGTGACCCTGACAGTTGCCCTTGAAGCGGAGTTCGACGGGGGTAGTGCCCGCGTACTCGCCGACCTGTCCGTTACCGTAGTGGAAGGGCAGTTGACTCTTCTTCCTGGCGATGATGGCTTTACGGCTTCCTGGAACGGCGGAGACAGTCCGGACGGCACCGTCATTCTCTATCGCTACAGACCGGTAGATGGCCAGGAGGGCGACTGGACCGGTTGGCAGGAGATCAACGGGGCGAGTCTTGGGGAAACCCTCCCCGGGTACTATGAGTACAAGGCTGTGCTTGGGAAAACAGAATCCGAGGTCATCTCCCGATATGTCGAACCGCCCGCCGAGCCTGAAGATATTGAAGTCCTAGATGCAGACGCTTCCGCCGACGGTGGAGAAAGCGGTGGCGAAGAGAGCACGGCCGAAAACGAGACCGAAAAGTAACCACAGAAAATCCAAAGGGCTGGCTATTGCCGTGAGGGGAATATAGGTGAGCGCGAGAAAAGCACAAGACGATATGTCTTCTCCGTCCAAGTCAATAAGACAACCGCATGCCCTTTACCTGATTCTGCTCGGGCTCTTTACTGCGTACCTCTTGATCATGACCATCAGCACTATGCGGGTTCCAACCGTCTTGACAACCGAGGTCCCCAAAGAGAGCAGAGTCAGGCGAATAACCTATGATTATCAAGTGTACCCTTCGCCTTCCATCCTGTTTCCGCCCGGCACAGGACCTCTGCCTGCCGGAAGGACCAGTTATTTCGCCAACGTAACACGGAAAATCGACTTCGAGGTTACCGGAGAGATTGAGGTTTCTCATGCTGCGGACCGGATGGTGACTTTCACGTCGAGTTGCTTCTCCGTTCACCAGACCAGTGGGAGATCAGATTGGAGCATAGTCCCGACATTACTTTGGACAGGCCTGGCGATGGAAGACTCGTCTTCAGGTCCAGTTTCACATTACCCCTGTCCACAGCAGTCGAGGTGGGAGAGGCTATAGTAGAGGAACTGGAAATAAGGCCTCGTGATGCGTACAATCTGGTTATCAAGAGCAGTCTTGCTTGCTCACCCCTAGATGCCGACAATCCCTCGGACCCGAGTCCTCTTGTCGGCGAGTATGTGTTCGCCCTGAGGGGCAGCACAATCGATCCCACGGGTGAGTTGCTCTACGAGAAAACCGAGACCACGACGGAGACAGTAACACACACGAATTACATGAGCGTCTGGGGCTATCCCTTGGACGTACCGAATGCCAGAGCGTTCTTTCCGGCTCTCTTGACCACTTCAGTTTTGGGCTTGGCATTCTACCTCTACGAACGGCAAAAGGCGCGCTCAAGTGCCAGGGAGAAGCGCGATGCGGAACTTGACCGCATAAGGCGCCGCTACGGGGGACGGATTATCAGAGCCGGCGGGTTAAGAGATATTCCCGCAAGCAGTCTCAAGGTTGAGATCGCGGATTTCAAAGAGTTGGCCAAGATGGCAGATGAGAGAGAAAGACCGATATTGCAGATTGATGTCCTGACGGACGAGGGCGTTCAAACAACAGAGTTTTACGTCGTCGATGAAGATGCCCTGTATTCTTACAGGCTTTCAACCATACCGCAGTAAGACAACATGGGGGCTTGTCACTTGCCTGCCGCGTACTATTTCCTTAAGAAGCGACTGTCGTGGAGAGATCTAGATCCCTCTTCGCTGCTCACCTACTACCGCTACATATCCTTGTTGGTTACTTCAGGGTTCTACTTCGTTGGTCCCCCTGTTGCCCCTATGTACCTGAAGGCCGGGGCGGTCGTCTGCCTTTTCTTGGAAGCCCGGTTCTTCACCCGGATTTACCGCGAGAACGAAAGCGCAGGGGCAAGAAAACTGCTGATTTTCATAGAGACTCTGGGCCTTGCCTCAATACTCGTTATCACCGGCGGATTGGATAGCCCTTTCATCTGGTACGCCATCAACCCAATCTTGCTCTCCGCTACGCTCCCGCCTGCGTACTGCTGCTGGCTCATGATGACAGCCTTTCTTTCTGCGGCGATTCTCTTGCAGCGGTACAGTCTCTATACTCCCGCGGAGACTGTGCCGCTGTGGCCCGATCGTTCGTTTTTCTTAATGGTCTTTGTCTTGACTACTTTTTCTGCTCAAATCTTCACTCACATTATCGCCCGGCTCTCCAACCAGGCCGAAACGATGAAGAAGCAGTTGGAGCATATCAAGGCTCTCTACGAGGCTATCGAGATGCTCTCCCACTACAGCGATCCCCATGAGGTTGCCAACCTGTTTGCCTCCTATAGCCGGACGCTGACCGGGGCAGAGAAAGTCATCGTCTGGGTAGAGACGCAATCCGGCGTGAAAGACCCACGGAAAGAGAGTTTCTACGTGGTACGGGGACCCAGGGACGTCCTCTCTGAAGAAGACTGGTATCCGCATATCAAGTCGATGTTTGAGAACAGGCGGGATGGCCCCGAGGTTCATGTCCACCAGATTGCCGGCAGCAAGGACCGACAATCCGGAAGGCTTGTCACCGTTAAGGTCAAGTCCAGTTCAACAATCTTCGGCGTTCTATCGGCTTACTATTTGGGTGACCGGCAGAGTAACGAAGAAAAGCAGACTCTCATCTTCATGGCTGACCTTTGCGCCGGGGTTCTGGAGAAGCGGTTTCTGGAGTCCTTGGCTGAGGAACTCTTGCTGATGGAAGAGAAGGACCGTATCGCAGGCGAGATCCACGACAATGTGACTCAGAACATCTTCGGCCTCATATACGGCTTGGATACGCTCATTGTAGCCGGACAAGATAAAATCCCCACAAGTGGACAAACTTTTTCCCCACTTTCGGACAAGATCGTCCCCACTTTAGGACAATAAAGAAGGCCTGCTCCGAGCCGAGCAGAAGGTTTCTGTTACC